>JAQURS010000001.1:0-227798 GCA_028715505.1 Patescibacteria group bacterium
ATAAAAAAGAACAGCAGAAGATCAACGGCGCTCAAATCTCCAAACTCGCCGAAATCTGCGCCAACATCGAAAAACATTACGGTTTCCCCTGCGACATCGAGTGGGGCATGGAAAAAGGGGAGTTTTACATCTTGCAGAGTAGGCCAATCACTACTTTATAATATGGATTTCCCAAAACTTAGGAGATTATTCGAAGTACCGGGACTTCAATTTTTAGTTTCCGACATTTTATCTGAAACTTACAAGCAGTTTGACTATTATTTCATATTTAATGACGGAGCTTGGAAAAGCTATATCAATGAAGAAGATGTTAGTCATTGCTTGAGTGAAGGGGTTAAATTCATCAAGGATCAAATCAGGTTTGATTCTTACGTAAAAAATTACAATAAATACATAACTGAATCTGCCAGAAAATTAGATAAGATTTTAAATAAAACCAACTTAGAAAAGAGCGATGCCGTCGAATGTCTTGAATTGTTTATCTGTAATCATTCTTTTTACATTTTTACGGAGTTTTATTATCTAGATAAGGCCGCTTTATTGAAAGAAAAAAGCGCCAAAAACAATTTAGAAACAATAGGAACTCTTAAAAATACAGCCAGAGAGCATTTGAACAGAATCTTTTTCGGCTCGAATTGTTTTTTATTCAAGTTTTTAAATAAAATTTCAACTCAATTTTCGATCCAAGTTCCGGCTTTAGAGAGCTACTCATGTCATGAAATAACGTCGTTGTTCGATAATGGGTTTGTTTTAAATTCTATTATTGAGCAGAGGAAGACGGCTTTTATCATGTGTCGGCAATTGCGAGCTGAGGGAGAAGAGGCAATGCCTCTTATTGAGAGTTTATTGAAGTCTTTCGAGCAATCTAAAGAACTGATTACCGGGACCCCAGTTTCGCCCGGTAAAACTATTGGGAAGGTTATTGTCTTGCTTTCTGGCTATGAAGGACATTACGATAGATTGAATGAGGTTATGGATGGTATGAAGAATGGTCAGATATTGGTAGCGGAAACTACTTCCCCGGAGCTGTTGCCTGCCTGTAAAAAAGCTGGTGCTATCGTCACAAACCAAGGAGGGCTTCTTTCTCATGCAGCGATTGTAAGTCGGGAATTGAAAATTCCCTGCATCGTCGGTGTTGGAAACGCAACGGATGTCCTTCATGACGGCGACGAGGTGGAGGTGGATGCCGACAAGGGGATTGTGAAAATACTCAACAGAGCATAGAATGCGGGTCGTATGAAGCCCGTCATCAACTCCTTCCAACCGTCGCTTACGGAATGGTTTGCTGCTCTTGGAGAGGAAGAAAAATCAAAAAGATTTCGTGAGGAAGATAGCCATAAAACTGATCGTCTTGAGATTTTGAATCAAGAAGCGGGTATCCCTTATGAAAAGTTTGAGACTTTTTCGGGCAGGGATTTGGCTGATAAGACTGAGAAATGGCGGAATGTACTGGAAAATAGAGGAGATGAGCTTTGCGCCATCCGCCTGGTCCCACTCAAGCCCGACCTCCCGAAGCTTAGGCAACGGGGAGTTTCAATTCGGGGTTGTTATGAAAACTGGTTTTTAAAACAGGAGATTGATCCAAATGATTATAAAGTCGAGCTTTGCTCGCATTGCGAAATGCTGCTTTGGTCGGCCATTATGGTAGTGACCGACAAGAAGATTTACGGCGACATGATTCGCGGGATGCATTCCCAGCTAACGCACGGCGAAACAGTAGAGGAGCTGATCCAGTTTGAATTTGATTTTAAGGATTGGAAATGGTCAAAGCACGATTCTGAAGCAGAAGCTCAAGTAAGAAGGATGATTGATTTGCTATATATTCCCGATCAGGCGGCCCAGGAAAACCTCAAGGAAAAATTACATAGCGAATTTTCACACGATTATTTGAAGGATTATTTTGAATTCACGGTTTGGCCGGGTGACAAGTTGCATATGATTGATTACAACCGCCTTTTGCCCAAATACCTTTCGACTGATTGGTCGGTGAACGAGGGCGCGGCGGATTCATCCTGCGAATTGCGCGGCGCGTCTGCCCAGCCGGGGAGCTCGCGTGGAATCGCGAGGATCGTCACGGTTGAAAACATTGAATCGGCTGATATCCAGCCTGGCGAAATATTGGTTTGCGACAACACGGACGTCAGGTTTTTGCCTTTAATGAAAAAAGCCGGCGCCATCGTCACCAACCGGGGCGGCATTCTGAGCCACGCGGCCATTATCTCGCGCGAGCTTAAAGTCCCATGCGTGATCGGGACAAAAAACGCGACGGTAACTCTGCGCGACGGTGACGAGGTGGAAGTGGATGCGGACAAAGGGATCGTGAAGATCATAAATCGTGCCTGATATGGAAAGCGATAATGTATTATCCTTTATAAAATCCCAGAAATGGGTATTGCGATACAGGGCGGACACGACCTTGCTTTTTTATTCGGCCAGGCAGGATGGCGTGAGGCGGTTTGTAAAAAACATGCAAGGGATCGATGCGTATGAAACGGTGTTTGTGCCAATCAAAGATCAGCCGGTTCGAGCCATGAATCTGGCGCAAACGAATGCTTTCCATGAAGCTAGTCGCGAGATGGTGCTTAAAAATCCCCAAATACTTGCAGACCGGATAAAAGAAAACAACGAGCTTTGGGTGCGTATCGCGGGTGAGTGCGAGGCTCTTGGCCGGGCAGTGAAAACAGGAGATGAAACTCAGGCTATTGCAGCCTTCAAACAAGTCGCAGATTCATATGCCTTGAACGGCGCCCAATTCATCGTCATTTTTTCACTAGGTATCGGGCTTACCGAAGCGGGAGTAGGGCCTGAATACAAATCAATCCTGGACGTGCATGACGCCTGGCGCAATACGGTCGTATTGAAGGAAGAATTGTTGGGCAAAGCGTGGTATGAATTTTTGACGTTTATGGCCAGCCATCGGAAGATAGAGTCGCCCGCGCCCGAACTCATGCGCCATCTCTCGTTGCATGAATTTCTTGATTGGTTAAATGGCGCGATGATTGACGTTGACGCGAAAGTTAATGCGAGAAAGGAAAACGGTTTTATTTATTTGGATTTACATGATGATCGACGCATGGTGGATGATAAAAATTTGATTGATGCTGTCGTTGCCTATTTTTCGGCCTTGGAAGAGAAGGATGCGGCCTCGAGCTCGGTTAAAGGCCAAGTCGCTTTTGTCGGCGATGGCTCCGTTACTGGCAAAGTGATAGTCGTGAAAAATAAAGACGAACTGTCTGCCAAGGGCCAGTCCATGGCGGGGAACATTTTGGTCACCATCCAAACCACGCCGCACTTCATCCCATATCTTAAGGATGTTAAAGCGATAGTTACCGATGAAGGCGGGATTACCTGCCACGCCGCCATCGTTTCCCGCGAATTTAAAATTCCCTGTGTCATTGGGACAAAAAATGGGACGAATGTCTTACGCGACGGCGACGAGGTGGAGGTAGACGTGGAAAAAGGGATCGTAAAAGTTTTAAAACGCGCTTAGTATGCCTCTTTCGCGGATCAAATCCATTGAATTTTGGGCAAGGGAATATCGCATGCCTTTGTTTTGGCTGACTGATCCCAGACATTTTATTCCGGGTCAGGGATTCTTGTTTCTTGCCAAAAATAACGTCACGCATTGTTATTACGTGAACCAGAGGATCAAAAAAGAGCAGGAAAGCGGTTATCGTTATTTTAGTAAATCGGAAAATTTCAAAAAGTTTATCGAAAAATCGGACGAATTAGTAACTGAGATGAAGCGGGCGGAAAAAGAATTTAAAAAATACGATTTGAAATCTTTATCAAATAAAGCTTTTTACGAGGCTTTCAACACTTTGGTAGCTTTGATTTGCAGATTCAGTGGTTTATATACCAAAACCGAAGCCGCTAAACTTCAAAAATTTGAAAACCGAAACAATAGCGAGTTAAAAAAGTCGTTTTTGGAGGTCGGCCAAGCTCGTTTTAAATTAAGGAAGGCTGTGGAGTCGTTTTTCCCACTGGTTTTACACGATGTTTTAAAAGAGAATGTCAGGCGTTACGGGATTAAACCTGGCGATTGGTTCTTCTATACTCATTCTGAGACTAAAAATTTATTTAAGGGCAAGCTGGTCAATAGTAAAAAGATAGCGCAAAGGCAAAAAGGCTACGCTTTACTGAATCTTAACGGACACAACGAACTTTTGGTGGATCAGGACTTTAAACAAGCCTGGAAACTGGTAAAAAGTATGACTAAAACCGGTAAGGAATTAAAAGGTTTACCCGCGCAACCGGGGATTGTTAAAGGAAAAGCCGAGTTGATACGGCACAATGTCCGGGATTTGATGGCTAAAGTCAAAAAATTTAAAGCAGGAAATATCCTGGTAACCGAGATGACCACTCCCTCGACCATTCTAGCTTGCAAGAAAGCCTCGGCTATCGTGACCGACGAAGGCGGGGTTCTTTGCCACGCCGCCATAATCAGCCGCGAATTAAAAAAACCCTGTGTTGTCGGCACAAAACAAGCCACGCAGACCATAAAATCCGGGGATTTAATCGAGGTTGACGCGAATCGGGGGATTGTTAAGCTGTTAAGGTAACTCGGAACTTTAGACGTTATGCAAAATCCACCTTTGAAGAAAGTCGTTGTTTTGGGCGGCGGTACCGGCACGTTCACCGTCCTTTCCGGCTTGAAAAATTATCCTCTGGATCTCGCGGCCATCGTTTCCATCGCGGACGACGGCGGCTCGACCGGCATCTTGCGCGATGAATTGGGAGTCCTGCCTCCCGGCGACATTCGCCAGTGCCTGGTCGCGCTTTCTTCGGGCGACAGGGTGCTGCGCGATTTGTTTAACTACCGTTTTACCCAAGGCGGATTGGAAGGCCATAATTTTGGCAACATTTTCCTATCGGCTTTGGAAAAAGTTAACAACGATCCTCTTACGGCCATTAAAGAAGCTAATCGCATCTTGAACGTTAAAGGCCGGGTGATTCCCGTTTCAGCCCGCGCGGCGGATCTTTACGCGGAGCTTGAAGACAGTACGGTAGTTAAAGGCCAACACGCCATCGACAAGCCCGCTTGCGAGCGCGCGCAAATCCGGCATTGTTTCTTGTCTCCCATGCCCGAAGCCAATCCCGAGGCATTGCAAGCCATTCATGACGCGGACGTGATCGTGATGGGACCGGGAGACCTATACACCAGCTTAATTCCCATCCTCCTGGTCCAAGGCGTGACCAACGCCATCGCGCAAAGCCGCGCCGAGCGATTACTGATCGTGAACCTGACTTCCAAGCGAGGCCAAACTCAGGGCTACAAGGCCAGTGATTTTTATAATGTCGTCACCAAGTACGCTTGGCCCGCTCCGGTCGATACGGTAATCGTCAACGTGGCCCAACCTTCAGAATTAGTCGCACAAAAATACATCGAAGCCGGCGATCATTTGATCGAAGACGATTTGGATGGTCAATCGATTAAAGTTTGGAAATGCGAGTTGTTGGCGGATGACATAGCCAATCCCGTGCCGGGCGATAGGCTGAAACGCAGTTTATTGCGGCATGATCCGCAGAAATTGGCTGAAGCTATCCTAAAAGCTTCAGGAATGGCAGAATACGTAATACAATCCGATTTAGAGCGTTTAACCTCAAACGTCTAACAATACAACTATGAAACGAATATCATTTTTGCTCGTGGCTTTGGCCCTTTTTGGGGCAGGCTGCTGGTCCAATAATCAAAACGTCAATCAGAATCAGACCCCGACTCCGACCACGACCACGCAGACGCCGACTACTACCGGCCAAAATCCGCAGCCAACAGGTTTGCTGACATACAAAAATTCGCAGCAAGGGATTGAGTTCCAGTATCCTGCAACGGCCGTGGACGTCACGACTTCGACTAACGAGACTTACGCACCAAAAGTCATCGCGAGTTTTGATTTAGGTAAAACGGTCAATGACCCTGAAGCTAAATCAGTCCCCGAAACCAGGTTGGACGTGTTAAAGATCAGTGCCGACGCCAAAACGCAGGAAGGCAAGCCGATCATCAACGACGGTTTCTATTACGAATTTGGTTGGACGCCGCAATTGAACGTTGGCGTGAGGCGCGAGACACTTGGTAATTACGAATTCGGTCGCAGCACTTATTCGGATGCGGCAGCCGGCAATCTCTACACCACATACGCCTATACCTATCCGATCGGGAATAATGAACTCGTTCTGTTCAGGTTCGTCATCCACTCGGTTAATTGCGGAAATTACGAAGGGACAGGATTCAAATGCATACCATTCGATGCCACGCGCGATATTCAAACTCCTGAACAGATAATGGCCACCGTCAGGCTGACGTCGTCACCAGTCGCTTCGGTCTACAGCTTTAAAGACGGCACGGTTTCGGAAAAAACCAAGTACGTTGAAATCAAAGCGACCTACCCGGTCATGACCGGCGGACAAAACAGCGTGACCACAGCTTTCAACGCCAAGATCAAGTCATTCATCGATTTGGAAGTCGCCCAATTTAAAAAAGATACCCAAAGCGCCGCCGATTATCCGGGCGTCGGGCCGCTTTATCTCAATTATTATTACAACATCCCGTATAACCAAAACGGTTTGATCAGCGTCGTCATGCAAAAAGAGTCCTTCACCGGAGGGGCCCACCCGAATACCACCTATAAGACTTATTTGTTCAACACCCAGAACTCCAAGTTTCTGGTTTTGGGCGATCTTTTCAAGCCGACATCGGATTATTTAGGAACGATCGCGAGTTATACCAAATCGCAATTGCAGGCTAAGTTTCTGAAGGACGCCCAACAGAACGGTCAGACCGAGGCGGAGTGGTTTTCCGAAGGGGCGGAGCCGAAAGCTGCGAATTACGAGAACTTTAACTTGACCGATAAGGGCATTAATTTCATTTTCCCGCCGTACCAAGTCGCTGCTTACGCTTATGGGACTCAAGAGCAGGTCGTTCCGGTCAGTATTTATAAGACGTCCATTCTCGCGACCGGCCCGATTAGCTTTTGGAATAAGTAAAAATTATGCGCAATAAGTCGTTTACTCCAAATTGGCTTGGGTTCGTGCGATACCTGCGCGATCCCAATGCCGACTGGAAACCTAAGCTAGCTTTGGCCGTGGCCATCTTGTATTTGATTTGGCCAATCGATTTGATTCCTGATTTTGCCCCTATTATCGGTTGGCTGGACGATATTGGTATTACGGCTTTGGCTATCGCTTACGTGGTGCATGCTTCGAATCTTTATTCAAAACAAAAACAACATCTGGTTGAAGACGAGCAACCCAAAGAATAATCATTTATGTATCAATTAATCTCGGCCGCCATTCTTGGCTTGGTTGAAGGCTTGACTGAATTTTTGCCGATTTCCTCGACGGGCCACCTGATCCTTGTTAACCGTTGGTTTTCTTTCGGCCAACCTTTCACGAAACTTTTTGACATCGTAATCCAATCCGGGGCCATTCTTGCCGTCATCATTTTTTTTTGGAAAGATATTTGGCCCTCGAGTTGGAAATTTAATGAATTAAAAACTAAATGGGGAACCATCCTGGCCGCCTTTATCCCAACGGCCTTGATCGGATTCTTATTCGCAGACATCGCCGAAAAATATTTATTTAATCCTTTGGTGGTCGCGGCCGCTTTGGTTTTTTACGGAATTATTTTTATAATTTTGGAAAAATTCAAAAAAGAGGGCATGAAGGATCAGGTATCTTACAGTGATGCAATATTGATTGGTTTGGTCCAAGCCTTAGCCCTCGTGCCTGGCACATCCAGGTCTGGCGCGACGATCCTTGGTCTTTTGTTTTTGGGTTACGCGCGTCCGGCGGCCGCTAAATTTTCTTTCCTGCTTGCCATCCCGACCCTGGTAGCTGCCAGCGGGTATTCGTTATTGAAATACAAAGCTCCGATTTCGGGGGCTGAGATGGGCTATCTGGCGATTGGCTTTTTTATTTCCCTGATCTCCGCCTATTTCGTCATCCGATGGTTTTTATCATATATAAGCCGTAAAGATTTTATCCCCTTTGCCTGGTACCGGATTGTTTTAGGCTTAGTTGTCATACTTTTCGCGTTCTGGAGTTGACAATTCCGTAAAATTGATACAGGATGCAAAATCCCCGTAATGGTGCGGGGTTTGAAAACTAAAGAGGTGAAACCATGAGAAGGTTCATCGCGGTTTTGGTCACTTTGTTGGTGGCCATGCTCGCTCCCCGGGCGCATGCCCAATCGAACGTCTTGTCTGCCGAAGAGCGGGCCATGTTCGCACAGATGGACGCCTCTCTTCATGGCTACTGGGAGGGTCATGCCGGCGACAACGACGGCATGAAGTACGACCCGCAAGCGATCGCCTGCATGATCAACAAGTGCAGCCAGATTCGACAGGCGTACTCCAACGATCCGCGACAGCTTCGTGACTCGGCCAACTTCGGCTCTTGCTACGACGCGCACCTCGCGCGCATCAAGAAGCCCGGCTACACGCGGCTCACGAACCCTCCGCCGATCTCGGTCCTCGGCTGCAATCTGATTGCAGCCCAGGCGAATTCGACGGACGATCGCGTCTACGAGGCCGTCAACGGGCAACCGAGAAATCGGCCCCAACCCCCGGTTGTGGTACGCGTTGCCCGGCGCGGCATTGCGCCTACCGATTCTGAGCGCGCGTTCCTGCACGCTCAGATGAAGGACGACAATCCCTACAAGGATGAGAAGCAGGCTCCCAAGCCGAGCTCAGCTCGATCCAAGTCGAACGTGGTTCGACCTCCCGTGGCGATTGCCGCCAAGCCGGCGAACGATAATCCGTATTTGGACGCTCCGGCGCCCGTTGCCGCGAAGCCTACCAAGGTTCGCGCGAGCGGCGGTTCGTCGGCCGTGAAGATGTACGGAGACCTGGGCGACAAGCTCGTCCTGGTTTCGGCGGATGAGACGCAGGCCAAGATCTACGTCCGTCCGGGAGGGCAGTTCTATACGGTTCGCGCTTCGTACCTCGCCGAGAAGTACGACGTGGACTGGAAGAACGTGTTCCTGGCCAATCAGTACGCCGATACGATCGGCGCTTGCTGGAGCGGCAACAAGGTCGCGCTCGATCCGGACCGCATGAAGGCCAAGTCCTACGACAAGGCCAAGCTCGAAGGTCCGGTCGACGCCAAGTTCTTGGAGGCGTGCGAAGGCGAATTCAACTTCGCCTTGCAAGCCGGACAAACGATTGTGCTGGCGGCCAAAGCGATAACTCCTACCGGGCAACCCCCGGCGCAGGAGCCATCGCCGCCACCTGCTAATCAGGCTCAGATCCAGGCCCCGCCTGAACCAGAGCCGACCGCCGAAGCGCCGCCAATCGTTTCGGCGCCTCCGGTCGAGAACTCCATGCCGCCCACAACGGTGAACGAGCCCCCGCCCGCGCCCTCCGGCAGTGCCGCCATCAACGTCACGGTTCAAGGCAAGCCGCGGGGAACTCTTTCTTCGTTGAAGAACGACTGGTTCCTGATCCTTCTTGTGATCCTGGTGGTGGTGCTGCTCGTGATCGGTATCACGAAGCGGCGCAAGCGCCAAACCTCCCACTGGGGAGCGGGGCCAGATGAGCCAACGCTTGTCGGCAAAACGAAGCCGCCGCCGAGCGGTCCAGGCCCTTGAAATCTAGATAAAGGTTGCTGGCGCCATAAGGCCAGAGTTCATTCCACCCTTCCACAGTGACAACCTCCTCTTTCCACAGTGACTTTCTACGCTACAAGCTGCCTAACAAGCGGCTTTTCTTTTTGGCTAAGATTAAGGCCGACCGAAATATATTTGTAATCTTTGGCGTACCGGCTTAAGGTTTCTGGTATGAACCTGGAAGCGTACCAAGATAAAACTGACGAGGAATTGGCTAAACTCTCGGCCGAGGATCCTCATGCTTTTGTGCCCCTGGTAAAACGTTACGAGGGAAAGCTTTTGGCGTATATTAGGCGCATCAGCGGATTCCAAAAGGAAGACGCCGAAGACGTGCTGCAGGAAGCTTTCATGGACGCCTACCGCCACATCGCGGATTTTGACTCGGCCCTTAAATTTTCTAGTTGGATGTACCGCATAACTCATAACCGCACCATCTCGACTTTTCGTAAGGGCAAATCAAGGATGACGGATGTTTCAATCGACGATGAGGATATGGGGTTTGAGCGCATTCTTTCGGTCAAAGAAGAGGGAACGGCGTCGGTTGAAAGATCGCTAACCGTCAGTGCCGTAAAACAGGTATTGGACAGGCTGCCGGAACGCGATCGGGAAGTTCTAGTCTTGGCCTATATTGAAGAAAAAAGTTATGAAGAAATTAGCGACATTTTGCAGGCGCCCATGGGAACCGTGGGCACGTGGATTCGCCGTGCAAAGGTTAAATTCGCCAAGACGGCCAAAGAAAATCCAGCCCTGATTCAATAATTTATGAGCATCGCAGAAAACTTCGAGGATAAGATCACGGCGGGAAAGTTGTCCGCTCCCATTCCGCGTTGGGAAATCATTTTAAAAAGAGCGTTTATCTGGACGGCTTTAAGTTTGTTTGTGGTTTTGGGAGCCGTTTCAGCCGGCGTTTTAGCCTGGTTTTTATTTGATCCGTCTGATTTGGCGGGGGAGACCGGAAAATTCAACCTAATCGGGAAATTTTTAGAGGATCTTCCCTTGTTTTGGACGATAATCAGTTTAGCGAGCGCGGTCATCGCCGTCTGGATTTTTACTAAATCCCCCAGGGGTTACCGCTTTCGCGTAGCCGCCGTGTCCGTGGCTTGCCTGGTCGCCTTTTTAGCATTGGGCGCGGCCATGGCTTTTGGAGGAATTTCCGACAAGATCGAAAGCATGGCCTCATCTTACTTGCCGGTATACAGAAAAATGGCCCAACCTTTAGTTCAAAAGTTAATGAAACCCCAAGAGGGGGCGGTAATTGGTAAAGTCGACAAAATTGGGGATTCGTTTTTGGAATTAACCGATCCTTCAGGAAGCGTCTGGCAGATCAAATTGAATTCTGGGATCAGGCTTCCTAAACAAGTCGAATCCGGCGCTTGTCTTAGGGTCTTTGGAGAAACATCAACCAACTCTCGCGAGATGGTGGCTGAGGTTATCAGCTCTTGTCCCCGAGGAGTGCGTTTGAAAATGTCTAAACCGTCGGATGAAATAAGGACATCCACGATGCGTATCATTAATTACGCGCCAAGCATGGTTTGGCTACGAAGCAACTCGTAACCAAGGCGCGTAAAATCCCTTTCGGCTTGGGCTGGACGGGATTTTTTGTCATACCCGGCTGGGTGCTCGCGTTTATCCTATTACTAAGCTATGCTTTTAGCATAAAACATTTTATAAACGTATGCTTTCAGATTTGCTCGTGAAGGCCTTAACTTCATTCGCGGCCGCTTCCATGGTGGCCCCGATTGGCCTATCTCCTTTGCCCACGGTTAAAGTGGATATCGGCCGGGCGTCCGCCTCGGTCGGATCGGGCGTAGGTAGATTTAAAAACTGTTCTGATTTGAAAAGCCAAGTTTCAAAAGCCCAATCAAACAAAGGGATTTACATGTTGGAGGATCTGGCCATGCCTACGGCTGGCGTGGCTCAAAGGTCTGCCGCGCCCCTTTCTGCAAACAGTGCCGAAAAGGGCAGCGACTATTCGACGACAAATATTCAGGTTCAAGGCGTGGATGAAGCCGACCTGGTCAAACAAGACGGCAATTACGTTTACCATTTAACCAAAAACCGGCTGGAAATTTCCAAAGTCCAACCGGCGGATAAAGTCGTTTTAATTTCGGATACCAAAATGGACGAGAACGTCCAAATTAATGACATGTACTTGCAAGGCGACCGCTTAATGCTGATTGGCAGCAAATGGGAGGCCAAGATTTATCCCATGGCGCTTAGGGCTAATGTCAAAAGCATGCCAAGCATCATGCCTTGGCGCGGCAATTCGATCACGTTGGCTCAAGTTTGGAACATCGCCGATCGATCCAAGCCTAAAAAAATTAGGACGGTCGAGTTTGACGGTTCGCTTGCGAGCAGCCGCATGGTGGATGGCCAAGTTTATTTCGTAATGAATTCTTGGTCGCCATGGGATACTCTGTCGCTCATTCCAAGCGAAAGTAATTTAGTGCCGGCTTTTAAAGATAGTCGCGCCGGTAATTCATTCAAGCCCATGGCCCGTTGCGCCGACGTCGCTTATTTTGATCCGCAACCGTCGCGCGAGTATTTGGCCGTGGCTTCGCTTCCGATTTCGGGGACGGGAGATATCAAGCGTACCGTGATCCTCGGTTCGGGTCAGACAATTTACTCCTCGACTGAGAATCTTTACGCCGCGCGGCAGGACTATAACTATCAGCCTGTTAGAGACAGCCTGGATCCGAACACTCAAGCCAACGAAAGGACCGTGATCTATAAATTCGCGCTTAATAAAGGAGCCGTGAAGTACCAGTCGAAAGGCACTGTGCCCGGGCGTTTATTGAATCAGTTTTCGTTGGACGAGTTCAAAGGCGATTTGCGCGTGGCCACCACCATCGGTTGGGCTTGGGATCACGAGAATCCATCCACCAATAATTTATACGTGTTGGGTTCTGACATGAAAAATCGCGGCAAGATCGAAGGCATCGCGCCGGGTGAGACGATATATTCTACGCGTTTCGCGGGCAACCGCGGATACATGGTGACTTTCAAGAAGGTTGATCCGTTTTTCGTTCTGGACCTCGCCAACCCGGACGATCCCAAGATACTCGGCAAATTAAAAATCCCCGGCTATTCGGATTATCTTCACCCAATGGATGATAACCACGTAATCGGCGTTGGCAAAAACGCGGCCGATGCCGCCGAAAGCGATTTTGCCTGGTATCAAGGCATGAAGCTGGCCGTCTTTGACGTGACTGACGTGAGCCATCCCAAGGAAATGTGGAAAACCGAGATCGGTGATCGCGGCACCGATTCGCCGGCGCTTCACGACCACAAAGCCTTCTTATATTCGCCGACCAAACAACTGTTGGCTTTGCCAATCAGGCTGACAGAATTACCGGAAGAAGTGAAAGCGGATCCGGATCGGCAGGGGAGCGAGTACGGCGATTTCACTTTCCAAGGCGCTTACGTTTATCGACTGACTTTGGATAAAGGTTTTGAATTAATTGGTCGCATAACCCACCATGAAAATGATCAGGAGTTCCTAAAATCGGGATATTACTACGGAAGTTATGACGACGATGTTCAGCGTGTGCTTTATTCCGGCGATTCATTAATCACTTTGTCTAATGACCGTTTGCAGGTTCATGGCCTGGGCGATCTGACCAAACAAGGCGAAGTAAAATATCCGATCGAACAAGTATTGTACGACAGTGGGGAGGGTGAACCGGTCAGAATCCTCCCGACGATGGCCCCAATGCCCAATCGAAAATAACATGCCCGGTGCCAAACGGACTTTTCTCGCCCATGCCATTAGCATGTTGGCCAGTTGGTGGGGCATTATTTGTTCCGTCGTGTTAGTGTATTTGATCCATCCGATCCCGATCAACAAAGCTTACGGTTTCATTATTTGGGTTTTAGCACCGACTTTGGCTGGTGAGGCTGTTAAATTTATTTTTCGCCGGCCAAGGCCAGTCATGCGCGGCGAGCCCGTGAAAGTCAAAACATACGGATACAGTTTTCCGAGTTCTCACACCGTAGCGGCCACTATGGTCGCCTCTTGGATTTTGATCGTGCCCGAAATTAGATGGTGGTCATGGTTATTCTTGCTCTGGCCGCTCATCGTCGGCTGGTCGCGCGTTTGGCTCCGCGCCCACGATCAAATCGACGTTTGGGGCGGAATCATTTTTGGCGCGGTTTGCGCGTACTTGTTCTTACTTTTCGGTTTGGTATAAAGTCTAAGCATGCTTTCCGCCAAACCCAGGGCCATCTTGATAGACGTCATCCCGCCTCGGATGCCAGACAAGGTCGCCCAAAGGAGAATTTACGAACTTGAAAACTTGACCAGGACCTATGGCGGAATTGTGGTAGTCAAAATTGTCCAAAAGCGGGCTCTGCCCGATTACAAAACATATATCGGCTCGGGTAAATTGGAAGAAATGGTGAATATCGCCAAATCGGAGAAGGTCGAACTGATCGTGGTCAACAACATCCTGAAGCCGCATCAAATTTACAACATCGAGAAGCGCGTCGAACGCGATCGCGTGGCGGTTTGGGACAGGATCGACATGATCCTCAAGATTTTCCAAAAGCACGCCACGACGATCGAAGCCAAGCTACAAATCCGATTGGCCGGCATCCGCCACATGGGGCCGCGCATCTTTCGCATGGGTTTGGAATTGGGGCAGCAACAGGGAGGCATTGGCGTGCGCGGCGGCGGCGAAACCAATATCGAGATCATGAAGCGCCATTTGGCCGAGCAAGAGAGATCGATTAAGTCCCAACTCGAAAAAATTTCGCGCACGCGCAACGGGCATCGCGTCCGTCGTGACCGGCTCGGTTTAAAAACCGCTTCGATCGTGGGTTACACCAACGCGGGCAAGTCCTCGATTTTGAACGTGCTCACGCGCAAAGGCGCTTACGTGGCCGACGAGCTCTTCGCGACTTTGGACACGCGCGTTTCAAAGCTTTGGCTGCCCGACGCGCAAAAAGAAGTTCTGCTTTCCGACACGATTGGTTTTATTCAAGACCTTCCGCCGCAGCTCATCGACGCTTTCCGCTCCACGCTCGAAGAAACAATCGACGCCGAATTGATCTTGCACGTCATCGACGCGAGCGATCCGTTCATCCATGAGAAAATCGAAGAAGTCGAAAAGATTTTGGACCGGCTCGGGGTGGGTGAGACTCCCAAAATTTACGTTTTCAATAAAATTGACCTCAAAAAGAAAATCCCGAGAACAACCCTCAAGAAACGTTATAAGGAAATGACTCCGGTTTTCGTTTCGGCCCTTTCAGGTCAGGGTTTAGAGGAGCTGAAGTTACAGATCGCGAAAAGATTGGAATAAGCCGCCTCAAACAATAAAATTGTTGACGTCTTAGCCCTATTTTGATATTCTGCGCCCAGTTCCGGTCTATATGACCGACTTTAATTCTTAGTTTATCTATGAGTTCTTACTTGATTTTTGCGCTGGTTTCAGCGCTCATCGCATTGGCTTGGGGCGCCTATCTTGTCAGCTGGATCCTCAAACGGAGTCCGGGCGAGGGCAAGATGGTCGAAATTTCCAAGGCCATCCAGGAAGGCGCCAAGGCTTATTTGGCGCGCCAGTATAAGGTCATCGCCACCATTGGCGTGGTCGTCTTCATCCTCCTTTGGCTCACGCTCGGCTTTAAGATGGCCATGGGCTTTTTGGTCGGCGCCGTGCTCTCCGGCTTGGCTGGTTACATCGGCATGAGCGTTTCCGTGCGCTCGAACGTGCGCACGACAGAAGCCGCCAAGAAAGGCATTAAGGAAGCTTTGGACGTGGCCGTTAAGGGCGGAACCGTGACTGGCTTGTTCGTGGTCGGTTTGGCCCTGCTCGGCGTGGCTGGTTTTTATTGGCTTTCGGGCGGCGACCTGAGGGCTTTGATCGGTCTCGGTTTCGGCGGCTCGCTCATCTCGCTTTTTGCTCGCTTGGGCGGCGGTATCTTTACCAAAGCGGCTGACGTGGGCGCTGATCTTGTCGGCAAAGTTGAAGCTGGTATCCCGGAAGACGATCCGCGCAACCCGGCTGTGATCGCCGACAACGTGGGCGATAACGTGGGCGATTGCGCCGGCATGGCCGCTGATTTGTTTGAAACCTACGTAGTGACGGCCGTGGCCGCCATGCTGCTTGGCTCACTGGCTTTCAAAGGCAATAACAGCGTCGTGCTCTATCCTTTGGTCATTGGCGGCGTGTCCATCATCACTTCGATTATCGGCACGTTCTTCATCCGCTTGGGCGCCAATAAAAATATCATGGGCGCTTTGTACAAGGGTTTGATCGCGGCCGGCGTCCTCGCGGCCATTGCTTTCTGGTTTGTGACGGCTAGGTTTTTCCCGGCTGGCGGCGCCATCAGTTCTTTCGGAATTTTCAAGTGCGCGATTATTGGTTTGCTGGTGACGGCCGCCATGGTTTGGATTACCGAGTACTACACGTCAACCAAATATAAACCGGTTCAAAAAATTGCCGAGGCCTCACAAACCGGACACGGCACGAACGTGATCGCCGGTTTGGCCATGAGCATGAAATCAACGGCTTGGCCGGTCATCGCTATCAGCCTTGGAATCCTGGCGGCCTACTCTTCCGCTGGTTTGTACGGCATCGCGATCGCGGCCATGGCCATGCTGTCGCTGGCTGGTATCATCGTGACGATTGATGCTTACGGCCCGATCACGGATAACGCGGGCGGCATTGCCGAGATGGCCGAGTTGCCCGAAGAAGTCCGCAACGTAACCGATCCTTTGGACGCGGTTGGCAATACCACCAAGGCCGTGACCAAGGGTTACGCCATTGCTTCGGCCGGTTTGGCGGCTCTGGTGCTTTTCGCTTCCTACACTCAGGAATTCGCGGACGCGGGAAAATCACTGTCTTTCGTGTTAGAAGATCCTAAAGTCATCGTCGGTCTTTTCATTGGCGGTTTGTTGCCTTATCTCTTTGGTGCTTTTGCCATGGAAGCAGTCGGCAAAACGGCCGGCGCGGTCGTGGAGGAAGTTCGCCGCCAGTTCAAATCAATCCCAGGCATCATGGAAGGCACGGCTAAGCCCGAATATGGCAAAGCGGTTGATATCGTGACTCGCGGCGCCCTGCGTAACATGGTGGTTCCGGCTTTGTTGCCGGTTCTCGTCCCGGTCCTGGTCGGTTGGCTGCTCGGCCCGGTGGCTTTGGGCGGCGTGCTCGTCGGCTCGATCGTGACCGGTTTGTTCGTGGCCATCTCCATGACCTCGGGCGGCGGCGCGTGGGACAATGCCAAGAAATACATTGAATCCGGCCATTTTGGCGGCAAGAAATCTTTTGCCCACCAAGCGGCCGTGACGGGAGATACGGTCGGCGATCCGTACAAGGATACGGCTGGCCCGGCCATCAACCCGATGATTAAGATTTTGAACATCGTGGCCCTGCTGATCGTGTCGATGTTGATCTAATAAAAGAAACGATAAAACAGGAGCGCTTTGACCGGCGCTTCTGTTTTTTTATCTGAAAACCCTGTATAATACGGCCATTAATCTATTATGCGTTCTATGCAAAAAGTCGAAGTCGTCATCAAATTCATCAAACACATCGTTTGGGGTTTGATCTGGGAAGGCGTCTTAGCCCTTATCATTGGGCTTTTGATCTTCATCTTCCCGAGCCTGCTCGGCATGTTGGTGGGCCTGTTGCTCGTCATCAGCGCCATCTACCTGTTCGTCATGGCTTACAGGATCAACAAGCTTTCGAGTTTCAAACTTGAGATATAAGTTTGGTCGGTCAAAAAAAGAGGCGCCTGAGCGCCTCTTTTTATATAGCCCAATTTTTTGATCGTTCAAGAGCGCGTTCGTATTGCGCGAGGTAGGCTTGGCCGCGTGACACTCGTTTGGGTTTAAAGATTTTTTCGCATACAACAAAATGCGCGGCTCCCAGCCAGGTTTTCCAGACGCCCGCGCCGAGGCCGGCTATCATGGCGGCTCCGGCCGCGGTCGATTCGACGTGGGCCGAACGGCAGATTTTAGCTTTGGAAACATCGGCCTGGCTTTGCAGCAGGGGATTGGATCGAGTCAGTCCGCCGCTTACTTTCCAATAAGTCGCTTTTGATCCGGTTTGTTCCTCGATTAGTTTGGCCATGCGGGCGGCTTGGCAGGCAATCGCCTCGATTGCCGCGCGGCACAAGTGGGCTTTGGTCGTTCCGCGGTTCAAACCGATGATCAGGCCGCGCGCCGCCGGATCCCAATCCGGCGCTGCCAAGCCGGCAAAGGCCGGCACGACCGTCACGCCGCCGGTGGTAGGCACGGACTCGGCCAGGGCATCCAACTCCTTCATGTCTTTGACCAGACCCATTTGGTTTTTAAACCATTCAAGCATGGCTCCGCCGGTTAAAGCGCTTGTCTCATAAGCGAACTCGGTCGGCTTGCCTTGCCTCTGCCAAGCGACGGTCGTCAAAATGCCGCTGCCGGCCGGACGGGGCGTATCGCCAATCTGTTTCAAAGTAAAAATTCCGGTTCCATAAGTCACGGCCAACATATCGGCTTTCATCGGCCCGTGGCTAAAGAGAGAGGCTTGTTGATCGCCGAGGATGCCGGTAATCGGGATCTCTTTGCCAAATAATTTTTTATCCGTCAGGCCGAATTGTCCTTCAGATGGCAGGACGCGGGCAAGCTGTTCGCGTTTTACGTTGAATAAACTAAGCAGCTCTTCATCCCAATCGGCGGTTTTTAAATCCATGAGCATCGTCCGGCTGGCGTTGGAAGGATCGGTCGCGAACACGCGGCCGCCAGTCAGGTTCCAAAGGATCCACGAATCGACCGTCCCGAAAACCAAACCGTCCGTTTTGCCGTGGTTAAACTTTTTATTAAGCCACTCGATTTTGGTGGCGCTAAAACACGAGTCAATGACCAAGCCCGTGGTCGCCCTGATTCTTCTAGCCAAAGGACGGTTCGATTCCAAAGCGCGGCAGCGCTCGGCCGTGCGCCGGTCCTGCCACACGACGGCCCGCGAAACCGGTTTGCGTGTCTTAAGGCTCCAGGCGATAACCGTCTCCCTTTGGTTGGCCAGCCCGATGCAGCCGATATCTTTGGCGGCCACGCGACATGTCTTAACAACCTCCTTGGCGCAATGCAAAGTTTTAAGCCAAAGCTCTTCCGGATCCTGCTCAACCATTCCGGATTCATCCGCGTAGATCGAAAGCGTTTTTGAAATTTGGCCGTTTTTTTTGAGCCGATGGTCAAAGAGCACGGCCCGAGTCGAGGTGGTCCCGATATCCAAAGCTAAAACGTATTTCATACGGTCGGATTATAACACACCTCGTAAAGGGCCGTGGGCCCCACGAGGGCCTTTACGGCCTTGCCATATCATCCTTTCTTGGGCACAATGTATAAAATCCCTAATTTTATTGCTATGCGAAATCAGATTTTTGCCTTGGCCCCCGTCGTCCTGACGGTTTCATTATTGGGCGCGGGTTGCGGTCAAACGAACCAGCCGGTCGAAAACAACCAGAATCAACAAGCGACCACCACGCAGCAATCGGTAACGTCCACCGAGCCGGGCACGAGCGTCACCTCGACTCAGGGCACCATTACCAATGAAGAGCCGACCTCGACGGCTTCCGGACAAGACCAGGATTTTGCCCAAAGGACGTGCGACAACGCCTTGGGTTCCTTAATAAACATCAACGCGCCTGGTTTAAAATGGCAGGCTTGCTACTTTAGTGACGATAGCCTCTGTGAAATCGGGTCATTGGAACGCGGCGAATGCAAAGCCGGCGCTTGCAAGGAAACTTGCTTGCATAAAGGCGAGGCGAGCGAAGGCTGGTACGATTATTGTTCGGGGTTGCTAATCCGCGAGGCGAAATGTTCCTCGGTTAAATAATAATTCCATGCAAGAGATCCTGGCTTTTTTTTCGAACCTGCAAAACGTAGAGGGTTTGATCAGGTGGGGAGGGTATACGGTGCTGGCCATCATCGTGTTTGCCGAGTCGGGATTGTTTTTTGGATTTTTCCTGCCAGGCGATTCATTGCTCGTGACCGCCGGATTGCTGGCCTCTCGAGGATACCTGAATATTTGGGAATTATTCGCCCTGCTGAGCTTGATGGCGATTGCGGGCGACTCGGTTGGCTATTATTTCGGAAAAGTTACCGGTCCGAAAATTTTCAGTAAGGAAAAATCCATCCTGTTCGCTAAAGATCATTTGCTGCGCGCCCAAAAGTTTTACGAGCAACACGGAGGCAAGACGATTATCCTGGCGCGCTTCATGCCGATCGTCCGGACTTTCGCGCCGATCGTGGCGGGCGTCGGCCAGATGAAATATTCGCGTTTTATTTCTTTCAACATTTGGGGCGGCTTGGCTTGGGTCGGCATGACGCTCGGTTTGGGATATTTTTTGGGCCGCGCCATTCCCAACATCGATCAATTCATCCATTGGGTTATCTTGGGTATCATTTTGCTCTCCATAACCCCTCCTTTCGTGGCTTGGCTGAGATCTCGCCAGCCCAAAAAGCCTGATTGCAGAGCGTAATTTTTCAAGTTATACTTCCTGTCATCAAAGGGGTTTGACCCCGTTCTAATATGGCAGAACAAACTATCAATTTGGAACAGGAAAAAATGTTGTTTGAGCGCCTAAAAAAAGACCCGGAGGCCATCGGAGAGGTTTATGACCGCTATTCCAAACAGCTGTATTCTTATTTACTGAAAAGATGCGGCCATAAGGAAACGGCCGAAGACCTGGTCGCCCAAAGCTTCATGAAGCTTTTGGAATCAGCGCCCAACCTCGAATGGCGCGGCGTGCCGGTCAGCGCTTGGTTGTATCGCGTGGCCACGAACGCTTTAGCCGACCATTGGCGGAGCAGCGCCACGCGCAAATCGACTTCACTCGACGACGATGACGAAGGTTGGGATCCGCCCGCCCCGGACGATACTTCGTGGTTGGCTGAAATGTCGATCGAAGGCGACCGGCTCAAGGCTGCCATGAACCAGCTTTCAAAACGTGATCAGGAAGTTTTGGCTCTTAAGTTTTATACCGGCCTGGCGACGGAAGAAATTGCCGTCGAACTCAGCATCTCCAACAACCATGCCGCCGTGTTGATTTACCGCGCGCTCGGAAGAATGCGCAAATTGTTAATTCAGACCACAAACTAGGTATGCCATCCAACGAAGAACTAAACGCCGCCCGTTTGGACGCGGCGCTCAAAGGAGACGGGGCCAAGGCGCAACCCGAGGATTCGCCGTATATCCGGATGGCCAAAGCCCTGGAGGCTCACGCTGCCTGGAAAGATGAGGAGATGGATCCGTCCGTCGCTTCGAACCAGAAGGAACATCTTTTGATAATGGCGAAAAATCTCAAGAACGCGAAACGCGAAACGCGAAACTCTGAATCCGCTGATTCGCGTCACGCGTCACGCGTCAATCGACCTTGGTACGTTTGGGCCGGGGGAGCGGCCGTCGTCGCGGCCGTCGTCTTGTTGCTGTTCGTGACGCAGACCGGGAACATTCCGTTCAAAAATCTGACTCGTTCCAGCCAGCTGGCCGGTTTGTCCAAGCTTTCATTAATCATTCCAGCCGCCAATGCCGCCGATGCTTTCAGTATGCTGGTGGAAAAACAGGGTCAGGGCGGCGCTGATCCCGAAACATCCTTTAGGATTGATTCCAAAGTCCAGGTCGACACGGATACCCTGAACCAAAGCCTTAAAGTCATTAAAGTTTCTGATGATCAGGAAACGGAAGTGCCTTACAGCTTGCAAAAAATCGGCACTGACCAGTTCAACGTCAAACCTCAAAAGCCTTTGGATAGCGGCAGCGTGTACCGCGTGGTCATTGCCACGGCCGTGAATGGAGACAAAGGCGAATTAGTGCAAAGGGATTTTTCATGGGCCGTGCAAACCAAAGACGTGTTCCGGGTTATCCGGGCTGTTCCCGGCCAAGCGGCCACGGGCGTGCCGGTAGATACGGCCATTGAAGTCATGCTTTCGCAGGTTGGTTGGTCTGATCCGGCTCCGTATTTCGAAATATCGCCGTCCGTCAAAGGCAAATTCGAGACTCACGGCCGAACTTTGGTTTTCTTGCCCGAAAAGCCTTTGGCATTATCGACGCTTTACACCGTAACGTTTAAGAAAGGTTGGGGTTTGAATGGCGGCCCTGCTTTGGTCGATGATTATGCTTTCCAATTTCAAACTGCCCGCGAAGAAAGGCAGCAGATGCATAGCCTGTATTTAAGTTCATATTTGGTTGAATCCGTGCCTGGCACCGAGCCGGTTATTCCCTTGCAGCCGGATGACGTGTCGGCTCCCGTCGAGATAACCGGTTATCAGGTTAGTTTTGATGATGCCAAGGCGGCCATTCAGGAAGTCGAAAAAAATCCGGTTTGGGTTGATAGGTTGGATATCCAAAACAAGGCGATTTCAAACATTGCCAAATCCCAATCTTTTAATCTCTCGGCCAAAGCCGAAGATACGAGTTATTGGATGAAGGCCGTACGCTTGCCAGGCAATCTCCCGGCCGGCTTTTACGCCGTTAAGCTGCAACAGAGCAACACGCAACCCGCTTGGGCTTTGCTTCAGGTCACCAAGTTGGCGGCTTATATGACGGCCGATCGCGATCGCATCATGGTTTGGACGGTCAATGCCGAAACGCATAAGCCGCTCTCGGCCGCCGTGAGCCTGGACGGCCAAACTTCCAGGACGGACGGCCAAGGGTTGGCTTACCTCAATGCTCCGGAAACGTGGAAGAAGAATACTGATAATTCCTTAAACAGGCCGGCCGCCATTCTGGAGTTCGGCGTGGACGACTTGAAACTTTTGTCTGTTTTGCGCATCCAGTGGGGCTACAGTTATTACGCAGTCTCTAATAATCAACAAGCTTCCTTTAATACCTGGTCATACCTTTTCGCGGACAGGCCGTTGTACCGTTCGCAAGACGTGATTAACGTCTTCGGATTATTGCAGGATCGGGGAAGCGGCCAGGGAACGGGCAAGGTCACGGTCCAGCTCCAAAACTACAACTTCATTGATTTCAGCACTTACGAAAATAAAGTTTTCGCCCAAAGCGAATTCAATTCGGATGAAGCCGGATTTTGGAACGGCCAATTGCAGTGGAAAGGCGCTTTGTCGCCCGGTTATTACAATCTAGTTTTGCTCAGGGACGGCCAACAGGTGGCGTCCCGTTCCATAGAAGTCAGGGACACGGTTAAACCGGCTTACTACATCCAGGTTTTGCCTGATAAGAAATCGGTTTTCGCGGGCGAGCAAGCCAAGGGCCAAGTGATGGTTAAATTTTTCGACGGCACGCCGGTGACCAAGGCTAAAATAAGTTTGAATGCTTCCGGGGGCTTTATGGATCGCAACCAGCCTCTCGAAGTGGTGACGGACGACATGGGTTACGCCTCGTTCTCTTTTAAGACGGGCGTGCCCGGTTGTAACCTGCAGGAAAGATACGTGACTTGCGGGGCCAGGGAATCGCTCAGCGTCGAAGCCAGACCAAGCGTAGGCGAAGAAGGGGAGATCTACGGATATGCCAGTTATAACGTTTGGCGGAGCAAAGTTTATTTAAGCTCAGAATCCGAAAAGGAAGACAACGGCAACGGCGTCATCCAATATCGCGTGAGGAGCGTCGATTTGAGCAAAGAAAACGGTCGCGAACAGGATTCGGTTTTAGGGGATGGCGTGCCGGGCATTTTGGTCAAGGCTAAAGTCATCGAGCAGCAGTGGGAAAAAACGCAGACCGGAAACGTCTACGATCCCATTGAGAAAAAAGTCGTGCCGCAATACCGTTACGACATGAAAGACGTCGAAGCCGGCAATTACGAATCCCGCACGGACAACGGCGGCCGAGTCGTCATCAATTTCCCGATGAAAGACAATGTCTCATACCGGGTTTTGGCTTGGGTTGACCAAGACGGGACGCAACAGGCATATACTTCATATATCTCGAGGGGCTGGTATAACCGTTCCGGCGGCGATGTACCGACTCTTGAGGCGACTTCACAGACCGATCAAAAAAATTCCTTCAAATTGGGTGAAAAGATATCCTTAAGTTTCGTTCAGAACGGGGAAAGGCTTTCTTCCGAAAACAGGTCTTTCCTGTTTGTTCACGCGGTGCGTGGATTGGGGCAAGTTTCTTATTCGTCGGATCCGACCCATGAATTTGAGTTTACTCAGAACGACATTCCGAACATGACGGTTTACGGCGTCGTTTTCTCGCAGAACGGTTTCGTGGAATCTTCCTACTCGGTGCGTTACGATTCGTCAGACAAAGATCTTAAAATTACCTTGGAGCCGGATAAAACGACTTACGCCCCGGGCGGCCAGGTGACGTTTAAGGCCAAAGTCGCCAACAAGGACGGCAATCCGGTTTCGGACGCGCGGGTGGCCATAACCGTTTCGGATGAGGCCTTACTTTCGATTGCTCAATTGGATTCCGAAGAGCTGCCGCTCGATAACATATTTGGTTCGCTGCCGGACGGCATCATCGCGAGCGACATGACGCACAGCTTAAGAATGGAATCCGGTTACGGAGGCGGTGGGGCTGAGATGGGCGGTGGTCTGCGGGCCAACGAGGTTCGCCGCAATTTTAAGGATCAGGCGAGTTTCATGACGCTTAAGACCGGCTCCGACGGTTCGGCCACCGGATCGTTCACCTTACCGGATAACATCACCTCCTGGCGCTTTACGGCCGTGGCCGTTACGCAGGATTTGAAAGCCGGCACGGCCAGGCTTAGCGTTCCAGCCAGCAAACCTCTGTTCGTGGAAGCCGTTATCCCGCAGAACATTCTAGTTTCCGACAAAGCGGTTCTGAAACTTCGCGCTTTTGGCACGGCTCTGCCCAAATCCGGCGATATCACTTATACGGTCGATATTCCGACGCTTGGCATCAACAATCAGCAGGTGAAAGGCGCGGTCAACAAGGCCGTCTATCTTGGTTTGGAACATCCGGTAGCCGGGGAACATAAAGCGATCATCAGCATTTCGATTGATGGCAATACCCAAGACGCGATTGAAAGGACGATCAAGATAGTGACGTCGAGGGCTACGCATGACGAGCGGGTTTCGGTCGAGCTGGCTCCGGGCACGGAATTGCCCGATCCCGGCCAATCGCCCCAGGTGCAACTGACTTTTGAATCAAAATCCCGCTCGGCCGAGCGCGGCAAGCTGGAGGCTTTGGCTAATCCTTGGTCCGCGCGTCTCGAATCGGCCGTGGCTGGCCGCGTGGCTCGGGAATTACTGACTGATTTTTACCAATCAACCAGCACTCCGGCCAGTGAGATCCAAACCACTCGCTATCAAAGGCCGACCGGCGGCCTTGCCGTGCTGCCTTACTCGTCGGAAGACGTGGCCTTGAGTTCCAAAGTAGCCTCGGCCAATCCGGATGGCGTTGATCGCGCGCTGCTGGCTAATTACTTCTGGACCGTGACGGACGATCAAAAAGTTTCGCGCGAAGAATCAATCCAGGCTTTGGCCGGTTTAGCCGCGCTCGGACAACCGGTAGTGGAACGCTTGCGCTCCGTCGTTGGCACGGCCGATCTTTCGTGGCGCGAGACTTTGGCTTTGGCCCGCGGTTTGGATTCGATCGGCGACCGCGAAGCCGCCCGGAGCTTGTTGGACTCGTTGCTCGCCAAAGCCGACGAGCATGACGGCATCATACAAATTATCGTCAACCAAAAATCGACATCTGAAAACATGGAAGCAACTTCGGAAGCCGCCGCGTTGGCCGCCGCCATGTCGCATCCCGCCGCGTCCAAGCTGGACGCCTTCGTTGATTCAAATTGGGACAAGGACGTTTTGACTGATTTGGATCGCGCCATGTATTTGCAAAAAATCGTGCCGACTTTGGTCCCGGCCGACGTTCAGATCGTCTATGCCGTTGGCCAGGAAACCAAAACCGTGGATTTGAAGGACCAGCCCGTCTACACGGTCAGTTTGACGGGCGACGAGGTGAGAGCCTTCCGCGCGGTCAGCGTTAACGGCCCGGCCGCCGTCTCATTCGTTAAGCGGGCTGAAGGGGAGACGATGAAGTCCAGCGACCTATTGAGCGTCAATCGCATCTATGAAAAAGACGGCAAACCGGCCGGCGAGTTGCGTGAAGGCGATCTGGTGACCGTCAGCCTGACTCCGAGTTGGGACAAAAAAGCGCAAGACGGTTGCTACACGTTACGCGATCGTTTGCCTGCCGGCTTCATGTCCGTCGTGAACGTGAGCTTTGACCGCTACGCTAATTCTCCGCTGTATTATCCTTACGACAACACGGGCAGCGAAGTCTCGTTCGTGGTCTGCAAACAAGATAAACCGTTAAACATAAAATATTTGGCCCGCATCGTGTCATTGGGTACCTACACGGCTAGTGGTGCACTCCTCGAATCCATGGACGCGCCTTCGCTTGCGACCGTCTCGCCGCCCACGACCATTGAAGTCAAATGAGATTTTCCCGAATATTTATCACAGCAGCCGGCTTATTGCTCGGCTGCTTTCTTGTGGGCTGCGGACAACCAGAAAGATCGCAAATCCAAAGTGTCAGTCAAAGCACCACAACCGGCGTTTCGCCGGTCGTGACTTCCACCTTACCCATCAGCAAACAATTCATCGATCCCCAGGTTTTCGCGGCCACGAACGTTTTGAAACCGTTTGATTTTAAAGGCAAGCCCATAGCGGGCGTGGTCAATCATCATGTTTTGGCGAGCGACTTAGTAGCGCGTTTTTTCAAAACCCTCAAAGCCGTCCGCCCGGAGATTGAAACTTTCGTTATTATTTCGCCGGATCACTTTAGCCGGGGCCAAGGAGTCTCGACCCAGGGGCTGACGTACGTCACTTCGGCCGGCGACGCGGTGGTGCGCAAGCGCTGGATATTTGAACTTAAAAAAACAGGCATTTGGGATGGCACGGATTCGCGCGTTTTTGAAGAAGAGCATGGAGTCGGCGCCCTGGCACCTTTCATTGCCCGCGAATTTCCGGGCGCCAAAATCTTGCCGATCTTTTTGCGAGCGGACCTCAAGCCCGATCAGGCCAAAAAATTTGGGGAGGACTTGGCTAAGTTCTCGGATGAGAAAACATTCGTCGTAATCTCGTCGGACATGAGCCATTACCTCAAAGAAACTGATGCCCGCGGACATGATGCGGAAACGATCAAGTGGTTACAGCGAAATCAGTGGGATAAGCTATCCGCGGCCACGGACAAAAATACTGACAGTGGCCCGGCTTTTATGGTATTGCAAGCATACTTAGAACTTAAAGCGCCAAAAAAAGATTTTTTTCTCCTTTCACATAAAATCAGCACCGATTACGGCGCTGATCCAAACAGTACGACGAGTTATATCGTTGGATTTTGGAAATAAAAAAGCGGCGAGTTACGCCGGCCAATTGTAGAGTTCGTAACGCACGAGCATAGGTGTGTTTTCGACTAGGCGGTGCGCTAGACCCGTCGCCAGGCTAATGAGACTCATTATCATGGCGTGGTCGATATCTTTACCAAGGTACCACTTATCGTCATTCTTTTCTGAGCAGCCAATACGGAGCGTCTGGTTATCGCTCGTGGTGAATTTAATTGTCAGTCCGTCCTTGTAAAGAACGACCTTGTCCCCGGCGGACAACCCTGGAACGATCCATCCTTTTTCATCGAAAAGTCTCATGTGCAACCTCCTGCAAAATACTTACTCCGTTTTGAGCCAAATGTCAAGATTTAGGGTAAAAAAATCGAGGTTTCAACCTCGATTAATATTCGATAATCTTTCAATAATCTCGAGCAACGGTTCATGGGACAGATCGGCTTCAATGACTTTGGTGATCATGCCCTGTTGGCTTTGAGGTAAATTTTCCTTAAAGCGGCGGCACAGCTCGGCGGGCATTACGAGGTTGATGTATTTAATATCACCCGCCAGGATCGGCTCGACTTGTTCCATTATTTGTTTAGCGTATTTTGATCGATCAGGGCCTCGATCGATGTCAGCAGCCGGATTGGAGAATCGTCCGCCGCCGGGGCTTACCGAGCCTTCAGGTGGAATAATCGGCGGTTCTGGGGCTTTGATCCTGTCCACTTCGTCAAAATTTTCATCCAAAGCACGATAAAGAATTGTCTCATTAAAATCGCCGATCACAACCAAGGTCGGATGATGGAAGTGTCGTAGTTTTTCGGGGATGGTCATAGCTCCATGGATAAGGTTAAATTTTCTAAATACTTAACGAAGGGTGTTTCAAACGAATTCGAGCGGTGGATGCAATTATAAACCGTTTGGAGAAGGGGAGCTTTAACGCCCAATTTTTTCGTGAGTTTAAGTCCGATGTCAGTGGCCGGAATGCCTTCGACGGTTCTGATTCCGAGCCTGGCCGGATCATTGTATCTGGCGCCCACCAGCTTTTCGCCATAGCGGCGGTTTCTTCCGTAAGGGGAGAAGCCCGTAACCAGCAAGTCGCCCAAGCCGGCCAACGAACTGGCCGTGCGGCCGTGCGCGCCCCGTGCTTTCAAAATATCCCGCATTTCCTTGGTTGCCAAGGTGACCAAGAAGGCTTTGGCGTTAGTCGAGTATCTGAGGCCGTCGCACATGCCTAAAGCGATCGCATAAGTGTTTTTCAAAGCGGAAGTCAGGCCAACGCCCAAAAGATCTTCCGAAGTAGTCGCTTTGACGGTTTTATCGTTAAAAATTTTGGCCAAGGTTTCGCGCGCCTTCTTGTCCTCCCCGGCGATGACAAAAGCCGTGGGGCTCCCGGCTGCCATCTCCCCGGCGATGGCTGGCCCGCCCAGCATGCAAACGCGTTTCCTGAATTGCGCGGGCAACTCTTTGATTTGGGTCATGACGATCGGATCAAGGGTTTTTGGATCAAAGCCTTTGGATATCGAGCTTACGATGGCGCCTCCCGTCAAAAACGGCTTAGCCTTGGTGATGACTTCGGCTACGGCGTGCGACGGCACGGCCATGATTACGACGGCCGCGTTTTTCAAACAGGCTTTTATATCCGGCGTGGCGCTGATTTTTGGATCAAGCCTGATCTTTGGCAGGAATTTTTTGTTGCGGTGTCGTTGGTTAATGTCATATTCGACCTCAGGCTCGATGCAGTACATCCTTACTTCGTGACCGCGGTTGGCAAGGTGGTGGGCCAAAGCCGTGGCCATGTTACCCGCGCCCAGGATGGCGATTTGCTCTTTTTTCATGCCCATATTTTAGCCTATTCAGACTTTAAAGTCACTAAAAACAATTCGAGCCCGGTGGAGTACCGGGCCCGTTGAGGGGTGTTCGGGGCTAGAACAGTTCTACCCCGAAATGGGAGTCTGAATCTTTGTGGGCGATCTCAACCAGCTTGAGAGAGACTTCGCGCCCCTGCTGGTTGACTGCGAAGAAGACGCAGTCTTCGTGGCCAAGCCGCATCTTGTAGCGATACGAGTAGCAGGTCGCGAGGTTGACCTCGGCTTCTCCGCCGGGCTTTTTGAAGCCAACGCGGAATCCACGGCCTGCGATTTCCCGATCAACCTCGAAGACCACGACGCGCCTCCATACGAACCAGCGGAGCCAGTAGTAATTCCATTTCGTGGTAGGCGGCACGGTCTTGTCGCCTCTGACCAGCCGGCCGTCGACGGGACGAGAAAATTTTGCCCAATTCATTCAATTGCCTCCTCATGAAACGAACGCGTAGCGGCATTGATATATCGCTAAAATCCAGCTTACTACGAAGGTTTAATATAGCATAAAAATCTGTTTCCGTCAACCCTGCCGTATAGATTATCTTCTGGTCCAGACAATGGTTTGATTCTCTTCGAATCTTTTTTGCCACTCGCTTTTATCGATGAGTTTTTCCACTCGGGCAGGATTATCTTTCCTAGTGATGATAATCGCGGTAATTTTAGTGTCGTTCAAAAATTGGTTGAAGTCATCTGGTTTGTCAGTATTCATCCAGGCCGTGTATTGGTCCAACCTCGCAAAATAATCCGGTGTTTCGTGGGCGTGCCCGATCCAAACGTGCTGGCCGGTTTCGGCGGGCGTCCAAATGTTAATCCAAGGATCATCGGTAATGATTAAGTTCTGTTTGCCGCTTAAAGATTTCCAAGCCGCGAAAACGGCGTTGGGCTGGTAAAAGTGCGGCGCGAAATCGGAGCGAATGGCCGTCAGTTGAATCTGCAAAAGGTAGTAATAGGACGCGGCGATAAAAAATATGAAAGCCAGAAGAACCAATAAATTGCGAACTCCACTCCTCCATTTTGAGAAGACGAATTCGCCCAAAGAAAGCCAGTAGGGGAGCGCCAGGATGACCGTCGCCATAAGCAAACCCTGGGTGTATTTACGTTGCCATGGGAACGGCAACATGAGGCAGATGACGGCGCTCGCGATCCAAAAGACTACCCAAATTGGTTTGTGGGGCCAGTAAAATTCCGGTTGGATTTTTTTAAACAGCATGCGGGATGCCGCCCACGCCATCGTGATCAGCGCCAGGACCCAAGCCCAGGGGGCGCTTAATACAAGCCGGTTATAAATCAAGTGATGGTTCCTAAAGGCCGGGTCCAAGAAAGCCAACCAGGCGTAATACGCGGCGGCGGGCAAAAGAGCCAAGGCTGATAACAGAAAATATCCGAACGTTTTGGCTTTCTTGGTCTGAAAAAAAGAGTAAGCCAAGCAAAAAAACATCTGGAGACCCAAGAGCGGCATGAAATACGGATGCAACCACGTGAAAAGGACGGTGAGCACGATCAGCCGCGGCCAAAGATTCCGTTTTTCCAAACAAATCAGCTCGTAAATCCAACGCATGAGCAATAGTAACAAGGCGAAGGAAAGGATCATGTGCGCTCCTCCCAATAAGACGGGCGCCGCGCCGAATTCAGTGACCAGATCGGGCGGTGCCGGGCTGGGCGACGGCAGATCCAAAATCCCTAAATCCCGCAAAGCCGCGTAAACCCAGCCTATGCTCATGCCGCCCAGCATAAAGATCGAGGCCAAGCGCGCGCGTTTCTCCGTTGAGGTCAGGGTTTTAGCCGTGGCATAAACCGCGAAAGCGAGGATTATAGTCATGGCCCAACGCAATAACTCATGGGTCGCGATGGGGCTCAGGCCGGACCTGACGAGCAAACCGGCCGTTGACCAAAAAACGTCGAGTCGCGGGACTTGGGGAAGATTGTTAAATAAATTGCTGATCAAAAATCCGTTCTTAATTTGTAACAGATAATTCAGGTAAACGCCGTAATCCGAAGTATTGAAAGATAATCCGCCAAGCCACTGCGTGCCGTTAGGCGCCAGCTGGACGAAAATCACGAGGCTGGAAATTTCATAAACCAACAACAAAGCGGCCAGGACAAAACCAAACCAGTATTTTTTGAGCCATGCTTTTACCATCGGCTGGTATTGTAAGTCGGCTACCCAAAGCCGTCTATTTCTTTGACCAGAGGCTGGCGTCAACCCATTGCGTTTCCAGTTTCCAAAGTGACTGATCGATCAGCGATCCGACCCGAGCCTGCTGATCCGCCCCAATGGCTACGACGCTCGCGGCGGATAGGTCATTTAAGTAAGAATTAAAATCCGTCTTGTCCGTTGTCACGGTCCACGTTGAGTAACTTTTTTTACGTTGCATGAAATTCGGCGTCTCGTGTTCGTGTCCAATCCAAACGTGCTCCGTTGAATATGCCGGCGTCCAATAATTAGACCAAAGGTCGGTCGTTAAAACCATGCCTCGCTTTTCGGATTTGAGGCGATCCCAAATTTCAAATAATCCATTGGACCTGTAAAAACTTTTCGACCAATATTCGTCGTTCACCATGAAGACTTGGGTTTGCAACAGATGGATGTAGGGAAAAGCGATCAGGATGGCGAGGCAAATTTTTAAAGGCAGGATGATTTTTTTAGCTTCGATCCAGTCGGCCAACATGAGCCAGAAGGGCAGCGTCAGGATGACAAGCGCCGGAAGAAGGCCCTGGGTGTATTTTCTTGTCCACGGAAAGGGCAAAATCATGCAAATTATCGCCGAGACGATCCAAATCAAGGGCCAGGAAATATTTAGTCTTTTCGCCATCCAAATCACCGCGGGAATAAACGGCAAAAGCATGATGAGCCAAAAATACCAAACGTCCAAAGGCAGTTGATTAACCTGGGTTTGATGGATGTTGAAGCCCTGGTCATTGGCCATGATCCAAAAATAATAGACGGCGGCCGGAAGCATGCTGACATTCGTCAGAACGGTCCGGATTGCCGTTGATTTCCAGTCTGATTTCAGTTTTGTGGCCAGAGCAAACACGGATATCAATCCAAAAAGAGGGATGAAGTACGGATGAAAGCTGGTAAGGATCAAAAGTGCCAGGCATGAGTAGATCAAACTTCGTTTGTTATTTAAAACGATGGCTTCCCAAATCCATCTCACCGCCAGCAATTCAAGCGCGAGCGAAAAGATCATGTGGGCTCCGCCTAAAAGCGTAGGCGCGACCGCGAATTCGCTGGCCAGATCGGCCGTAGCCGGCGAACGCGGCGTCCATTTATTCGCTATGCCCATCCAAACGTCGTAAATCCAGCCTGTACTCAACCCGCCAATGATCAGAAACGACGTTAATCTGGCATGTTTTTCTTTTGTTGTTATGGCCTTGGCAGTCGCGTAAATCGCGAAGCTTAGGATCAGAGTCGTTGTCCAGCGCAAGATCTCATGAGCCCATAATGGTTGAAGTCCGATTTTCACGAGGACGCCGCCCAATGACCAAAAAAAATCGAAGCGCGGAATTTGCGGAAGGTTGTTGAATAGGTTGGCAATCAACCAGGAGTGTTTGGCTTGAGCCAGATAATTCAGATAAACGGCCATGTCGCCTGTGTTGAAGATTGTCGCTCCCAACCACCGTGATCCGGCGGGAGCGGAAAGCAGCGAGACAACCAAAGTTGAAATTTCAAAAATAATCAAGCCAATGCCCAGGGCAAAGCCGAACCACCATCTATTGAAAAAGTTTTTCATTGTTTGATCAGCGGCACCACGATTCGATACGGTTCAGGTCCTTTTTCTGTCAGCCGCGTAGCTTCGGCAATTAAAGCCGGGGAGAGGTATTCATAATCGTAAGCCTGGGTCTTGGGCAAACGAACGAAGCCGAAAGAGTAGCTTGTAATCTCTTTAGTGCCTGGCAGCGGCCCTATTAACCCGCCCTTTTCCAAAAGATCGACCAGATCGTTATTCGTGATGGCCGGATAATCAGACCTGTGCGGGTCAACCGGCAAAGTCATCCAGCCGGAGATCATTTCCCCGGTGGCCGCATTGACCATAATCTGGCCGCCTTCTTCGGGTTGGCCGTATTTATCGAGGATATTCCAGCCGTCAACCAGCCTTTCGAATATCACGGGCAAAGCGCTCGGGTAACTGGCCACGCAGTTGGTGGAAGTTACGCCTGGCAATGACGGAGGAAACTGGTCGAACATCTTGTCAGAACCGGATACGGCCGAAACTTGGTTGCGTAGGATGGGTGAGGAGCAGCCTTTGGTTTGGTCGAGCTTATCCATCCACTGGCTCCAGCTCGGCACGATCTGGATGTTTTTCAATTTTTGCTCATCGACTCCGTGGAGTTTTAGGAAAATGTCGACTTTATCGATCAGCTGGTTTTTACCGAGCCAGGAATCCGCCACGCCGAGCTTGGGCTTGGCTTTTGGATTATTGAAGGTTATCCGCCGGTCATTCGAGAAAAATTGCCAGATGATGCCCTCCTTATTGGTCCATGTCAGCGTGTATCCGAGGTTTTGGGTTTCATCGCCTACCAGGCCGGCCGGCAAGCCGATTGCCTGCGTGAGGTTCTGGAATTCCGTCAGGTTCAAGTTGCCCGATGGCAGGCGCAGGATGGTGACGGTCGGCTGCAGGATAGGCAAATCAGTCTTTACGTTGAGGTTGCCTTGCGTTAATCCAGCTGGCATTTCCAGTTTGGGTAAAACTCCAAAGCCAAGATGTTGGGCGGCCGAGCCTTTGCCCTCCGGCGGTCCGAACGGCTCGGCGACTTTCGGTATATTGACCGGCTCGCCGCAACCGGCGGCCAATAAAGGCAGTAAGGCACATATGATTAACAGCTTGTTTCGTGGCATTCCATGATTATAACAAAAAAACCGCCTCATGCGTCAGTGATAGACGCGGGCGGCGTAGTGGTTCTCTCCCGTCTCATCTTCCCATTCGGCCAGGGAATTCCTGAAAGCCAGATCGGCCACGTCGGCCAGGGAGAGGGCCGAGCCGTAAAGAATAGAGTAAGCCACGAAGAGCTCTTTATTGCTCTCTATCGCAAGCCTCCAAATTTGCTCCAATTTGAACAGAGCTCGGCTCGCCGTATCAGACCCGTTCACGACATGGGTCTGTAGCTCTGCCCGGAGCCTGATGATAAAGAGCATTTGATCCGTAGTCAGCAGCCGATGGTTGCCCAAGTGACAGAAGCGGTCGGCCAGGGCAGCCAAACTCTTGCACATGAGATTGGAACGTTCCTCATTTGACCTTGGGATTGATTGTCCCTTGGGAGGATGGGCGTAAAGCGAACGGCCCATCTCGAACGCAATCGCATCAATTACCACCTCTCGGGCATGATTGCGAGCGTCTCGACCGCTGTTTTTCGGCAGCAAGACCATCCCCAGTATTTGTTCGATTGCCCTAGGATCGGCCAAATGGCAGAGTTCATGCCAAACCAACAAATTAGCCGATTCAAAGATGAGTCGCATATCATCCTCACCATCGAGTCCGTCGATCATGAGCCAAGAGCCGCTTGGCACGAAATCAGACGAATCGCGGCGGATCACGTTTTTTTGCGGAGGAGGGAGGGGCGCCAGGATGGAGTGGAGAAAGGAGTTCCAACCGGAGGGTTTGCCCTGAAGGACCATCGTGGGATCGACGTCGAGATCGAACAGCCCATTGAAGACGGTTACGATCTGACGGCATCTTTGTTCGATTGCTTCACGCATGATTTTTAGGGTGCTGGCCATGGCGCATCCTTTCGCGTCCGGGTTGGCTTGAACGACGATATCCAGCCATAAAATCACCCGATTGTCAATCCGCGACGGAAAGCTTGACAATCGCCTAATGGCGGCCTATATTCCTAGTTGAATACTAGGTAATATATTATATGAACAGCCTTTTTCGAGTCTCCGCCCGCAATCACGCCGGCATGATCCTCATGTCAAAAATCGCCGAAGCCAAAGGCCCCGACGAGTTTGTTAGTTTGAACGCGATTGCCGATGAAATGAAGCTTTCGCAAGGATTTCTGGAAGAGATAGCGACCTCGCTTAAGAAAGCCGGTTTGATCCGCGGCCGCAAAGGCCCGGGTGGCGGTTACAAGCTGGCCAAGCCAGCTTCAAAAATCACCGCTGAACAGATTTTGATAGCGCTCGAAGGCCCCGTTTTGCTCGTCCCTTGCGGAACCAAGGGATGCCACGTGGCAAAAAATTGCAGCGCCAAATCGCTGTGGGGTTTTTTGCAAAAAGACGTTCTCGAGTCTTTAAAACAGACCACTTTATCCAGCATTGTTTATGGCTCCTAAACGCGAGATATACATGGACCACGCGGCCGCCACGCCGATGGATTCGCGTGTCTTAAAAGCCATGTCGCCGTATTTTGGAAAAATCAGCGCGAACGCCTCCTCACTCCACTCCCCGGGCCAAGCCGCTTACAAAGCCGTGGTCTTTGCTCGCAAGTCCATCGCCGCGGTTTTGAACGGACATCCCGACGAAATAGTCTTCACGTCGGGCGGAACTGGATCGGATAATTTGGCCATTCGCGGGGTTTTGGAAAGCGCGGTGCCGAATCTTGGCTGGGACGGCTCGACTTCGAAGCCGCATGTCATTACCACGGCCATCGAACATCATGCCGTGCTTGAGCCGCTAGCCCATCTTCAAAAGATCGGGGCGATTCAACTGACCATTATCCAGCCTGATAAAAAAGGATTGATATCAGCTGATGAAGTGATTAAGGCGATTAATCCGAACACGGTTCTGATCTCGGTCATGTACGCCAACAATGAGATTGGCACGATCCAGCCGATTGCCGAAATCGGCAAGGGTTTGCTCAAATGGCGCAAAGCTAATAATTCGGTTTTGCCTTATTTCCATTCCGACGCCTGTCAGGCGGCCGGTTACCTTGATTTGAATATCGAAAAATTGCACGTGGATTTGATGACGCTGAATGCCGGAAAGATCTACGGCCCCAAAGGCGTCGGGCTTTTATTTGTAAGGCGCGGCGTCAGGCTTTCGCCTGTTGTCCGTGGCGGCGGCCAGGAAAGGGGGATCAGATCAGGCACGGAAAACGTCCCGGGCATCGTGGGCATGGCTAAAGCCTTGGAGCTGGTTCAAAAAGACAAAGAAAAAGAATCCAAGAGGCTTGGTCTGCTGCGCGATAGGCTGATCGACGGATTGTTGCGCCTGCCTAAATCACGTTTAAACGGCGATGCGGATAAGCGCCTGCCTAATAACGTGAACATCTCATTTTTGGATATCGAGGGCGAGGCGGCCATGTTGTATTTGGACGCCAAGGGCATCGCCTGTTCGACCGGTTCGGCCTGCGCTTCCAGTTCGCTTGATCCTTCGCATGTCATCCTGGCTCTGGGCATGTCTTACGAAGCGGCCCACGGATCGCTTCGGTTTACGCTTGGCAAATCGACCACCAAGGCCGACGTGGATTACGTAATCGGCGCCATGCCCGCCATTGTGGAAATGCTGCGTAAGATTTCGCCCGTCACGTTAGACATGAAAAGTTTTTAACCTATGAAGCAATCAACCAAGATTACAAAAACTCCAGACGTAAAATCGCAAAAAGGCGAGGGAGGTTTTTATTCGGATGTCGTCAAAGAGCATTTTTTTAAGCCGCATAATTTCATGGAAGACGAAACCGGTTACAAAGCCGACGGCCAGGGCATGGTCGGTTCGCCGGCTTGCGGAGACGTCATGCGCGTTTGGATAAAAGTTGACCCTAAGACGCAAAAAATCAAAGACTGCCGTTGGAAAACTTTTGGTTGCGCTTCGGCTATCGCCGCTACCAGCATGATGTCGGACATGGTCATCGAAAAAGGTGGGCTGACTCTGGCCAAGGCCAGGCAAATCAGGCCGCAAGACATCATGGAGCGCCTGGGCGGTTTGCCGGCCCGTAAAATCCATTGTTCGGTTTTGGGCGATAAGGCTTTGCGCGCCGCCATCAACGATTATTACCGCAAAACGGGACAGACGGATAAAATCGAAGTCGAACACGGCCGCGTCATCGACAAGGTTTTGAAGATCACTGACCACGACATCGAAGAGGCCGTGCTGGAAGGCGCCGATACTTTGGAGAAAGTGCAAGCTAAAACCAAGGTCGGCACGGGCGACCCGGCTTGTATCCCCGAAGTCGAGCAGTTGATCAGGTTTTATAACGAGAAATATTGCGAGAAATAAATCCCCCGCTCGCCTACGGCAAGCTGCCCCCTTAATAAGGGGGCGTTGGTGGGTTTTCTCCCCCTTACACCAAGGGGGAGTTAGAGGGGGTCTAAACTGATTACGAACGTGCTTATGCAAATAAGTTTAGACCACCCCAGCCCCTCCTCAGTGCGAGGAGGGGAGCTAATTAAAAATCACTCCGAACCAATTATTGCTAATTAGCTCGGAGTGATCCCCGTCGGCGAGAGCGACAGGAAAGGAAGGGGAACTAGTATTTCACTAACTGCAGAAGGCGCAGTGGCCATCTGACTCGGCGTTCGAGAAGCCAGATTTGTCGCTCGACCCATTTGGCTGCGCAGAACAGCCAATCCTCGACATCCGAGTTGCCAGGAATTTTGTCTGAAACAGGAGGTGTAGAACCTGGAGGGACGAATCCCATCAGATCGTCGTCGGAATTATCAAAGTGCTCGCCACACGAGGCCCTGAGCCCTTCGAATGCCGGATTTCGAGGCGCTGCAATTCGGTCTGCTTCTCTGAGTCGGTCACGGAGTCGTTCGCCTTCGGCACGCGCCTCGGTATCAGTGAGTTCGCTGAGCTTGCGTCTGCGAGTTTTGGCCATTTCGGCCTCCTTGTTGTAGTGTGCGTTCCAGTACAATCAGAATAGCGTATTTAAGCGTGTTTCGGCGGCTTTGTCAAGAATTGAGGTAACCGAACCTTGACCGATTCATAAAAATTTGTTAACTTGCCTTTTCTTGAAATTAGCTGTTTTTCGCGAACTCTTTCGCGCCAAACAGCCGGTTTCAAGTCGGGATCGGCAAGAGCCGTTATACGGCAGGAGGCAGCCATGTTTCGAAGAGTGATCGGTTTGGTCAAGGGCGAGAGGGTTATCTTTGTGATGAAGACGGCTACAGGCGATCGGCTGCGAAAAACTTGTTTTCGTGGCCAGGATGTCGCGAAGGCCGGAAACTTCACAGCTTGGGAGAGCTTCAGTGACCTGGCCAATGACGTACTCCCAGTCCTTGGCGACAAGATCAAGGAGCGGATCGAGGAGGCGCCGTCGAAACGGCGGTCCACTGCCCGGTTCGAGTTGGAGCTCGGACACCGAGTAGGATGGTCGTCGACCGACGCACGGACAGAGTACGGCGATCACGAGCTCGAACCGTTCAAGCCCAACCAACGTACCAACGCGATGCGCGTCCGCAGGGATTCGGGCCTTATGGCGCCGGCAACCAGCTTCATGACATTCGTCTGCGAAATTCGTCATCACGAGGATACGCGTGATTGGATGGTTTTCGTCCATTCCGTGTATCCCGGTCAGGATGTCGGGTCTTTGCAGGGCAATATCCGGGATGTGGTCTTTTTCGACTGGGAACACCCCGGTGAATCGGACCTCGATGATGCCGAAGACGACGACTCGGAATTCGAGGACGCCGCTACAACTCAGTCTGCATTCTGAAAAAGGGTGCAGGCTATTTTTTTACTCTCGACATTGGCAGAAACATGGTTTAAAGTGTCGTCGTATGAAAAAAATCGCCAAAATAGTCGTTGATCGCGAGCTCTGCATCGGAGCCGCGCCATGCGTGGTAGTCGCTCCGAAGGTTTTTCAGCTTGATAACGAAAATAAGGCCGTAGTCATCGATCAGCACGGAGCGGATGACGACACGATTAAGCTAGCCGCCCAATCCTGCCCGGTTCAGGCCATCAGCCTGTTTGACGAGGACGGCAATCAAATTTACCCGTAAAAAAAGAGCCGGGACGAGAGCGTCACGGCTTGCGAGGAAGACTGGGAAGACCAGTCTTTTTTTGAACATGAGTAGGAGCATCGGCCACACCCCAAACGTCGTCGGTCAACGAATCGTTCCAAGGCCGCGCGCTGCGGTCTTCAACCGGTTCCGGTGGAAGACTTTGTTGTTCGGCTTCGCTGGCCAATCGTTGGAGTTCAGCTCTGTCCCAGGCTTCTGTGTGGGGAGCGAGTGGGATCGGCTTAGCCGAAGGAACAAAAACGGCAGACTTTGCCGGCCCGCTTGAGGTCGAAATGAATGGGATGGTCTGACGGGAGCTTGCTGAGTAGGGCTCATCATCCTGGAAGACGAGTCCTTCCTGGGGAGAAACGGGGGTCAGCTCTGCTTTGTCGACGTCCAAGGGCGGTTCACTTTGCGTTCCGCCCGCAAACGGCTCGTCGGTCGTCGCTGAGTCGATGGCCTTCGCGGGTTTGGAAGATTCGTCGGGCGACATGAACGCATCGAAAACCGCATCAAGAGCTTCGTTCATCCCATCGGGGTCGACGGCCATCTGGCCGGCTTGAATCTCGGAGGATGTCGGACGTTGATCCTCGGCCCAATGAGAGAAGTCCGTGAACTGGATGCGCAAGTCTTCCATCTCATGGATTAGACGTTGCATGACGCCCAAGCCCTTTTTCTTCTCGGAATCGAGCCTCTGCTTGAGGCCTTTTCTTTCTTGAAGCAGCAATTTTTCGCGGTTCAAGGCCGAGTTCCTGTCGTTTTCAACTTTCCGAAGCTCACGGTTCAGGCGGGAAATTTCGGCGCCATTATCGATGGACTTTTCGCGAAGACTTTCCAGTTCCTCGTTAGCCTCGGCGAGTTGGGACTGGAGGGAACGGTTTCCGGAAGCCTCCCTTTCGGCGCGTTCGAACTCGCGCTTGATCAGGAGCTCGGTATCCGTAACCAGCTTGCTTTGGACGAGCATGGCGCTTGCGAAAGCCTTGATCAGCTGGTTGCGATCCTTGGCCAAATCATCATTCGTTAGTTTCTTGATGACTGTCTGCCCAACGGCCACGAATTCAATGTTCATCCCGTTCCTCTGGGCGAATCGGAGGGCAGTAGTCGGGTGCCAATAGCTGCCTTCATACTTCCCTTCGATGATTCCGAGCTTGAGTGGCCCAAGACCTTGGCAGCCGGGGAGAGTAACTACGCGTTGAACTGATCCGCTGATGACGCAATATGTGCGGTTATCGTTGGCGGGGATCTCGACAATCTGGCCGTCTCTATAGTGTGCGATTTCCGTGACGTCGGTTTTGGGTTCGGGCCTGGGTACGGGTGGTTTGGGGCTTAGTTTTTTATCCATCTTTCGCTCCAAATGTGAAAGAGCGTTTGTTTTAGTCAACGTTCTCGTGAACGGTTGATTACCAGGGAAATGACGCCTTGTCAACCGGCGCGGAGCAGGCGGATGTTGCGGCGTAAGTGTTGTCCGGTCCTTTCGTAATACAAATCTTCCATCCGGATGTTAGCTGGCAATTCTTCTAATTGATAGCCCAATGATTCAAAATTCAGCTTATCGTCCGTTCTGATTATTTGCGATCCGAGCTTGAATGATGGAAACACGGCCACGATTCGAGCGTTGTCTTTGAGTATCGGCCGGAGTGCCTTTAAGGCGTCGGACCAAAGTTGGGAGATCTGTTCCGCGTTCTTCTTGATTTCCTGTGCGGTTTCTCGTCCCCGGAGCGCCGGACCAAGCCAGCCTTCCGTGATAATCGCGTCGATCGATCCGGCGGATAAATGTTTGCCGATTTGTTTTACGTCGGCGGTAAAAACTTGAAAACGTACTTTGTCGTCTGAATTAATAACCTTTTCTTTGGCCAGCCATTCGAGGTTACCTTGAGTGTCCTTAATCTGTTTCGCGTCGATGTCGCTTCCAATGATTTTTCCCGCCGCCGTGGCCAAAGCCGCTTCCATTAAAACCGTCCCTGAACCGCAAAACGGATCCAGCACGGTCGCGCCTTTTGGCACGCGCGCCAAGTTGACCATGATACGCGCGAGTTTGGGCGGCAACATGCCGTTCGCGTCGTCGCGGTAAGGGCGGCCGTAATCGCGCAAGCTCCATGCGTCGGCATTTTGCACTTGCGTGGTGCGGCCCAAATAAATTTTTTCTTTTTCAATTATCAAACACAAGTCGGCGTTGGGCTTTTCCGTCAAATGGCATTTGGCCACGGCGGCGGGGGAGAGTGGCTCTCCGCCTTGGCCGGTGACCCAACGGACTTTCCATCCCATTTCCTTTAAAGTTTTCTTAATCTTAATGGGAAATTTTTCGAAATATTTTTTTTGCTTGTTATCCCCGCCAAAAACCGTCCAACCGAACTCGAGCGACCCGGCCGGATGGCCATCGACCATCATTTTAGCGATCTCATCCGGTTCAACTCCTGATTTATCAGACTCGCGGATGACTTCGCCCAGCTTAACCGTGCCACCCAATTGGCCCATCAGGGTTTTGTCTCGCCAGGCAGTCGAATTGACCACGCAGGCCTTGTTCGGATTAGCCAAAATGTCAGCTTTTGGTTCAAAAGCCAAAAATTCGGCTAAAGCTAGCCTAGGATGATTGCCAAAAACCAAGAAATTAAGTCCCATAAATCAGCTAAATAATCGCCCCAATCATAACAGGTTGGCCGGCATCTGTCAGTTGACGCGAGGCTATTTTTATGGTGGGCTAGTGCTAACCCGTGTGAGAAAATACGGGGGTACATCGACAGATGAATAACCAAGGCAACCAAGGGGGTTGTCTGATCAAATAGGAGGACGTCATGACCTCACGTTTCATGCATTCCATTTCGTGTTTGAGTGTGTGGCGGAGGGCATCGACATTCGCCGCGCCCACCAAAGCTAACGCTTGGCGTTGCGGGTGGGTGGCCCTCTTCGTTTCTCTCGCGGTCTTGTTGCTCGCGGGTCGGGCGCAAGCGGCCTTGCCGCTGCCAGCCCAATACCAAGAGTGCATCGTGGACCACAAGGTGGACTTGGAGCAGAACGGCCAGCACTTCACGGTGATCACGGTCACCAAGGATGTGCCGAACTGCCAACTTCGCAATGCCATCAAGAAGCATCCGATTTTGGACGCTGAAGGCAACACGGTCGGGGAGGACGAATGGCTTCGGTCGGTCTACGCCGCGAACCAGGACAAGACTGTCCGCCGCGGTTGCGTGACGACTCTGGATCGCAAGCCGCCAACCAACGCGACGGAAGAAGAGTTGAAACGCTGCCCGGACGGCAAGGTTAATTACTTTGCCATTCCTAGCGAGCGCTGGAAGGCCTACATCTATATCCCGACGACGCGTATGTACACCTTCTTCGAGCAGCAAGCGCTGGCCGCGGCCAAAGCTTGTTCCGTGCTCGGGAAGATCCCGAACCCCACGGACCAGGTCAAGCAGGCAATCGAAGATTGCGCCAAGAGCCAGGTCAAGGATGAGAAGGGCAAGTCCGTCCTTCCTCCTGTCCAGGCTGAGAATCCTGATCCGTATGGCGATACGCAGCCGCTCCGAGCCATGCTTGCCGCGGCTTGGATGAAGGTCGCGGTTATGAAGCTTGAACTGGCCACTCTCGAATGGAGACTGGCGGACATCGTGACGGACCGTCGGAACTATGCCAACGGTTTCGCGCTGACCGCTGTCTGTCTCGGGCTGACCATGGCCGGCGGAGCTGGCCTCTTCGGGAGCAATCGCAGGCAGAAGCGGAAGAGCAAGGCGCTAGCCGCTGATCTCGACCAGGTCCGTACGGAACTGGCCGTCATGTCGGATAACGCCAAGAAGTACATTGCTGATGCTGGCGATCTGGCGGATAAGCTCTCCCAAAAAGAGGCTGATTACAATCAATTGTCGTCCGCCGCGGGCGATCTTGGCCCTTTGGTAAATAAACTTCAGGGCGAGATCAGGGCCAAGAAGGAAGAGTATGACGCCTTACTCAAGAACGGCATGGAAGTTTCCCGCGCGCATCACGAAGAGCGGGAAGCTGACCGCAAGCGGTTCGCTGAGCAGAAACGCAAGTTTGAATCTGAACTCGCGAGCCAGCGTAAGGCTAACAAGGAACTCCAGGATAAGTACGATCAGCTCGCGGCCGCAAAGGCTGCCGTTGACCAAGAGCTCAAGGCGACTCAGGCACATTCCCTGCAAGCTGCCCTCGAGTTCGTGGCGCAACCGTCGTCTACATCTATACCACCCCCCCCTTCCACAGAGACAAAACCCCCTTCCACAGAGACTTACCCCAGGCCGGTTGCATGTCCGGCCGCCCGACCGATACGCAAAGAAACCATGCAGTTCCTTCCGGTCAAGCCGGAAGAGCTGCTCGCGGAAAACCAAAAGATGCGGCAAGGCTTGCTGGAAATCATCGACAGTCGGCGCCCAGGCGAGGCGCAGATATTCGGCGCGGTTGATGTTGAAGTCCTGGTGTCCCGCGCTAAGGAAGTTACCTGTTTCCACCTGATGGACGGATCCGAGCTCGCCAAACACGCGCTCTCCGTTTTTAGGGAAGTTGAAATGAGGTATCTCGCCACGAGGAAGTCGTTGGAAATCCTGTTGCAAAGCGTGGACGATGTGCGGGCCGTATGGAGGGCAATCACTGCCTCCAAGCTCGTGATCTCGCGCCAACTGGAGATTCTGATCGGCGACCCGCTAAAAGAGTTTTTCCTCGATGATGCGGCGACTCTTGCAAAGCTGCTGAGCGTCAGTCAGCTGGCCTCACCCATTTCCGAGGTGAAGAGTCCGGTCCAGCATACCTTGGTTCCTCCAGACGTTTTTCCAGCCAACGACGGCTCTCATGGGAGCTCCGGAGGTGGCTCGGGATAACGCACGGCTTCTGCCAGCTCGCAGAGGCCTTTTTTATTGACATTTACGCAATTCCATGGTGGGCTACTGGTAAGCCCACCCCAAAAAACGGGCATGTTATTCGAGAAATAGGCGACCATGGCGGTTGCCTCAAAACAAGGAGAAACGACCATGTCACCACGTTGCATGCTTTCGATTTGGTTTTCGCATGTTTGGCGTTGGAGGTCATTGTCGTTGGTCACCCTCCTCGCAACCCTCTTCGTCTCTTGGACGGCCTTCGCGGACGACAATCCTTACCACGATTCTGAAGTTTGTATCCGGGGCGGACAAGTCGTGACGATCGACGGCAAGCAGTACACCAAGATCAACTTCAATGTCCATCTGGAGCAGCAAAGCCCTCGCAACTGTAACCTGCGCTCCGCGAGGAACGGCTATCCCATCTACGATGCCGATGGCAAACCTTTGGGCGAGCAACAATGGTTGCGTAGCGTTTACGCCGCGAACCAGGGTGCTAGCCCCTCGGTCTTGCGGCGTTGCGTGCCGAACAGCTCACCTTTGCCAGGCGCGACCCAGGAAGAGCTGGCGGATTGTCCACACAGCATGGCCAATTACATGGACGTGCCGTCGAACGGTTGGATCAAGTGGATTCTGATTCCACGTCAGCCGGTCGCGACTTGGACGGAGAAGCAAGTGGCGGCTGCCAGGAGTTCCTGCCTGGAAGCGACCAGTGCCGAGGCCAAGAAGGCGTGCCAGGATGCCGGTTACGTTCAGTCCGGAGCAAGCCCGAAAGCGGCCGCTCCCGATGTTTCCGATTTCGATCAGAAGCTGAACGCCGCGCTGGCCCAACTCTCCAAGAATTTTTCGGAGGATTCGCTTCGGCTGGCGGTTTCGATGGGTGAGATGGCTTCCCAATACAACTATGAGGTGGCTCGCTTTTGGAGGGCATTCGCTATCCTGATGCTGATCGTCTTTTCGTTGGCCGCTAACAGGATTCGCTCGCTCAAGAAGCAGCTCCGTGAAGCGCGACACCAGAAGACCATGCCCACGGGCGCCACGCTCTCGCTCCAAAACAAGCGGTTGCAAGAGGAGCTCGAGAAAGCCAATGACACTATCCGGCAACTCAGTGCGGTAGACCACAAGCTCGAGAAGGAATTGCTCGAGCAGCAGCACAAGGATGAGTTGCTGAAGCTTGGGCGCGGATGGCATGAGCGACTCGATGAAGATGCCAAGAAGTACAACGAACGGTTGGAGAAGCTCACCAATGAGCGCAATGCTGACATCGCCGAGCGCGACAACGTGATCGCGGCCAAGGACAACATCATCGCCCAACAGGAAGGCCAAATTGCGGCCTGGAGGTACAGGCACAAGACGGCTATCCACGAAGGCGAAGAGCGCATCGGCTATGAAGCTGGCAAGGCGGACGAACTGGAACGTAAGCTGGCTACTCTCGAGACCGGCCAAGCCATGAACCGCAAAGAACTCGAGACCAAACACAGCGCCGCCATCGCGGAAAAAGACGCTGTGATCGGACAGCTTCGTAACGAGAACCAGCAGCTCAAGGAACAACTTCGGGCTGCCAATGACAACGCGCGAGCGGCCCAAGCGCCGCAAACACCTTCCACAGTGACATCCCCTCCTTCCACAGTGACTATTCCTCAGGGCCAAGACGCCCTATCAATCGAAGCCAAGTATCAGGCTACCTTGAACATGGAACGCGCGATTCAAGACCTCATCCAGAGCGTCCGCGCCAGTTCCACCGACTTGGAACAGAAGGCACTAGATGCCGGGCTCAAGGCAGCTAAGCTGCAAATCGATCTGGAGTGCGCGTGTTACTGCAAGCAAGAAGCCGAACGCGATCTGGCCGCCAAGGTCGTCGAGTTCGAGTCTCTTCAGAAGCGACATTACCAACTCGGGATTCTGTACTCGCTTTCCCAAACGGCGCTCCAGAAAGCCGTTGGTTCCGACCTTGGCGGTCCGGTCTCGACGCCTCCCGAAAGCGGAGGCGTGATTCGAAAGGCTATTGACCATGGCCTCGGAGCTCCTAAAGTGCCGCCCGACCTTGTGGGTCACGAAGAAGTAGCTGAGGTCCCGACGGGCGTCGTGCCCGCCGAAGTGTTGGCCAAGGGCCACCAGGAGGGTCCTTCGATCACCGTCGACGGGGCGCCTGAAGGCTGGAATCAGGAGCCATACACGACCCCGGACCACTCGCAGGTCGTGGAGAGACCTTCTCCTCCGCACACTCCCACCATTCCTATCGCATCGCCTCCTCCTGACAAGGAAGGCCACGGTTGATGCAAACCCCCGACGAGACGCTCTCCGAAGGGGCTTTTTTATACCCCAAACCCTTGACTTCCCCTTATTTCTGTATTAAGTTAAGCCCACTTAATTATTAGCTACTTGCCGGCCACGACCCTGCGTTTTTCGCCAAGGAAAGCGCAAAGGTCTCCGCGAACAGCGGGCGTGCAAGTCACTATGCGACTTTACGAGTTGCTCTATATCATTCCGGCCACTTTGACCGACGAAGAAGTCGGCCAAGCCGAGTCGGAAATCCAGGCGCTCATCCAGCGCTACGGCGGAGTCCACAAAGAAACCCGCCGCCTGGGTAAGTTCAAACTTACCTATTTAATCAAGAAGGTCAGGCACGGCCATTACGTGCTGGTCTACTTCGAAGCCGAACCGGGAGCGGTCGCCAAGATCAACGAGGCGCTCCGCATTCACGAAAAGGTTCTGCGCCATTTGATCCTGCGCGCCGACGAGGCCGGCGGATCGGAATTTAACCTAGTGCAATTCCAGGAGATCGTGGTTGAAGGTGGTCCCAAGGACGACCGGGCCAGGCGCAAGCGCATGGAAGCCGAAAAATCCAAAGCTTCCGAAGACGTCAAAGTTGCGGCCGAGCTCGAACAAAAGCCGGAGGTTAAGGAAGAAGAGCCAAAAGACGCCGCCGCCCCGAAGATCACGGCCGAAGAACTCGACCGCAAGATCGACGCCGCCCTTACTGAAAATACATAAACAGCAGGTTCACGTTCGTTAATTGTAATTTGTTAATTGAAATTATTATGTCCATGAGCCTGAATCGCGCCACGATCATCGGCAACCTGACCCGTGATCCCGAGCTGCGCAATACTTCCACCGGCCAGAGCGTGACTAATTTTTCAGTCGCTACTTCTTCCCAATGGACGGACGCCGCGGGCCAACGCCAGGAGCGCACCGAATACCATCCGGTGGTTGCCTGGGGCAAGCTGGCCGAAATCTGCTCGCAATATCTGGCTAAAGGCCGCAAGGTGTACGTGGAAGGTCGCTTGCAAACCCGCGAATGGGAAACTCCGGATGGGCAAAAGCGCCAGCGCACCGAAATCGTGGCCGATAACATGATCATGTTAGATCGTGCGTCCGGCCAAGGCCCCGCGCCAACCGTGCGTCAGCCGGAAAGCGAAGCGCCGCAAGTCGAACCCGGAGTCGGCGAACAGGAAATCAGGATCGAGGACATTCCATTCTAAACTGAATAATTATGCAAAAGAAAGTTCAACACAATTGCCCGTTCTGCCACTCGAACATCAAGGAGATAAATTATAAGGATACTAATTTGCTCCGCCGCCACGTCTCGTCTTTCGGCAAGATCGTGGCCCGCAAACGTTCGGGCGTGTGCAGCTGGCACCAACGCAAACTGGCCTCGTCCATCAAACGCGCCCGTTTCATGGCCCTGCTGCCCTACATCGTGCGATAAACAAATCCCCGGCTTGACGCCGGGGTTTTGATATCCTTACTCAGGCATGGTTTACTATGGCCAATATGGACCAGACTCAAACCACGAATCCGGATTACTCCTTGAGAGTTAGGCCGTCTTGGGACGAATATTTTATTACGATTTGCGGAGTAGTCGCTACCCGTTCGCACGACTATGAAACCCAGGTTGGTTGCGTCATCGTTAATCCTAACAAACGCATCGTGTCTACTGGTTACAATGGTTTACCAGCCGGAGTAAAAGACGATTTTTGGGCGACGCATCGGGGCCAGTCAGTTCAAATTCCAGGTGTTTTCCCGGAAGGGGAGATCCGCTACGATGTCGATAAATACGATACGGTAACTCACGCGGAAGCCAATGCGATTGTATCCGCGGTCGAAAATTTGCATGGGTGCCATCTATACAGCACGCTTTTTCCGTGCAACGAATGCGCCAAATTGATAATTACGGCAGGGATCAAAAAAATATTTTACCAAGACATTAGGGAATGGAAGGCAAACGCCGTTGCGAAGACGTTGTTTGAGCAAGCCGGCATAGAAATAATCCATGTAAATTCCAAAAATAATTTATAAGTTATGAAAGAAAACGCTTTTTATCCGAAAAAAGTCGAAAAACCAGAAGAATTAGTCTCTGGCGTTAGAGAAAAGACTTCGCTCAGATTACCTTCCGTGCCAGGCATGCACCTCAGGGAAGCCAAGGAAAAGTTAGAGTCAGGCGTCCCTAAGGCCGAAATCTACAAACTTACCGGCCAAGCGGCTGATAAGCTCACGAGGTTAGAAATGAAATTCAAAAAGGATTTGAGGGAAGCTGAAGATGAACAGGCTAAAGATGAAATCATGGACAAATTGGACGAATGCGACGATCTGGCCAAAATTTTGGCTGTCCACATTGATGATCTGGTTGAGCAGGAAGGAAAAATTGCCCAAAGTAATAGAGTTGATATGCCATCAGACCCAATGCTCGAGAAAAAAATGTTGGAAGGGCAGAGGGAAATGATGGCGAACGTCAAATTAAACCTGGATTCGGGTTTGAAGCCTCTCTTAAAGAAAATCGACGAGTTTATAGAAGAAAATTCCTTACCAGAGCAAAAAATGAGCCGGGCAGCCTAAGCCCGGCTTTTTGACAGAAGGCCAAAAAAATGCTATACTGGTTAATGTAAACAAAAATAAAAGCTAAGTTATGCGATATTACCTGCGAAGATGATTTTAGATGCGAGCAAATAACCCGAGTAATGACTCGGGATTAAAATTATCCAAATAAAAACCAATATGTTAGAAAATTTTTTCAATAAGATCAACCAGGAGGTTGATGCAAAAAGGACAGAAACGCCGTCATCCATGGCACCGACCCTCAAAAAGACGGTTGAGCTAAAACCAGAAGATTTAGAGCCAGTGGTGGAAGGTCCTTCGGAAAAAGCACCAACTATTAAGGTTTTAAGCTCAGAAGAGCTAAAACCAGTGGTTGGACCATCCGAAAAAGCGCCAACTTTGGTCAAGCCTTCCGTAGCGGAGCAAGTGGAGACTTTAGTTACTGACAAGACTTTAGAGCAAAAGAAAGAAGATTCAGCAGCTAAAGCTCCGACGGTGCGCACGGCCGAATCGATGGAGCTTAAGGCGTCCGAAGCCCAGACTTTTAAGACGGGTGAGACGATCGCCAGGGAAGAAGCGGCCAAAGAAGCGGCTGAACAGCAATATCAGGAAAAAGTCGCCCAAGAGAAGGTTACGTTACGTAAAATGGCAGAAGGTTACATGGAATACGATGCGATTCACAACCGCATCACAGAATGGTTAAAGACGCTGGATGAAATGTTAGCCACGCCCCAACCCATGGAGGAGTTGATTAAATTAAAAACCGAGGCGCTTAAGGTTAAAGAAAAAGTCGAGGGTCAACTTGATCTTGAACAATATGGCATTGCCAAAGCAGAGCCTAATGCCACGCCGTTTAGCGTCGAAGTCCCTGCCGAATGGCCTCAAGTCGAAGCGCGTTTGAATGAAATAAAAGAATCTATCAACGCCGGCCATACGATTAGGACACCGGAGGCTATTCCGACTGTTAGGGAAGAACCAAAAATTGATTTAGCCGCATAAATTTAAAAAAATTAGCTCCCGTCTCTGAGTTAGAGCGGGAGCTTTAGGTTTCCTTCAAAGAGGTGAGAGCCCTTCGGCATTAGCTTTGATTTCGCCGATTTTCTCGACCATCACCGCTCCGCCATCGAAGCGGCAGCCCTTGGCAAGGTCGAGAGCCCGACGGAGGCAATCCAAGCCGCTTGGGATGGTCTGGTCGTCTAACCATGGCTCGAAAATGTTGAGGACCAGTCTTCTTTCCTGGGGGTAGCCCGTGAAAAGAATACTGAAGGCATCCAGACACATTTCGTGGAGTATGGACAGGACGAGGTCCTGGCGAGTCTCTTGCTTAAGGCATGCCCAATGGCAACCAGAGTCCTTTTCGTACTTGTAGCTCGTTCCTCCCGCGAGGATTGGCTTGCCGCATAGGTTGCAGAGCTGGAAAAGCTGGCGCACGGGAGAATCATCTCCTGATGATCGGTTGTTGGTGTCCATGACGCACCTCTTTTAGGGTAGGGAGCACGGTCCCGGTTCGCGGGACCGAACGCGTCACCTTGGCAAAAAATGGGCCTTTTGTCAACCCCCGGAGCACAGCTCAGTGATTTGACCATTATCAAAAATAAGGCTAAGATAAGCGAAGTATGAATACTGAATTGGTCAAAAAGCGCTCAGAAATCGTTAAGCTTATCCGCCAGTGGTTCGATAACCAAGGCTTTATTGAGATGCTGACGCCTCGCATGGTGGGTCTTCCGGGCCAGGAACCGTATCTAGAACCCTTTTGGACCGAGGTAGTGGACGCTGATGGCAAAAAATACCCAGCGGCCCTTATAACTTCGCCTGAATACGCCATGAAACGTCTTTTGGCCGAAGGCTTGGATAAGATTTATGACCTCGGATCATGCTTTAGGAACAACGAACCATGGGACGGCACGCATGATCCGGAATTTTTGATGATCGAATGGTATCGCCGCAATGCCGGAGTTAATGAATTAATGGATGATACGGAAAAAATGATTCGAGACGTCACTGTGCAATTTTCAGAATCAAAATTCCAAATTCCTGATTCAGGTTTCCGCCGCTTAACTATCGAACAAGCTTGGCGTGAGTACGCGGGAGTCGAGTTAGCGCCGTTGCTTGGCGATCGAGAGGCTATGGCAAAATTAGCCGTCGAGAAATTCGCGCAAACGGTTAATCCGGACGACACTTGGGATGACATTTATTTCAAAATTTTCTTATCGCAGATCGAAGAAAAACTTGGGCTCGAACAGCCCACGTTTCTGTACCGCTATCCGGCCAGCCAAGCTGCTTTGGCGCGCCGTTCGTCCGATGACCCGCGCTGGGCCGACCGCGTCGAGCTGTACGTTGGTCCGTTCGAACTGGCTAACGGCTTTGCCGAGCTTTGCGATTCGGAAGAACAGCGCCAAAGATTTTTGGAAGAGCAAGCTTTGAGGCAAAAGCAGGGGAGAAAGTCTTGGGCTTTGGACGAAAGATTCCTCGAGGGATTGCCTAAAATGGACAACGCGGCCGGTATTGCCTTTGGAGTCGAAAGATTGATTATGCTTTTGGTCGGCACGACTTCCATTAACGACATTTTGCCCTTTCCAGCCAGGGAAAGATTCAATCCGTTGCCGGAAAAGAAATAGTTTGTTAACTTATTGCCCGTACCGCGGGTATCGTATAGTGGTTATTATGGGTGCTTCCCAAGCACCAGAGGCGGGTTCGATTCCCGCTACCCGCTCCAAACAAAAGAATCTCCGCAGGAGATTCTTTTGTTTTGCTAAGTTGTTTTTGCGGTCACTTTCTTCCTGCCTCGAAGTTTTTTGACTCCCTCGACGGCTCCAATGGCTCCGAGCGCCGCGCCAAAAGGCGTCCAGCTTGGCAAACCGGATGATTTTTGAGGCTCTGATGCCTGTTGAATTGAATTTGTGGCATAGCTGATCAAAGTAATGTCATCAGCTGTTCTGGGTAAGATGGCCGGGCGCTGGCTCGTCAGGTCCAAAAGGCCCGTGACATTTATTACGTCGCCTTTTTTGAGGCGCGCGGCTCGATAATTCACGCCTGATTTGATTTTCAGATCGACTTCGGCATCATCAACCAACAAATTGACCGTGCTGCCGCTTATGGCTTGGACCGTACCAGTGGCCGAAACCAGGCTCCAAGCGTCTTCCGTGGCCGGTGCCCACCAAGTCACCTCGCGCAGTGTCGAAGTCGTTGATGATTTGAGCAAGGTCAAACGGTCGTTTTTGGTTAAACTGAGATACGGGAAATCACGCGTGTCGAATTTGAGCGTGCCTGTGACTTCAAGAGGAGTGTTCAATATCGGCATTTTCATTCCTGCTGGGACTTTGACTAATAACCCTCGTCCTTCAGTATTAAGAAGCACGAATGACCGGCCGGTTAAAAGACGCGAAGGAGATCCGACGAGGCCGGTCAGCTGAACGCGAATCCCGCCGTAAGAATCATCATTTAACATATCAAAATCAATAGCGATAGGAGCTTTTACGGTTGAGGTCGATTTAGATGTTGTTGCTTTTTTGGTGGCCGTTTTGGTGACCGCAGCTGTCTTTTTCTCGGCTGCCGTTTGTACTTTTGCTTTGGCTTGAGTGATCGACTTTTGAGCGACCGGCTTGGTTGTTGTCGTGGTAACTTTTTCTACCTCTTTTGGTTTGACCGTAACGACTTTGGTCGTAGCCTTTTTTGGTTTCTTGATTGTCACGGGTTCGTAATTTGAAGTCTGGGAATTTTGAGCGGGTTTTTCTTCAATGGAATTTTCAGTGCCAGGCGTCAGCGTCACGGTTTCCCGCCAAGCGCCTTGCGCATCGCGCGCCCAGGCGACGCCTTCGTTTGAGTAGGCATAAGTCAGGCTATCAATGATTTGGCCATCCGGCGTTTTTAGATACAGCGAGTCGCCGGAGTTATTAAGTCTCGCGCTGGAAAGATTGAGAACCACGTACAGATGTCCGCTCGTGACTGAACCTTTCAATGTCATGAATTTGCCGACCGCGTCGTGCAGTTCAAGCCCGTCGAGGCTAATGCTCCTATCGGGCATCGCGTTCGTGATTTCCACCCACTCCGGCCCCTCGGCGGGATCTGGCATGACTTCGTTTAAACGCAAAAATTGCGTATTTGAGGACGGTGACGCCGTATCGACTGGCAATTCAAGTTGAGTCGTCGTCGCGATTTCGATTGTTTGAACCGTCGTAGTCGCCGCTTCGGTTGAAGAAGAGGATGATTCTGGAAGATAGATGTCAATTCCCGTTGAACTAACCGACGGCAAGACAATATCTTCCGTCGTCGTGGCCACGGGCAAATCGATAATCGCCTCCGTACTGGTTGGCGAGGAGACGATGTCGTCAGGTGGAGGCTCGATCGGAACAATATCGACCACGCCAGGCGTGCCAAGGTCGGAAGTTTTTAGATTTTGGGACGAGTCGGATGTTTTCCAAGCCTCGAGCAAATCACCGGACGTCAGAAAATCGACTCTAATCATCGTTGCTTTTACGGCTTCTGAATATCCGGCGGGCGGCGTTTGGCCATCTCCAGCCCGATCAACGAGTTGATCGTCAGCATTAAAAAGTTGGATGTCTAAAATGCTGTTCGAAAGCGAGATAGTCGTGGTCACGACGTCCGGTTGGATGTTGAGTGAGCAATGCGAATCATTCGAAGGATAGTTGGAGATCAAAAACGCGCCGCCCGCCGGAATGAGCGCGTCGGCCGGCAAGACTAAAGCCTTGCCGCTCGCTCCGGCGCCAGTGATTTTCCAATTTCCAATCATCACGTCCTGTTCGGTTGGATTAGCCAACTCGATCCACTCGTCAGCTGTTGAGAGTGACGAGCCGGCCCAAGCTATTTCGCTAATGTAAACGGTCGGCTCGGCGGCCTGCGCGCTTGGTATTGGCAGCGCCACGATCGTCGCGCCTAAAATTTGAACAATTAAAACAACGCGGCAAATAAATTTACATTCCATACGGTCAGATATTTAATCCTTAAACAAAAAGGAGCAGGTCGAGGTTATCGACTGCTCCGCACCTAAAATCAGGCTAGCAAAAATGGGATAAAAGTCAAGTGTACAACCTAGGCTTATTACCCTTGATATTTTGATTTTTATTTGTTAGGGTGGTTGCCACAACTCAGAAACAGGCAGTCGCACCATCAAAAAGGAGACTCGTCATGAGCCAAGCTGCAGCCGTTGCGAAAGCGCGGTCCACGAAGATGAAGATCATGTACAAAGGCCAGGAGCTCAGAATCTCGGCCAGGCTCCATCCCTCGACCGGCGACCTTGATCTGCTCGAAGACGTAAAGGCTTACGAGAAGTACAAGGGTGAAGAAGTGCCCTACGTGATTCCCGCCGGTTCACGGCTCATCACGAACCGGGATTTGGCCGCCAGGACGAATCATGCCACGCAATACCAGTGCTACACGCGCGGCTTGTACGACCGGATGCGTGCCGGCATCCACGCGAGCCAGGGTTATAGCAAGGAGAGGTCCCGCTTGAGCAAGGATGAGGAGAGGGTCAGGTTTACCAGCATCCAGCTCCTGACTCAGGGCGCCAGCATGTCGGATCCGCAACTCTGGACGGTTAGGAACATCGATCCTTTGATCGATGATTACCGCCGCTTCTACGACATCCGGAAAATCATGGCCAAGCAGGACATGGAGCGGGGCGTGAAGTTGACCGACTCTCTCGGTCGTCGGAACATCCCGGCTGCTTGTTTTGCCCAGGGTTCTGCCATCGGCAATATCCAGCTGCGCCGCAAGGCTATCCGTTTTCTCGAAAGCCACGTCGGCCGGGAAGCGGATCAGGCGGCCATTGAGATCAGCGCCATCCGCGACGCCTATCGCCGCTTGCGGTACGGCTTCCAGCCGAGCTACGTCGTCAATTGGGCTTACGAAGATATTGGCCTGACGCCCCCCGGCAAAATCCCCGGACCTCACGTCAAAGGCTGGCTTGAGCTGGCCAGGGACGACCGGACGTGGTCGAGCCTGAGCCGCTCGCTTGCGTGGAACTTGCCGTTTTTCGAAGCTACCGTAGCCCTGCCTTTCAGGCGCAACGCCGCATATGTTGTCAGGGACATCTACGCGGCGCTGGCGGCTATCAGAATGGGTGATCACGACCTCTTGGACGAAGACCTCCACCGCTTTCAGAAAGGCATCCATTGGTTTTTCGCGCTGGATCACCTGGAGATGAAGGTCGTCACGCCGCTTTCCATCCTCATGTACGATCTGGAGCAGATTTATAAGGTCAAAAATCCCGATCGGGAGATGGCGCCCCGGGAGTTCGACCAGATTCTCGCCCAATACCACCGGTTCGTCGGGTTCGTCGACCTTTTCAGAGACGGCATTCTCGAGCATCCCAAACAGGAAGAGATCCTTGGGATCGTGAACAACATCGCCGAGACACTCGAGCTCGACGATTGGGTCGCCTTCAAGGAGCAAGTCCTTTCCATCACAGACATTCTGTGATCTCGCCGCCTCGCGGCCTTTTTTTATTCCGGTAAGTCGACCATTGACATGCGATTGACATCTGTCTCACCCAGCCCCAGAATATGCCGCGAACTCGTTCGTTCACATTGAGGAGGTAACAAGATGTGTGATCAGCCGCCAGTTCCCAGCAACAGTCGCCCGCCCAGAAATGGGAGTCCGCACTTGCCATTCGGCGATATGAAGGGCGCCCCCTGGTACGGCAAGGACATCCTCTCCGTCAGGCAATTCAGCCGCGATGATTTGGACTACATTTTCGGCGTAGCGCACGAAATGCGCGAGATGGTCGAGCGGGTTGGCACTTTCGATCTGCTCAAGGGCAAGATCCTGGCCAATCTCTTCTACGAGCCTTCGACCAGGACATCTGCCAGCTTCACGGCTGCCATGGAGCGCCTTGGCGGGTCACTCATTCCGATCCAGGAAGTGAGATACTCGTCAGTTGCCAAGGGCGAATCACTTCCCGACACGATCCGTACGCTCGAATGCTATGCGGATGTGATCGTGCTTCGCCATTCCGAAACCGGGTCAGCGAAAATCGCGGCGGATTACTCCAAGAAGCCCGTTATCAATGCCGGCGACGGAGTGGGGGAGCATCCCACGCAGGCTCTGCTGGATCTCTTCACGATCGTCGAAGAGCTCGGTCGCGTCGATGGTTTGACCGTCACCATGGTTGGCGACCTCAAGTACGGCCGGACCGTCCACTCGCTGGCTCGGTTGCTCTCGCTGTATCAGGTCCGCCTCCGCTTCTTTTCTCCCGACATTCTCAAGATGCCGGATGAGATCCTCCTGGAACTTCGGAACAAGTGCATTCCTTACGAGGTCTGTTCAAGCCTCGAAGGAGCGGTGGAGGATACCGACGTCCTGTACGTCACCCGGGTGCAGAAGGAGCGCTTCGAAGATCCTAACGACTACGAGAAGGTCAAAGGCGCTTACGTCATCACGCCCAAGACCATGGAAGTCGCCAAGCCGGACATGATCGTCATGCATCCGCTGCCTCGCGTGGGCGAGATCGCGATGGAGGTCGACGACGACCCTCGCGCCGCCTACTTCCGCCAGATGGAATACGGACTCTACGTACGCATGGCGCTGCTCGCCATGGTGCTCGGCAAAGCATAACTCGCGGCCGAGCTTTTTTATTTTTCCACATTCAAGCATTGACTTTTTCGTAAAAACTGTTAGCCTGAAAGTTAGGTGCGGAGCAGTCGAGAAGCCTCGATCTGCTCCTTTTTTGTAAAAAGACGGAGGATGTCATGAAAAATATCAGATGGTTCGGATGCGCGTTGGCGGTTTTCTCTTTGAACTGCGGTTCGCAGGATCCGGTTCCTGTCCAACCAGATCCGCTCGAATCTCCTGGCGCGGTGAATCACTTTGATTTGCCGCCTGTCTACGTCCGCCCGGGAAAGAAAGACACGATCAAAGGCGGGGAAAAGGGAACGGATGTGCTCAATCTCGATCCGCCGGTGGTTGATGATTCCGAAATCCCGAATGCCATCCTGCTGGCCACTTGCGAAAGCGAACCCGACGAAGTCGCCGTCCCGCTGAATGCCTTTGACGACCGTTTCTGCGACACGGTGCAGGCGTTTGCCTACCGCGCGGACGCCGAAGGCGCTTACGAAGTCTCGGCCAACTATTATTGGAGCGTGGCTGATGAATCCGTAGCGCAAATCTTGCCTTTGCCGGGCAAGGAACACGGTGGCGTCCAGCGTCCTTCCGTCGCCTACGACATTTTGTGGGCCGAGGATCAAGCGCAAGAACCGCAGACTTCCATCACGGTTTGCGTTGAGCCGAAAAACGGTTGGCCGCCTGGCCATCCCGCCCTTTGCAGGTCCCTGCCTCTCTTCGCGGTCGTCAATCTGGACGGAGCCTGGTGTTTCTCCGGAGCGACTTTCCAAAGCGACTGCGACGATCAGTCTATTGTGCAAGATGGGCGATTCTTGAAAGTCGGTGCCGACGGGCAAGGGACTATCTACGGCAAAGACGTCACCTTCTACGGCGGCAATATGGAGTTCTTTTATCAGGCGGTCTTGAGCTCGCACGACGCCATGTCCGGCATTGTCCGGGACGCTTACACCGACGACGAGCTTGGCTCGTGGAGCGCCTGGAAACTGCCTCTTCCTTGACCGGGGTAAATTGCTACCCCGGCCTTTTAGTTGTTATTTTTCATGAAACAAATTATGATGACTTCATGTCAAAAGATCTTTCATTGAAAATCGTATTAGCCTTATCGGTCGCCGGCATGCTTTTTTCCGGTTACCTCTCTTACGGGGAACTGATCAGGCAGGCTTGCCCGTTGGCGGGCGCGTGCACGGTCGTGGGCGGCGTCCCGGCGTGCGTGTATGGCTTCATTATGTACCTTGCCGTATTTGTCATCACTATCTTGGGCTTGAAATCTAAAAAGTAATTTGATTCGTATGAAATTTTTATACGCACTCGCGTGCGGCGCGATAATTTTAGGTGCCGGCTGCAACTCCTCATCGACGACGACTCCGTCAGGCAGCGTCAACCAATCGCAATCCGTGGCGCAGGCCGGCACGAAAACTTATTCTTTGTCCGACGTCGCCAAGCATAACTCGGCTAATGATTGCTGGATGGCGATCGATGGCAAGGTTTACGATGTAACGAGCTACATCCCAAACCATCCAGGCGGGGAACAGATGGTACAGGGTTGCGGCACGGACGCTACAGCCATGTTTGACTCCATTAAAGGCGGCCGGGGACATTCGGATTACGCCAAGAGTTTGCATAGCGACTATTACATCGGTGATTTGAAGTAAATTTTCGTAATTAAAAAATGACCCGGGTGAGGTCATTTTTTGTTTTCTTAGGCTTGAGCTGGGGAAGCGCTAGGAACTGCTTTTGGTTCCGGGCCGTACTTGTTGTTTCCTTTATCTCCGCGCAGGGCTAAGAGGACGATTAAGACGATAGTCCCAATGATTGGTATCAAGCTAATCAAAATCCACCAACCGGATCGGTTAGTGTCGTGCAGGCGCCTAAAGGCGACTCCCAGACTCGGGAGGAGCACGGCAAGAGAATAGAGGCTACCCAAAACACTCATGTTTTTATCGCCCCAAACCAGCCGGTCGATTATGGCCAGGATGATTATGGCGATGAGGTTAAACAAAAAGAACATCCAATACTCCCTGCGTCCAGCGCGGCCGCTGAAAACAACGTATTTTTTCAGGACTGAAATATACTCGTTCATAATATAAAAAGATTGAATTATGCATAGAATTATAGCCTAAGCCTGGTTTTTTGGCCAAATTTCGGTGGGACTTGACTATATTTGGCAAGGGTTTAATATATAGACAAACGTCTATATATGGATAACCTATTTAAAGCCTTGGCCGATCCCAATCGGCGGAAAATCATCCAATTACTCAAGAAAAAGGACATGTCCGTGTCCGACCTTTTGGAACATTTTAACTTTACGCAGGCTTCGCTTTCCCATCATCTCGACGCCTTGAAACGCGCCGACCTGGTCCTGACCGAAAGGCAGGGGCAGTTCATTATTTACTCGCTGAACACGTCGGTCTTCCAGGAGGCCACAGCCATGATTCTTAACCTATTCAAATATGCCCGTTCGACAAGCTCAGGGCATAGTGAGAAATAACCGAACTATGACAAACGAGACCAATAAGCCGTTACGCACGGCGCGCTACGTACAAATCATTTTAGTCGCCCTCATGTTCATCGCGGGAGCGGTTGTGTATTCGCGTCTTCCCGACATGTTGCCAGTCCACTGGGGGTTTAATGGAGAGCCTAATAATTGGTGGCCAAAGATGTATGGCACTTGGTTTATCCCGGCTTTGGCGGCTTTGTTCGTCATACTCTTTCCAATCCTGCAGAGGGTCGATCCCAAAAGCCAGAATTATCCGGGTTTTGCCAAAGCCTGGGCCGTTATTCAAACTTCGATTCTAGCCATGCTGGCTTACGCGTACGGCGTGTCGCTTTTTGTGGCCATTTATCCGGCTTACAACGCGCTCGTCGGTCGCTTGGTGGTTTTTGGCGTGGGATTGCTTTTCGTTGTTCTGGGCAATTACATGGGAAAAGTCCGCCAAAATTATTTTGTCGGCTTGCGCACGCCCTGGACCCTGAATGATCCTGAGGTTTGGCAAAAAAGCCAGCGCTTGTCGGGCTGGGCGTTCGTTTTGGCTGGCCTATTGATCCTGATTGAATCCATCGTCTGGGTGGGCGTAGCCTACGTCTTCTTTGGAATTATCGTTTTGATGGTCGTCGTCCCAATGGTTTACTCGTATCTTTTGTCACGTAAAAAGCGAAGCTAGGGGATTTGTGCAGATCCTTGACCAGGGCGACTAAGGCCCAAATTAAAATCGCCAACTCGAACAGGAACGTCCAATGGAAGAAAAAGTTGAAGACCCAGAAGGTATATCTGGAAGGCACGAAAAACAGGTAAACGAACACTTTTGAGAAAGGAAAGAGCCACTTGATTTGGCCAACCACCGTATCCAGCGCAAGGTGGAGGAAGATATTTGAAAAAAATATGATGGCAGCGGTTAAATATCTTTTTTGCCTGTACGTCAAAAGAAAAACAATCAAAGCCAGGGCAAGCCAAAAAAACGGTATATGAATCCAATAGCTGTGGTGAAAATTTTGTTTGCCGTCGAAAAGATAAAAGTAAAACAAGTCGATATCCGGCAGCACACTGGCAACCAAACCAAGCCAAAGGAATCTATTGGTTTTAAAATAATTTTGCAGTTTGCGGGTCAACAGGTATCCGGCGGGTAAATGGGCGATGAACATGGAGATGGAGGATCGACTTACGTAAATAACTTTAATGCTTTTTCAAATTCTTCCTTCTTTAGGAAATTATACATCATTTTGCGGCCGTCCGTGGTTTTTATCGCCATCGTGAGCTCGCCTCTCGCTTTGGCGTAGACGATATTTGGTCGGGTAATGGCCAAATTGACGATGATTGAATCAAAAACCTCCTGCAAATTTTTTGAATTGATCAGCTCTTCCAAGGCTTTTTTGATGTTTTCTTGCGAAAGCATCCATTGGGCCATCGAAATGTCAGTTCCACTGATGATTTTACCTGTGCCTTCCAATGAAACCGTTACGAAATATGCTTTTTTGTCCGTCATGATTAAAGCATTTTCGGTGGCTTGGATCTGGCCGCTGCCGAAAAGCGAGTATCCGCCTCTCCAACCAGAGCGGATAAGGCCGGTTGCGTAGCCCGTTAATTTCTCGCCCGGCTCAAGTTGGACTTTTTGGGACGGGATGGCGGGGGAGCTGGCTACCATGCGAGTCGTTCTAATTAATCCGACTATTCCTAAAGTCAAAAGAATGGCGGCAATGCCCAGCCCACCGTAACCAATGCTCGGATTAATGTCCTTTGAATTCAAGATGATTATCGAAGCTCCTAATAATATGGCAACCACGATCAGGATTTTTCCAAATCCTAAAATGCCAAATGGGACTCCCGTGCGTTGGATGAGGCCGCCAACTTCAAAAGAATTTTTCTTGTTTTGCATAAAGCCTATGTGGAAAACGTTAAGTTTTGGCTGGGTAGACGCATCTTGACCAAAGGGTAGAAAAGTTCTATTTTTGTTCTATATGCTCCAACCTCTAACACCAAAGCAAAAAGAAGTATTGGATTTCATCATCCAGTTTATCAATGACCGCGGTTTTGCGCCATCGTTTCGGGAAATTGCCGAGGGTTTAAGCCTAGCTTCGCCCTCAACCGTTCACGTGCATATCCAGGCCTTGAGGTCGCGCGGTTTTTTAAAGGCCGGGGGAGCGGCTCGCGAACTCGAACCGACCGACAAAGTCGTTCGCTGGGGCAGGAGCGTGATTTTGCCGTTGGCTGGTTTGATCGCGGCTGGCCAACCGATTGAGGCGGTGGAAGAGCGTGAGACTATCGCCGTACCGGTTGATTTGGCGCCGAATTCATCGAATTCATACGTGCTGCGCGTCAAAGGTCAATCCATGATCGAGGACGGGATTTTTGACGGCGATTACGTCGTGGTGGAACGCAATCCCTCGCCCAAAAACGGGGACGTGGTCGTGGCGCTTTTGGACAACGCGTACGCCACTCTTAAACGTTTTTACCGCGAACGCGACCGCATCCGCCTCCAGCCCGCCAATTCAACGATGAAACCGATTTACTGTTACGACCCGATTATCCAGGGCGTAGTCAGGGCGGTGATTAGGAAATTTTAATCTATTTCAGGTTGCCAAAACCGTTATATTGCGTTAACATTCGCCATGTTTTAAGCATAGGGGCCAGTGGCGGAATGGTATACGCAACGGACTTAAAATCCGTGGCCGCAAGGCGTGTGGGTTCAACTCCCACCTGGCCCACCAACTTCAATTATGAAATCATCTTTTAAAATCCTGATTGGCGTCATATTAGCCCTCGCCGTACTGGGAATCGGCGTGTTTGCCGGTTACCGGCTCTTCAGCCCCGATGCGATGCAGCCTAAAGTCACTGCGCAAGTCATTTTGACGGCCTTACGCGACCAAGGCTTTCTGGTGACGCAAACTTACGTCTTCAACGAACCGGTTACTATCGATAAAAACACAGGAAGTGCTTTGAAGGATTTCTTTTTTGGCCAAACGATTACGGCCAGGGGAGTCATGGAAACTAATTTAGGCATCGACCTCAGCAAAATTACGGCCGATGATATTCGGGTTGATAGTGGGAAGGTGATTATTTACATCCCAAGGGCGCAGTTGTTCAACGCGCGTTTGGTGGGCCCGTTGGAAGTCGAGAATACTCGAGGCATCCTGAAGCGCTTGTTGTATTCGGATAATGGATATAACGAAGCTTTAGCCGAACTTATCAAACAAGCCGAGCAATCGGCCGTTAAACCAGAGCTCATCAACCGCGCCACCGAATCGGCCAAAGCAGAGGTGACCCGCTTGGCGGGATTGGTCGCGAGAAACAGAACGATAGAGGTCCAAGTTAAACAATAAATAAAAGACACCCGAGCGGGTGTCTTTTTTAGTCAATTGGTTTACTTCACTAAAGCGGTCACGTCGTTGCTGTAGGTCCCGCAATAACCGCCTAAGTATTCGCAGACGCGGAAGTGGTAAGTCTTGCCGGCCGTTAAACCCGTCCAAACGTCATCTGATTTATTCGGTTCAGAATAATAGTGATAATCATTGCCGGGATATACCGGGTTAGCCTGCTCGGAAACAACGACCTTGAAGCCTTTCGGCGAGGTCATGTCTTTTAGGCTCCAAGTCATGGCCACCTTACCGTCGCCGATCGGCGTGGCGGTGAGCGTGATGGTGCCGGCGGCCGTGTTGGATGCCTGGGCGCCGTTGGTCGAAACCTGAACGGCTGCGTCGTTACTGTAGACTCCGCAAGCTCCACCCAAATATTGGCAAACGCGGAAATGGTAAGTTTTAGTGCCAAGCCCAGACCAAGTGTCTTGGCGCACGGCCGAATCAGTCAGGTAATGATAGTCGTTGCCCGGATAAACAGGATTGGCCGTTTCCGAGATCACGACTTTGAATCCTTTTTGCGCGTCGACTCCGTTGGTGGTCCAATTCAATTTGACCTTGCCCGGATCGATTAAGGCGGCAGTCAGGTTGATCGTCCCGCTGACGGAGATGGAAGCGTTTTCATTTTTAGTCGCCTCGACGGCTGTTTTCTTTTCAGTCTTGATTTCCGCTTTCAAATATTCTTTGACCTCTTTGGCGTTCTTCAAGTAGGTTAGCAATCCGTTTTTATCCACGAAATAAGCTTGGCCCAAAGAATGCACGCGTAAGATAATTTTATTCTTCAATTGTTTGAGCAAGGCTTTGCTGCCATTTTTAAGCTTGGAGTAATTTGCTTCGGAAATGCCGACCAAACCCGTTGCTTTCTGAGTAGTTACCCGTGAGACATCGGCTGCCGGCGTCGCCGCGACGGCCGTCGCGGCGGTGTCATTGCCGACCTTGCCCATTAATTGGCTGCCCACCCAACCGACTTTGTCGCCGAATTTTACTTTGTACCAACCGTCAGTCTCGGCAATGACCGGCACGACCGTGCCCGCCGGCAGTACGGTCAGGATCTCTGAGCCCGTCATGCAGGCAATGCTGCGCAATCTCGCGCCGATGTTGGTTTTGGCATTAAAACTCCGTTCGTAAACCGGATCTTGGCCGCAGTCCACGGCTTCAGCCGCGTTGGTTTTTAGCGGCAATAAAGCGGTAAACGAGAGGCAAAAAAGGGCTAAGCCAGTCGCTTTTAAAATGGCATGGTTTTTCATATGCATTCATCATACCATAACCCAGATGGCGCCCGCGAAAAATGTAAAGTACAATGGAACTGTCATTTTAAAACAAGCCGTAAGTTGGTATTAAATATGTTTTTTGATATTAAAATCACTAGGGATACTTCAGAGGGCAACAAGTATCTGGAGATCATGGCCATCACCGTCTTGCTCACGGCCGTTTTTCATTTTTTGCCCGCCGATCATCCCATGGGCATCGCGTTTGCCATTTTTGTGGTGGCGCTGGCCATTGGAATGGTCTTGATAGCCGCTTTGGGGCGGAAACCTATTAATTCCTGGGCTTATGTTTTCCTTTTGCCGGTTTTGATCTCGGCCGTAGCCCAAGCCATCTACGCCAGCCCAGTGGTCCAAGGTTTGGGATTTGTCATCTCGCTTTCTTCTTTATGCTTTTTCGCCTTCTGGCTGACTGTTCCAAAACTTGAGTTTAAAAAAGTCAGGGAGTTTTGGCCGGCCATGTTCATTAAAGAGACGATTTGGCCATTCGGCGCGCTGACTAAGATGACGGCCAAAATAAAAGGGGATAAGCGCTTGGGCGGAATTTTGATTGGCATCATTATCGCCCTGCCTTTTCTCATGATATTCATTGCGGCGTTCGCTTCGGCCGATCAATTGTTTGCCAAATCCTTCTCGAATATTTTTCAGAGCGTTGATTTTAGGATCTATATCTTTAAAACCATCCGCGACATTATTGTCGTCCTTTATCTGTTGGCGGCCGGCGGCACGATGCTGACCCGGTTGGTTGAAGGTAGGGAACCGGCTGATACCAAAAAAGAACAAACGGTTTTTGGCCAAACGGTTTTCGTGACTTTTCTCGGTTTGATCAATGTATTATTTTTAATTTTCGTCGGTTTTCAATTCGCGTACTTTTTCGGCGGGGAGTCTTATCTGGTTTCGCAGGGAATTACTTACGCCAATTACGCCCGTGAAGGATTTTTCCAGCTGCTTTTCGTGGCTGGCGTGGTGTTTGCCATTACTTGGGTTATTTATTGGATCACCGACATGCAGCAACGCTGGACTAAAATCATGAGCCTCGCCCTGATCGTCCAAACTGGCATTATCATCGCTTCGGCTTTGAAGCGCCTCATGCTTTACATCGACGTTTACGGCCTGACTCTCGCGCGATGGTGGGCCGCTTTCTGCATCATCCTGATCGGCCTGACCTTGCTCATGGTGTTCATCGCCGCTTTGAAAAAGATCGATTACTCGCCAGCCGCCAAATTCGCTTTCTTGGGCGTGCTCATCGTCAGTTCTTTGGCCTTGCTCGTTCCGTCGGAAAACATCATCGCCAATTATAACGTCGATCGGTTTTTATCGGGCAAGGATAATATGGATATCTTTTATCTCGAACGATTATCTTCCGATGCCATGCAGGCCAAGATAAAATTGGCGGAAGCCACATGGACAAGGTGGCCTGGTTCCGGTGAAACCGCGAGCTACGATATAAAAGAAGAGTACGTTAATCACATGAAAAATACCGAAGCGCTAAAGCAACGCATGTCCAGGTTGGGACTGGGCGTTTCGCTTTCTGATTACTTGGCGCTACAAAAAATTGAAGCTCTTAAATAATATGGAAAAAAATATTTTCGGCCTTCCGGAATACGATCTGGATGAGCCGTTTGTCGAGGAGAATGTCGCGGGTTTATCGGAAAAGGATCGGCGAAGGATTGAGCTGATCAATAGCATGGTTGAGCAGGAAGCTTCGGACACGGAAAAGTCCCCGCCGCCAGTCATGGAAGTCGAAACGACTGCGGAGGAAAGGGAAGAGAAAAGAAAACAAGCGCTTTTGAAAATCGCTTGGTCTGAAGTGACCGGGCAAGAGGGCAAAGACATCGAACATAGCTGGAAAGATTATTTCAATTCGTTGCCGGACGAAAAGATGAGCATGTTGAGCGCCTTGCATCCGGCAATGTTTAAAAAGATTGTGAAAGACGCTTTGGAACCGAAGCTGGTCGACCTGATGGCCGAAGATAAACAGCCGACTTTGGCGGACGTGGAAGAAATCGAACCCGCGGTTTTGGAAAAATTTAAACAAGAATTATCCAGACGCAAGAGTCAGCCTCCCAAGGCGGGAGATTTTTTCCAGACCGGCACGTAAAAAAATAACCCGACTGAGTCATCGGGGTTTTTTTAGGCGTGCCGCTATGTCCGGATGGGCTTCGTAATAGTCGTGCAACGAGGTAACGAGTTTTTGGCCGGTCTTGATCTGCCAGGCCAAAGACAGCATTCCGAAGATCTGGTTAAGCGCCAACCTGTACCAGATGTTATCCAGATATGCCTCGAACGCGGAAAGGGCGAAAGGGTCGAAATTGAGCGAGACTCTCATGTGAGCCTCAGCCGAAAGACAGATCGCGTCTCTTTGGTCGTCGCTCATGTCGTCCATCCGGATGACTTGTCGCTCAAGGCGTACTAACTGTTCGTCATCGAGCGTCAAATCTGGAAAACTTGGGTGACAGAGCGCGGCAGCCAGATCTCTTTCGAGCTGACCGTAGATCTCTTTGTTCGCAGTTGAGACGTAGCGCAGCACGACGTCCAGGAGCCGGGGAAGCACGGGAATCAGGCGACGCCGCTTTTCGAACCGGTCTTGTGAATTTATCAGCTGGCCCATGGCCAATCCTCCGTTTTGGGTAAGCCAAATCAACCATTTTTTCGCCTCTTTGTCAAGGCGTCGCGCTTGACAAATGGGCCTATCAAACCTATCTTAATGCAGAACGCAGAGGTAGCTCAGTGGTAGAGCAGGAGGGCGAGTTTCGTAGGGATTCGCCGCCCTTCACGTCGCAGGTTCAAATCCTGCCCTCTGTACTGGGATGGGCCGCCGAATGAGCGTCCCCCTCCTCCCAAGCCGGCGGTTCCATCCCTTACTCTTGGAATGGTTGCGGACGGTAACCCCATCGTCGGCTTCCGTTCCCCTTACTTCCGCACCGGCCCGCCTCGGGTATCCAATCGCAAGATTGTAACTCCCTCGCCTTTGCGGAAAATCCCCGCGTTCCTGCCTCCTCCCAATCACTCCGGCAGACTCGTACGCGGGTTTTTTGTTACGCGAAGTATTGACTTTTTTCAAATTAACCTGTATATACGAGGCACAAAGGAGGTTCTGGATGAGTACGAAAAAGACCGCACTTTCACAGGCCGAACAGCGTGAGCTCTACGCTCGCGAGGGTTGGTTCTTGAGCAACAATCTTGGCCAACTGCGCGAATGGTTGGATTCGCAAAAGTCCGCGCCCAAGCCGGATTTGCTACGTTGGCGAATGGCAACCAAAACATCGCCTCTTCTCAATCGGATATCATTGGATGCGCAAGAGCGCGGATGGGGCTCGGTTCTCCGAGACGTGGCCGAGCCGATCAAGGATTCGGACGAAGCCTATCAGGAGTATTTCCAATTGCTTCCCGGACACGTCAAATGGTTTGCGGAAAGGCTGGTTCCGTCGGTCGTCAGCTTCAACATCGCGGATCACGATCGGATGGCTTACGTGGATTTGGCTGACGTCGTGGTAGCCCAGATGGACTTGGTCGATGACGAAGTCACGATCTTCCCCGTGCGCGAGGATGACCTGTTGGACGCCGCGTTGACCAGTTGGTCGCGTCAAGGCGACCGGACGGAACGTGCCAGGCAAACCTGTTGTGCCTGGATGCAATCAGCCTTGGAGCTACTCGAGTCCAAAGCCCGCGAATCGTTCGACTCTGCCGTGGCCGTAGCGCCCAGCGGACAGCGCGTCCTTAACGCCGACTACGTCGTAGTCTACAGCCGCGATTCCAAGAAGAAGCTCGGGTTCCACGCGTTCCGTCCAGCTACTTTCCAGCGACACAAGGTTCGGCTGGGCGCGTTGCACGTCGTGAAGCCGCCCATGCCGAACAAGAAGCGGACCGACGACGAATTGTTCGCGTGGGTCATGAAGAGCCTCGCGAAGAAGTCGATCCAAGAAGGCCTGGCCTCTAACCGACCGCAGATCTTCATCCAGATCGGCCTTCTCCGGATTCTCTTCATCGACAAGGTCTCTATCCCTGACGAGCTCAGGGCGTTGCTGGCCTCGACGGCGCCCGCGCCTCCGGATGAATCCGACAAGACGGTTCACTCTCCGCCTCCGGAGATGGAGCCTGACCTCCGTGCGCCCGCGCCTCCGCGGCCCGCCTTCACGCCAACTCTGCCCAGCGCAGTCGGTCCTTCTCTTCCGCCTGCTCAAGCCATCCCGCCTCCAGGCGGAATCCCTTCAACCTAGACCCGCCAGGGTCATTTTTTTATTTGTGGTACATGCGTCCTTCGCTGATCATAAGTGCGCGATAAATCTGCTCAAGCAAAACGACGCGCGCCAACGAGTGGGGGAGAGTCATCTTTCCAAACGAAAGTTTCAGATTAGCTTTGGATAATAGTTCCTCATCCAACCCCCACGAGCCGCCGATGAAAAATACAATGGGCCGACCAAGGTCGGCTTCGCGGACCAAGACGGAGGAGAATTCTTCTGAGGTGAATTGTTTCCCATGCTCATCCAGCGCGATCAGATAGGCATCTTCGGGTAAGTTCTTGAGCAGGCTCTCAGCCTCCCGCCTTTGAGCCTTTCGGACGTCCGGCTTGGCTGATCCTTGGTGGCCTTCGGCCGCTTCGAGTACCTCAAATTTGCCAAAAGCCGCGCTTCTGGCGAGGTACATTTGGGCAGCCTCTTTGCCCCAAGATTCCTGAGGTTTGCCAACAGCTCGAACCTGGATGTGGGTTTTCATAAAATTTGGCTTATTTACGCCTCTTGACAGGGGCGAGGACTTACATTATTATACGGGCACGTCAAAAAACCAACTCCCTCACATTAAGCAATAAAGTCACATCGGGGGAGCAATGGAGAATCCACTAATCATGAGCATTTCGCAACTAGTCGAGTTCAACTCGACACAAGGCTAAGCCCATTGGAATCTCCGTAGGAGATGAGAATGCTTGGCCTCGGGCCAAGTTTTTTAAAACCCAAGTGGAATCAGAGACGGCCACAGGACGGTTAATCAGAATCGACCCGTGTCCGCCTCATCCAGGTTCGGCCTGGAATGGGAAAGGCAGGAACTTCGACAATTTATTATCATCCTCTGCAATGATAAGCCGCAGAGGATTGATAGAAGATCATACGTACAAGGCATGTTCTGTCGGATATGAAAATATCCGGCAACAACATTTGTAAGTGTAATAAAAAGTAAAAGCGTACTAAAACGTATCGACTGTCCGCGCCAACCTCACGGTTGGAGCATTGGACGGCCGAAGCACGTAAGAGCGTACGGTGGATGGCTTGGTAGCGAGGAGCTGATGAAGGACGTAGCAGCCTGCGAAAAGTCCCGGGGAGGTGGCAAGCAACCTGTGATCCGGGAATATCCGAATGGGGCAACCCATCGCGATGAAGTCGCGATATCCTACGCTGAATTCATAGGCGTAGCGAGAGGCACCTGGCGAAGTGAAACATCTCAGTAGCCAGAGGAAAAGAAAAAAACGACATCCCTTTCTAATTTCTGCGGAAGCATTACATCCGCGGAAATTAGTAAAGGGATATGATTCCGTGAGTAGTGGCGAGCGAAAGCGGACCAGCCTAAACCTTTTTGTGTCAGCCTGTACACCGAGTTGGACGCAAGTTTGACCGCGGGTACGGGTGATGAGCTTGGGCTGTCGCACAGAAAGGTGTTGCGGACGGAGCATGGAACCCCCAAGGGTTCCGGCATGGTGGTATCAATATAGTCGAATCAGCTGGAAAGCTGAACCAAAGAAGGTGATAGACCTGTAGACGAAATATTTGTTATCCCGTGTGTTCCAGATCCAAAGTACTATGGGGCTCGAGAAACCCCGTAGGAAGCAGCCACGACGATGTGGCAAGGCTAAATACTCCTCCTGACCGATAGTGAACAAGTACAGTGATGGAAAGCTGAAAAGCAGCCCGGGAGGGCGATGAAATAGTATCTGAAACCGTACGCTTACAAGGAGTCGAAGTCCGTCGCAAGACGGATCACGGCGTGCCTATTGAAGAATGAGCCGACGAGTGTGCTGTGTGTCGCGCGGTTAAGCTCCTGCGGGAGCGAAGCCATAGTGAAAGCGAGCCTGAATAGGGCGATTGTGGCACACACACGACCCGAAACCCGGTGATCTAGCCATGACCAGGATGAAGTCCCGCGAAAGCGGGATGGAGGTCCGAACCCACGACCCGTGCAACAGTCGGGGATGAGTTGTGGCTAGCGGTGAAATTCCAATCGAACTGGGTGATAGCTGGTTCTCCCTGAAATAGTTTTTGGACTAGCGTTGGTACATAGTTTAACGGGGGTAGAGCACTGAATGGGGGTAGGGGCGCAAGCCTACTACTCCTAACCAAACTCCGAATACCGTTAAATGTTCCCAGCAGTCAGACCGTGGGGGCTAAGCTCCACTGGTCAAAAGGGAAACAGCCCTAGATCGCAGATTAAGGTCCCTAAATTCATGCTAAGTGTGAAAAGAGGTGGAAAGGCTTGGACAACCAGGAGGTTGGCTTAGAAGCAGCCATCCTTTAAAGAAAGCGTAATAGCTCACTGGTCAAGCCTTTCCGCACTGAAAACTTATCGGGGCTAAGCATGATACCGAAGTCGCGGGATACGATCGTCCTTCGGGACGGTGTATCGGTAAGGGAGCATTCGCAATTGCAATGAAGCGGGAGCGTGAGCCACCGTGGAGCGTTGCGAAGAGAGAATGTCGGCATAAGTAGCAAAAAGACAGGTGAGAATCCTGTCCACCATAAACCCAAGGTTTCCAGGGCAACGCGAATCGTCCCTGGGTTAGTCGGTCCTAAGGCGAGGCCGAAAGGCGTAGTCGATGGACAGCAGGTTAATATTCCTGCACTACCGTATGGTTTCGATGGAGTAACGTGTTCTTAAACTTTCCGAGGTTCCCGGAATGAACCTTCGGGCGCTCGGGGGTGATTGGTAGGAAAATCCGCCAGTCATAAGCCTCTGGGTGATCGTTAGTCCCGCGCGAGCGGGGCAAGGGAAAGGAATGGAGCACCGAGAAAACCTTCTAGAGCCAACCATATGGTATCCGTACCGTAAACCGACACAGGTGGGTGGGCATAAGTGTGCCAAGGTGTACGAGAGAACCCGTGTATAGGAACTCGGCAATACAACGGCCGTAACTTCGGGATAAGGCCTGGTCGCCGCAAGACGACCCGCAGCAAAAGACGCAAACCGACTGTTTACCAAAAACACAGCTTCCTGCTAAACCGCAAGGTGATGTATAGGAAGTGATGCCTGGCCAGTGTCAGAACGTCAAGCAGAGAGGTCATCCTCGCAAGAGGGGCAGCCTTGAAGCCAAGCGCTGATGAACGCCGGCGATAACTATAATCGTCCTAAGGTAGCGAAATTCCTTGTCGGGTGAGTTCCGACCCGCACGAATGGCATAACGAGAGAGCGACTGTCTCTACATGGGACTCGGCGAAATTGCAAGTGGGGTGAAGATGCCCTGTACGCGTAGTCAGACGAAAAGACCCCGTGAAGCTTTACTATAGCTTGATATTGGGTCATGGCAGTGCATGTTCAGTGTAGGTGGGAGCCTTCGGGCGCCAATGAGACACCACCCTTGCGCTGTCGTGATTCTTATCTCCGTCCGTGAAACCGGATGGAGAAACAGTATCTGGTGGGTAGTTTAACTGGGGCGGTTGCCTCCCAAAAAGTAACGGAGGCGTTCACTAAGGTCAGCTAAGCGCGGATGGAAATCGCGTGTGTCCTGTAATGGGATAAGCTGGCTTGACTGCAAGACCAACAAGTCGCGCAGACGCGAAAGCGGGACATAGTGATCCGACCGTACGATATCGGACGGCGGAAGCTCAACGGATAAAAGCTACTCCGGGGATAACAGGCTGATCGGGTCCAAGAGTCCACATCGACGACCCGGTTTGGCACCTCGATGTCGGCTCATCGCATCCTGGGGCTGGAGAAGGTCCCAAGGGTTTGGCTGTTCGCCAATTAAAGCGGTACGCGAGCTGGGTTCAGAACGTCGTGAGACAGTTCGGTCTCCTGTCTACTACGCGCGTGGAATTTTGAGGAGACAAATCTCTAGTACGAGAGGACCGAGATTTACGAACCTCTAGTGCGCCGGCTGTCCCACCAGGGGCACCGCCGGGTAGCTACGTTCGGCACGGATAAACGCTGAAAGCATCTAAGCGTGAAGCCGTCTCCAAGATTAGAATTCAGAGAGCCCTCCGAGACTAGGAGGTTGATAGGCGGTAGGTGTAAGGGTCGCGAGACCTTCAGCCGAGCCGTACTAATAGCTCAATGCTTCGGCCATCCAATGTTGGATGGTTAGTGCGCACGCATGCCTTGTACATATGATCTTCGATCTTTAGATAAGACGGCTTTGCCGTCGACCTCACTAAGCGATCAACTTGTTTGGTGGGGCCGGTGGCTCAAGCGAAGGGGTCACACCTGTTCCCATCTCGAACACAGCAGTTAAGCCCTTCAGCAGCGATGGTACTTGGACCCAACCCGGTCCTGGAAGAGTAGCCCGCTGCCGGACTAAAAATAAAACCTCGTGAAAGCGAGGTTTTATTTTATCCCATCTTTAATATAGTTTCTGAATAATAAGGCCGATGTTATAATACATCCTGTCATCTATGTCACTGCAGTCATTTTTTGGTTATATCTCGGCGGTGTTAAGCATTCTCATGATTATCCCGTATGTACGCGATATTTTGAAAAAGAAAACTCGACCAGAACGTGCTTCATGGTTTATCTGGACTGTTCTTGGCTTTATTGCTTTTGCTTCTCAGCTTGCCAAAGGCGCCACGCATTCGCTCTGGTTGACTGCGGGGCAGACTTTGGCCGTCTTAGTCGTTTTTATACTCTCGATAAAATTCGGGACCGGAGGATTAGTCTCACGCGACATTAAGGCGCTCATCGCTGCTGGTTTTGGCCTATTCATGTGGTATATCACGAGTGAACCGTTATTTGCTCTTGTGATGGTCATTTTTGTTGATGGTACAGGCACTCTCCTGACCGCGATTAAAGCCTACCAAGAACCCGAGACCGAAACATTGATCACTTGGCTAATCTCTGGAACCTCAGGCATCTTCGGAGTTCTTGCGGTCGGTAATTTTGATCCCGTCCTCGTTGCGTACCCTGTCTATATCGTGGCGGCGAATTTTATTATCGCTTCGCTATTGCTTCTTGGAAGGAAACGAATCCGTCAAACGGCGAATAAATTATTATAGGATCGGTTGTTCTAGTGTGTTTGTTTTGAATTATAAGTATAATGCTGCAATGACCATCAACCAAGATCGACTTCAAGTCTTTTTCGCTCGTTTCCCCTTGCTTTTGCCTGTGGTCACGAAACTCAACGAAGCCGGGATCCCTTTCGCCATTGGCGGGAGCGGATGTCTTTATCTTTTTGGCAACGAACGGCAACCAGATGACGTTGATATCTATTTGCCGGATGATAAGCATGATGAAGCCGATAAGCTTTTCGGAATTGAATCGTATACTTACAAATCAGAAATGGAGAACGTGCGAAATTCAAATCCCCAGGGCGATCATTCCATTCAACTGACAAGTCATCTGACGCTGAGCTCGGATGGTAAAACCTATAAGATCAGCTTGAACGATCATGTTTTGAGCCATGCGACCAAATTTGAATACGAAGGTCAGACAATCCTGCTTCTTCCGGTTGAAGATGTTCTGCTTATAAAAGCTTTATTGCAGCGTGGCCCCGAAGTGAATAAGCACGACATCGAAGACATTCGCCGATTCCTGGCGATTCAACCAAATATTGATCGTGATTATCTAAAATCCCGCGTCCGTGAGTTAGGAGCGGAGGGGAGAGTCGGAAATATTTTTAATCAAGAGTAGCCCGCTGCCGGACTAATGAAAAAACCTCCATAACGGAGGTTTTTTCAATTCTTCTGAAACGGCTACTAGTCACCGTTTCGGAAGGAATCCCGTCAATGAGCCCGACGGGAAGGGGAGTGTGTGAGGATGGTTGCAGGTGTCAGCGCTTCTTGGCCGCTTCAGTGTAGAGGAGAGCGAGCCTTTTGAGCTCAATCAAAGTTTCAGGTGAGATCGCATCCTCGCGACCAGCTTGGAACAGCTCGCCCTTCAGCCCCGGGTTCTCGCTGATATTATCTCCGTAGGTCGTGTACTCAGGAACAAGCGGGCCTGACGGATCTATCTTGATCATATTCTTGGTTTTGCATACCCATGTCGCTTTGCCCGTGATGTCTCCATTTGCCAAGGCTTGCTCGACAGCCTGGTTAATCCTTTCGCGGAAAAATGTTGACATGCAGCACGGGCAAAGGAAGCTAATTTTACCTTCCCAGCAGTTTAGGATATAACCCTGCCCTGTTTCGATTACCAGGAAGAATAGGTAATGCGGGTCGAAGTAGCCTAAGTAATCGATTTTGGTCGTCCCTTTTATGTAATCCATTTCAACCCTCCGGTAGATTGTTGAAGTTCGTTCTCCCTATCATCCGACCAATTACTTGATCGTCTGAATTGAGATCCCGTCTATGAACCCGACGGGAAGGGAAGGAAGATTGTCAGAGACGGCCGCCCCAGTAGATCGTGTAGCCTGTTTCGTGAACTAGTTCGTCCCAGGCGGCATTGCATCCGAGACGGAGCAAATCCTCAGCCTTTTCTCTGCAGGCTTCGGCTAGTCTGCCCACGAAGTGCGGTCGGATGCCGGTGTAGCTGGTGATTTCTTTCATGCTCGTCCAAGCGCACATATCCACGCAGTCCAGGTATTTTCTCATCACCACCGGACGCAACACGCCTTGCCAATCGGGTTTGTTTCCGGTGCGTTCGGCAAGATCGTAGATGGCTTCACGTGCATCACGGAAGGTGTAGCGGCAGAAGCACCGGGCATATTCTCTCTGCGCTTTCTGCATCTCGATGGGCATCTCGAGTGCCGCTTTGAGCGCCTTTGGTTGGCGCTCGGCGTAGCCATCTACCGAGTAATGGATGTCCAGCGGGTCAGAGACGTTGGCAAGGATACTTACATCGCATCCTACTCGATCGCACAAGCCGCATAGCACGTGGTTTCCGTCCCATCCGTCCCATTTCCCCTCAATTTTCGGGGGGTTAAGGTCGAAGCCTACGACGATCACGTCTGGCTTGAGGTTGGCAATCAGCTCGTAGGTTCGTTCGATGGACACGAAAGGTTCAAGCGGAAGAAGCTCATGGTCTTTTCCGCATCCGGACTCTTCCCATTGCTGTTTGACTTCATCCATCTTGCCGTCGATAAACAGTACTTTGGCCATGGGCCACCTCTTTGTTCAGTTGTCGAGTTCCGATGTTTGATTAAGAACTATATCAGAAATTTCGTTAATTGTCAACAGTTTTGCTTATATTACGAACTTAAATACTAAAATTAGGCTATATTCTCAAGAATAGTTGTCGTCAAAAATAATTGACAAAATGGCAATTTTATGTTATTATCTTAAATATGCCAAAAATTATCGAGATTTTAAGCGCTTTTTCCTTATCGGACATGGAGTCTAAGATTTATTTATCCGCTTTGGGCATGGATAAACCAGTTGTTACCCAAATAGCCAAAAAAATCGGCATGAACCGTACTGCTACGTATCACCACATTAACCATCTGCTCGAAAAGGGTTTTCTCAAGCAAAGCAGGAAGGGGAGAGTGGTACAGCTGGTAGCCGTCCCGCCGGTTGAGGTCGCGGAACGCTTCGATCGTCTGTCCACGGATTTCCGAAGCCTGGTCCCGCAACTCGAATCCCTGAAGAAGATCTCGCGCGAGACGCCCGTCATCGAGATCAAGGAATCGCGGCAAGGTTACGCCGAAGTTTATGAAGAACTCTCATCTTTACCCGAAGGAGCCATGTTCAGAGTTTTGGAAGGCGCCGCGGCCATGAAAAAGGAGTTGCATTTGCTGACCGAAAAGGAATTAAATAAGTTTTATAACAGGGTCGTTGAACGCAAAATCTTAACTCGCGCCATATTTACGTCGGAGTCAATTAATTTCGTCTACAGTGAATTGAGTCCGTCGAATCTAGATGTTTTGAAAAAACGCATTTGGCAATTAAAAACAATTTCCGAAAGTCAGTTGCCCTTTAGCCAACTCATGTTCGTTTATGGAGAAAAAATCGCGTTCATGTTCCCGGAATCTTCATTGGTCATGACCATCAAACATAAGGGCATTGCCGACGCCATGGCGGCCATGTTCGAGGGATTGAATAGTTTCGCAAAACCAATCGAACGTCCTTGGGAAAGAAAATAAAAAAACACTCTCAGCGATTGCTTCAAGTGTCGAGGTGGTCGTACGGATGGTTTTGGTAGGGAGCTACGGAAATCACGTAGTCCTTGTTGATGAAGAAGTACATGTCGGGATAGCCCACTCGTTCGAGCTTGCAGTAGACGACCTGGCCGCGCCGCCCTTGTAGTTTATGCGCGTCCGGATCGACTCTTGTGAGCTTGGAGCATCCGGCGCTCAACTCGGAAACGCTCTGTTCCAGTTTCACGAACCTGGTTTCGTCGGCACCCGCCTCATTAAAGAAAGAAGCGTAAGCGTTCTTTGCGATGGCGGAGTGGTCCATGATCTTTCCCTGAGCCAGGGAAAGGGCGACGAACTCGAGTACCTGGTCGGGAGTCGGTTCGATGTACATGGTCCCGTAAATCCGGAAGAATTGGAGCATGGCAGTGATCTTTACCGCCCTCTCTGGATTATCCAGAGCCAGGTTCACCGTTTTACCGACGAGGTCTTCCGACGCGCTGGCCTGGAAGTGCAGCAAGAGCATGGAAAACTCGACCCGAGCCAGGCCGAATGTCACTTTGCATACTGAGTTACTGACGGTGATTGCAATTCCCCCGGGTCGCACGTCATCAATCTTCCACATGGCAGTTCCCTTTCCTGAAAGGATCTGGAAAAAGGTAACCACGATAAAGTGAGTTTGTCAACGGATTGGGAGACAATAAAAAAGCACTCTTGAATCACAATGAGTGCTGGAAATGAGAGCGACGGTGACACGCAGTTAGTTAATATCCGCGCGCTCCCTTTGAAGAGCATTAGCCATTCCGTCGATGATTTCGACCGCTCCTTTGAAATGGCGCAAAACTAGAGGCGTGCGGATGTAGACTACGGTCGACGGTTCGGTTCGTATGCTGCTCCATTGTTTTGCCGAACCCAAGAGGGAACTTCCCCGGTCGCTGTCCGCTCGCATGAAAATGTAAACCGGTTTGCTTCCGCGGCTCATCCGTTGTCTGATTTCTTCGCCCACAAGCCTTTGAGATTCTGGGAGTCGCCCCCAACACTTATCGCAGATCGCGCAGTTCGGGACGTCTATTTTGATTTCGCCGGGCAGCAGGAGTATACCCTTGGCTCGCTGTTCGAGCCTATAGAGTATTCCAAAGCCTTCATAGATTGTTTCTCTGCAGCAACCGCACGCAAGGGACATGGCTTACTCCTTGAAGGTACGTTTGGCATTGTTAACGTAAGGAGGCTAGCGTTTTTAGAGTAATAAGTCAAGCAATAAAACCGATGAGAAAAAGAAAAACACTCTCAGCTGTCGCTTCGAGTGCCAGAATATCGATGTGAGAGTTTATTTCTCTCGTTTCTTCTTTGTGCCGAAGGCGAGGTAAACGATCAGGGTTGGAAGAACGAGCAGCAGGACGATGCCGATGCCCCTGAGTTTGGGTTTGATCTCGATCGGGGCCGCGTCATAGATCATATATAAAAAGGGTGCGAAGGCCAGGATGCCGGCAATACTCGAGGCGATCGATACGACGTGCCGGATGATTTCGTTTGGACCTTTGGGAAGGCGGCGTTCGGCAAACAGGCCGATCGTGCATAGAACCATCCAGAACAAAAACCAAAGCGGATAGTGGGAGACGATGAAGTCCGTTATTTGGTACATGACTACCTCTTTTAGGCTCGAAGGTACGTTTCCGTTGCATCATTCACGACTACGGGAGACTAGCGCTTTTTTGGAATTGGGTCAAGCATTAAAGCTGTCATAATCTTCAGAAAAACCAGTTAAGCAAGCAATTAATGATATAATGCCCGCGTATGAAGCGTTTTAAACTCAAATCAACACTGAAAAGCGTCCTCATTTTGGCGGGCATTGGCATAGCCGTCGGACTGGCGATATTTGCCTTGGTCATTTTGATCCCGCGGCTTTTCAGGAAGCCGTCACTCCAAGCCGGGGGCAAATTCGTAGTGCCCGCCGCATCCTGGCACCCGGAAATCGCGACCAATGAATATTGGGATTACGGGACTTTGAACAACCTTAAGCTTTACGTCAACAACACCGACCGCAACGTCATTTACGCGCTGAATCCAGAAACCGGAAAAATTGTTTGGAGCATCTGGGGCAAGGATTATGGGATCGACGGTTATGAAATCCGCATGAAAGATGACCATCTTTTTTTAAGCAGCGGGACGGGCGATAAGGATTACACTGGCCTTTGGGTTTTCGATAAGAACGGGCGCTTTGCCTGGAACCATGCTTTCCTTGGTTATTTGGACATGCCGCAAATGCTCTCGATTCCTGACGGGAAAGTCGTGCTCGAAAGTAGTTCTGATACGAGCTCGTGCTTAAAGGGCTGCGGTGTTTTATGTGAAGGCACTAAACCGCCAGAGGCTTGGTGCACCACGCATGAAACTTGGGCTTTTGAACTCGCGACTGGCAAAGTCGCTTGGGTCAACCGGACCGGTACTTATTTTGGCTGGGCCTTATCCTTGAATGACGATGGAAACATTGATTCTTCGGGCGGCGGGTGGGGAGGGTTTGTTCAAAACTACACTTTGAGTTCAAAAACCGGAGAAGTCATTAGCCATAAAGCGATTCTTTACAATGCCAGCGCGGGCGGTGGGTCGGGTTTGCAATACAACCAGGAAGATCAAACGGTATCTTTTATAAACGGTACCAACAGTTATATCCACGATACGAAATGGCAAGTAAAATCCGGCAGCAAATTGTATAAATTAATCAGCGAGCACGTGGACGACGGCAATTTAAGATTGACCGCCTTGGCCAATAATTTATTGATTGATGAAAAACTGAGCGATGGTTCAAATCTGACGCATGCTTTTGACGCGAAAGACGGAAAATTCCTTTGGACGGTTGATTTGGATTCAAAGCATTTTAGTTTTTACAAGGCGATAGAATACGATGATTCATTGATTGTGCACTTACTTTATAAATCGGAATGCATCGATATTTGCGATACCTGTCCTAAAAATTCTTGGATTTGCGTTGACACAGAACCGTCAAAAGAATGCAAAGCTTGCCAAGAGAGACAGCTCGCAAAACCGGATTTTATTACCATGCAAATTATTAAAATCAATCGTCAAAATGGCACAATAGATTGGAAATGGCACTATGGCAAAGAGTGGATCTACATTAACTCGATTGTTCCGAATAAAGATGAAACGATTGTTTCGGTTGGGGACGGGGAACCTTATGAATACCGCATTCTTGATTTAGTTACCGGCACGGATAGACCGGCTAAACCCGAAGATATGCCTAGCCCCGCGGGCCCTTTGGATTAGAACGGGTTGCTGGTTGACAAAATCGTTCGTCTTGTCCAAGATGATGCCTACCGATGGAGGTTAGGGATGACTATTGAAAACATGAACCTTTCAAGGCAGGTCACGAAACAACTTGCGGGAGCTTTGATGGCACCGCTCGATGCCGCCGAACTCAAGGAGATAGAGGCTTGGTTGTGCGATCAGCTAAGGGCCATGGCTCCCGAGAGGAAATCTTGGGAGTTGCTTTGGCACGACAAGGATCTGTTCTTCCGGCCGGACCTGGAAAGGCTGATCAACGGGAGCGTCGTAGGGAGCATCCGGTGCGGAGCGGAGTCGGTCGACGATCCGAGAAGCCTCGAACAATGGCCGCAAATTTCGTCCTCTCTCCAATTCATCCTGTCCTACACGGATAGGGAACAATTGGAAATCTATGAGGCACCGGCGCCGATTCTCGTTGGTTTGAACAACGAGGTTTGGCGCATTGCTTCTAGGGTAGGTCAGGACGGCAAGCCGACCACGGAGCTCTCCGAACTTTGCCCAGGTGGTGCCATCGACGACATCTTGGCCGTCTTGCTCTGGAGCTGGGAAAAAGGACGGCCCAAGGCCAGCCAGGCCAGGGAGCGCCTGTGTGATTTGACCGGACGATGTGTCTCTGACCGCCGTTTCGGTCGTACTTCTTCGCCGTAGATCGATTGATCACGGCTATTTTTTTATAAAAAAACGGCCGATGTTCTGGCCGCAAGGACATGCTTAGTTCAGCATGCCGTTTCCGCCTGTTTGGGGCGGCGGTATGTCGGGTATGGATACCTTCATGGCGTTCTGGCAGTTCTGGCAGCGCACCAGTATCTGCTTTTTGCCACCGAGCTTATCCGCGGCGATGACGTACTTAGCGCCGCATTTCCCACAGGTAAAACTGATCATCTTGTCTGATCCTTGGGTCGCCTCCTGCGAGATAATGGAAGGTGCGTTGGCCTGGACCGGCGGCACGTTATCCTTTTCAGGTTCCTCCCAGTCCCAACTTTCGGATGGAGAAACGCTGCCCACGCGGATTTGGCGATAGAGGGCGTGAACGTGTTCGAGGTTGGGCCCCTGAATATGAGCCTTGATCCGTTGGCCGTCCTCGGTTCTGTCCAGCTTGGCCGTAGCGGTCTCGTACTTGTATTGTCCCAATGTCTTGGTTGGACAATTTCTATGGAGAGTGATGAACCAACTGTAGCAGGTAACATGCTCACGGAGAGTGGGCGGGGTGATTTCAGAGACCGGCAGTTGGTCGTTCTTCACCTCATAGTAAGGACGTCCATCAGCATCCAAACAGATCGGGACGTCTTTAAACCGAATCTTGATGCCTTTGACGATTACTTTGCCGATCTTTTGCAAAATGTGTTCGCGCGCTTCGTTTGAAAGGTACAATCTCAGAGCCATGGCCTTTCTCCTTTCTTCGTCATGCGCCGTCCGCGTCCCCTTGAGGATGGGCGGTACAGGCAGGATCGAGAGATCGCCCGCAGCCATTTACGGGCAACGGGAATATTTAAGCATTCTTTAAGCAAAATGAAAACGCCCGCCAAAAGGCGGACGGTTTCTTGTAAGGTACTCATGATCTCATTAACTTTCGCTGATGAAATCGTGGGTACTTCGGAGCGCCGAGGAAAATTTGGCGCTCCGATGTGGAAGTGAAAGGGCTAGGGGATGACGGCCTTGATGGCTTCGTCGTAGGTGGCCTGGTCGATGCCGAGCTTCCGGAAGAGCTGGTCGAGAGATGCTATCCCCATATGCAGCTCATTGTTCAGCATGTATTCCAGATCCTTGTCTTGGAGCTGGTTCAGACAGCCCATCCAATTCGATTGCTCACTGTTGGCCAGAGTCTCAATGGCATCGATCCACCGTTTCGCGGCGGAAAGCCGTTGTTCGTCGGTCAGGGGAGAGCTGATTCGCAGGGTCTCGAGGAATACTTCCTTGAGAGTGTTCCTGATCTCGCAAATCTCCTTTTCGAGGTTGGTACCGATTGTTTCAGGAAGTACGTCCAGGGTTTCGCCCATGAATTCGCTTCCCTCGAATAGGGTCTTAACGGTCTCCTCCCATTCCTTAACCAGATCGAGCCACCGCTCTTCCGCCGCGACCTTGGCATGATCCGCGATGTTTTCGGACAACGGGCAGACGAATACGTGCGAGCGGTTGTAGTCCGGCCCCCAGTGCTTGAGGCAGTTCAGGTGGTCATTTGATCCGCCGCGGTTTCTCCTGATGATCAAGCACGCGGACGGTTCGTCGGTGGTCGGGAAGAGGTTGATTGAGAGAAAATGCCTCTTCTCGCCAACGGGCAGGTCGCGCTGATCCTTGGGCTGGATGATGCGGACGTTGATTTCCACCCGCGCGAACATCACGCCGTCCGCGTCAGGCTTGAGACCATCCCGCAGATGAACATTCACGCCGCGTACTTCCGCCAGGTCGTACTCCGGCCTGCGAGTCTCGGCATTTTCCTCGATGTGCTTGGTCGCGAACTGGGTGCCGTCGCCTTTCATGAGGCTTACGACGGCAACGCCGTCCCAAAGCCGATGCTTGCCGATGGGGAGCTTGGTGATGGCGAAGCCGTTCTCGTCCGTCTCCAGGATCTTCACGTGATCGGCGTATTGCCGACTGCCAGCCAAATCCTTTTGGGTAAAGCGGCCTCGGCCGTCAAGAATCTGTCCGCCTTCTTTGTCATGATGTTGTGGTCTCGCCATCTCGTCCTCCAAGGGCTCGGTTTAACCGAGTGTTTGGCCTAAGAATTTAGGCATTTGAATGTACTCATGACCCCGCCAATCGGTTGATTGGTGAAATCGTGAGTATATTCAGGCACGGCTTTGGCATTGTAAATGACTGCTAAATATAGCATAAAAATGCGATTTTGTCAATCCCTTTAAGCTACATTGCTTAAGAATTTTTGGCTAATTATAGCCCCATTTTTCTAATTTTCTTTTTGTTTTCTTTTTCTTTCCACTTTTGTAAACAAAAGTGGAGCAAAATTTTCGGGGCCTCACGTTCCGCTCTCTCTTTATGGTACTCATTTACAAAGTCCTGGCTCCATTGTTCGGCCCCGAACCCCTTCGAGGCTATTAATCCCTTAATACTTCCTTAGGAATTCCTTTCGGAAGGGGCCCCACATCGAGCACCGCAAGACGACTTATGGAGTGAGCGGCCTTTATGCGAAGGCGTTTGTTCGAGTGTAGAGATGTATACGAGCCAGCCGAGCCCGCGAACGATCATTAGTCGTGCGAGGAGCGCAGATCATGGGGCGTATTGGGGGTTAAGGGGTACTTGTACGAGCAAGTACCCCTTAGAAAAAAGAAAAACAAAAACAAAAATTATAAATAAAAAAATCGTCTGTAGGATCACAGACGACCTAGATCTGCTCGATGAGTCGCTCGAGATACTCGCCGAGCAGGGCAGAGGACTGCTTGGCGCGCGTCTGGTTGGTCTCGTGCGAATGTTCTTCGTCCATCGTGTTCGTGATGAACGAAAGACAAACGGCCGAGGCGCTCGGGTAAAGGGCGATCGTGCACAACTCGGGCAAGAGGCTCATGCCCACGGTCATGGCGCCGGTGTTGCGCAGAATGTACTTGTCGTACTTCCTGCCTTCGAAGAAAGGTCCGCGCACCATGGCGTAACCGCCGGAGTGGGTGAGCAGGACGGCTCCGTCCTTGACCACCTTGATATCCAAGGCGTTGGCTCTCATCCCGCGATCGAGTCTGTCTTCGGGAGAACAGAACTCGCCGGCGTAAAGCGGCATGGGCGGCGCGAACAAAGTGACCAACCCATCCGCGATCACGAGATCGCCCACTTTGCATTCGTGCTTGAGGCTGCCAACCGCGTTGGTCAGGATGAACTTGCGTACGCCTAATTCAAGCAACATCTGCACCTGAAGTCTGACCAACTCGGGAAGGCGGGGATCGCTCGGATGCTCGTTCAGGTGGATCCTGCCTTGGAGCGCGATGATTCGTTTGCCGGCAACCTCGCCGGACCAGACTCGGCGCGCGTGGCCTTCGAGCGGCTGCAAGCCGTCGAATCCGGGAATCTCCTTGAAAGGCACGCTGGCCGCGCCCATGATATTCAACGCGTCGCCCCAGCCCGTGCCCAGGATAATGCCGATCTCGGGCACAGCCTCATCCTCGCCGAATTGTCTTTTCAAAAACCAACTGGCAGCGTTAGCGCGTCTTTGGGCTACTTCGATCTCTGTTGTCATGGCTTCCTCCTTGGAACTAGTTCTCGAAAAAGCAGGAGGAAGTTAGCAATTCTGACCATAAGTGTCAATTGTGTCCTAACTTAAAACTAGAGGCGGTCGGTTATTGGAGTCAAGCGCGATTGGGCTTAACTGTTGCTTTTTCCTTTAGGGCTGTTAAAATTCACTCGTCATTGTCCTTTGAAAGGGGTAGAGCCATGCAGATTACCAGAATTCAAGACTTGGAGAGTCTGCTGCCTCGCAATCGGTGTTACGTGGCCGGCAGTAATTCCTCAGAGGAAGATGTTCGGGTCAAGTTTACCGCCTCGCGTCCTACCCACGAGAACCTGTACGGCATATATCTTTCGAGTCCCGATGAGGCTTGGAGTGCCATTTGGAGGGCAGTGGTCATCGTCGAAGTTCTGGGTGAGCACAGGATAGAGTATTTCCCACCCAGTCCCAAAGAAGGCGATTTGGTTGGTGGGATTGGGATTTCTGGTTACCTCGCGACTGGTAACATCAGCCTCGCATCCCCGGCCTACCTCTACTTCTACGATTTCGATCCCAAGTCCGTCGAGGGATTGACGACCGTGGATCTGAGTCAGTGGTGCCCAAACGGCAAACACAAGTCCCTGGAGGGGCTTGGTTTCGCCAAAAGGACGATAGACGGGAAGACTGTATTTTCCGTCGCATACGATCGCCCGATGCTCATCCGGATCGACCAATGGCAATGCGTAGCGGTCAATATAGCTCTGAGACCCGTGGTCAAAGCTGTGTTGATGCCAGACTTCGTTTCCGAACTAAGTCACAAAGTCCTTGACCTGAGGCAAGGCGTCCAACTCACGGTCACGCCGTCCAAGGCTGATCCAACTTCCCGCCCAGCTGCTTAAGCGGGCTTTTTCTTTTAAATAAGCTATAATAATAGCCAGTTATGCCCAAGATGGAGGTTTCAAGGCTGCCAGAAAGCGCTCAGGTCATAGATTATGGCGTAAATCAGCCTAAAGATCGGCCTGATGTCAAAGAAGTCCATTCCGAAGCCGATGCCGATGCTTTTGATTCTGGCATGTTTTTGGCCAGGAATCCTTTTTTTGATGAAAAGGCCGAAGCCTTGTTTAGGGCCAGGATCCCGGAACAGAAAACCGGGGTCAAAGTCGAACGCTTATTGCTCCAGTCATCCGCCAACCAGATTGATCGAGGGTTGGTCGAAGAACCGGATAAGTTCAACCGTCCCTGGATCTTTTTGATGGATGAGATTCAATACAAAAATGTCATGGCATACCTTGAGCATCTTTCGCGGCTTGGCCATCAAGACGCGGCCGCCATCCGGCAAAAAATTTCAGACTTTGTGGACTTGAATAAGGATGAATCAGAGGTCCTCTTGGGCTATCTTTTAGATCGGGAAAGATATTTGGACGCGGAAAAGAAATAATGCGGTATTTTAAGTAAAACCCAAGTAGTGTCCACCTTATTCACATCCTGCATAACTCAATATCTAATCTCTACTTAGCGGAGATTTTTAGTTTGTATCAAAGTTGGATACAATGATTATGGGTCAAGTGAGAGATATTCGCCGGTGCACCTTACATACCCACCACCCACTAAAAAACAAACGGCGAACATCAAAACACACCACATTCTCCAAAAGGAGATTGGCAAATAAAAATCAGTGCCAAAGCCGCACTGAAAACCGCCCCACAAAATCGTGGGGCGTTTGTTTTATCCGAAGCAATTTTTCCGATGGACCTTGTGGCTAGATTGCTCACGAATCAGAGAAAGCATTCCGTCCATCCTAGCTCTCAGCAATCCATTTCTTTAAGGCTATATTCCCCCCCGATCGACGGCTATACTCCAACTCCTTTACAATGACTGACATCAAAGCTTCTTAGCTAGAGATGAGATTAGTTTAAGCCTGGATCTATTAAGTCACCGAACGCCCGACCTGGGAGATAGAAGGGTGAGGGCTTAATGGGATCCAAGGCCTATCTCTTTATCTGGAGTCGTTAGTTAGAATAAGGAGGATGGGTACTCTTAGTCGTCTTATGGTCGCCCATGTCGATGGCGGGAGTTAAAGCTCTTTATTACGTTGGTGGATGTATGGAGTAGCCCTAGGTCGAACCCAGCGGTTAAAGGCTCACGTATTCCCTAAGAGCTAAAGGTCAAAGCGGATGTCAAAGACAGGCTAGGAAGTAGAAAAAAATTTTGGCTAAGTTGCATTGATGTGGATAAAAATGGGGACAAGTTTTCTATTAAATTTATCCCGTTGTCATTTTGAATCACCCCACAAGTTATTAACAGGTAAATGAGAAAATATTATTGCTAAGTATAGCTAAAATCTATATGTCGGCTGTATTGATTATAATGATTGTTGCGTGGTGGGGAGATAGAAAAAGAAAAGCAATTAAACAAACCAAAACTTAAGGCGGCCTGCAAAGGCCGTCTTTTAATACATTTATCCACAGATTACATTAATCTCACTCAGGAATCTTTTTTGGCTCAACCAAGGGATAATTTATTTAACTCCAATTTTCTGGTTTAATATATGCAGGGCCAGAAAGCTCATTCATTTATATGCCAAAACAAAATATCCGTACTTTGCCTAAAATTTATTTGATTGCCGGAATCTTTTTTTCGGCTTTTTTTGTCTTCATGGCAAAGCCTGAACGAGCTTTGGCGGCACCCTGCGCTATATCTGGTGATAATGTGATGATCGCGTCCAGTTGTACTTTGTTAAGCGGAAATACTTACACTTACACGGGTACCCTGACAATTCCTATAGATGTTGTAGTTACCGTAACTTTTGAGCCCGAACTTCCCTCGCAAACGGTCATAAACTCCGACAATATAGTGATGAACGGCACCATTAATTTAAATGGCCAAGGATATCTTGCTGGTGGAGGAACTGGAGCGGGCGTTGACGGCGGAGGTGGGTATGGAGGCGTCGGTGGAGGAACAAGCGGCGGCATTACGTATGGTAGCGCCACGGAGCCGACCGATCTCGGGTCGGGAGGATCTGGTTATGCGGGCGGTGGTTCTATTAAATTAGTAGCGACGGACATCACTCTCGGGGGAAGCATTACAGCTAATGGAGCCAGTACGCTAGAAGTAGTCTTAGGTGCCGGTTCGGGAGGTTCAATCTGGATTGCGGCCTCGGGGACTTTAAGCGGCTCAGGCTCTTTGACTGCTAATGGCGGTGATAGTCCGGCTGGCGGAGGTGGCGGAGGAAGGATTAAGGTTACGGCGGGGGCCTCCACATTTACCGGAACGGGCACGGCCACAAAAGGCTCGGGCGGTACTCCAGCGGCTGCTGATGGCACGGTTCAGTTACCGACGAATCCGACTATTTCCGGTTTAATAAAATCGCCAAGTGCGGTGGCTGGAGATGAATCGATGGATATAACTATCCGCGGTACCAATTTTGTGCCCACTTCGGTCGCGAGAATGGACGGAGTTGATAAAAACACGGAATATTTCAGCGCGACGGCCATGATTATGCATTTGACGGCAGCGGACGTGAGCGCAGCCGGAACTTTTAACGTCACGGTTTATAATTCTTCAACCGGAGAAGGAAGTAATTCAAAAACGCTTACTTTGGTGAACGGCGAACCAACATTGGATGGCGTCACGCCTTCGAGCAAATACGTTTTGGACACGGATCTGACCCTCGCGTTGACCGGATCAAAATTCGTAACGGCCTCGCAAGTGTTTTTAGATTCGGTTGTCAGGGCTTTGAGTTACGTCGGACCGACCCAGCTCACCGTGACTTTATTGAGTTCTGACTTAGCCATCGCCGGGTCGCACTTAATCGAAGTCGTTAACCCGACTCCGGGCGGAGGAACGTCAACAGCTGCGACTTTTGTGGTGCACATCAGACCGGCCCCGCCGGGCGGCGGCGCTTCGTCCGTTTCGTATAACTACACGACCAACAACAATCCAAGCGCTCCCTTGGCCGGATTTGGCAAAGCGTTAGACTCTTCAAGCATCAAATGGAATTTTTCTTCAACCCCGAGTAATAACATCCAAGGATTCAAACTGGTCGATTCAAATACAGGCGCGGAATATGCGACGATCGCTGATCCAAATGCAAAATACATAATTGAAACCGGCTTGAGCGCGTCGACGACTTATTGTGACAGGGCTGTTAAATCCTATAGTGCGTCAGCCAGTTCTGTTGTTGAACCTTCATCGATCTTCCCTTGCGAGGTGACCTTGCCCATGGCCATGGCCACGTCGTCCGAGTTTGTTTCCAATCCCATCAAGATCATCAACACTGGAATCGAAGAATTAGAGTTGGGTTGGACTGCTACCTCGTCCGATATCGGAAAAAACCAACCATACGGCTTCTATATTCCCGCGCTTTCAAAATGGGTCGCGCCTGACGCCAGTTCAACGGCCGGCATTTTAGTCTACAAATTAGCCGCCTTGCCTTTTTACCAGACCATCGGCCAGTGGGGCCAAAATTTCAGATTAATTGGTTTGGATTCCGATACGCCCTATAAATTCTTGGTTTCGAAAACCAACAGCGGCGTTTGGGAATTCTCCGTCACTACCACCAAAGGTGCGCTTAATTTTGAAGCCGAAATGGAAATGATTCTGCAGTCAGAGGAACCGATGCCCACGTCCTCAACGACCTTAAGCGTATTAAGCGGCGCGGCCCAGCGATCGTGGCCTTCACTCGCGCCCGTGGTTTTCTTGGGTACGGCCGCTCTGGTCTATCACCATCACATCAAAAGGAGAAAGAAACCAACCTCGCATAAAAAGAAATCGGGAACTAAAAAGCCTAGAACTAGGAGTACGAAGAAGACTGGACGCAGAACTAAATTAGCCTCGCTGTTATTGATTCTCGGAATTGGCGCCGCGTCCATTTTGGGTTTTTCGGCCCTGCCGGCCAAAGCGGAGGGCGTTCAGACGTTGACCTACAGCATAAAATTCAAGAATACGGGAACCAAAACGGCTAAAAACGTTTTAGTGTCCGACCCGATCCCGACTGGCGCGATTTACTATCCGGGCTCTTTGAGGGTCGATGGAGTAAGCCAGACGGATACTCACGACGCTGACAACGCGTGGTATTCGACGGGCCCAGACCAGGCGAATTTCTTTTGGGCATCGGTCGCGCCCGGAGTGTCCCACGAGATGAAATTTAGCGTTTACCTGCAGTCCGGGGTCAAATACGAGCAAGTCAGCAACTCGGCGACCCTGCAGCCGGAAAACGCGGACCCGGGGTCTCTCCCAATTTCCATCCACGAGCAATCCGTTTGCGGGAACGGCAAGATCGAAGTCAAACGCGATAGCAATGGTAACCCCATCCTCTCGAGCGGCAAGGTTGTTTGGGAGGTTTGTGATGACGGCGCGAACAACGCCAAGGGCTACGGTTGGTGCAATGCTGATTGTTCGGCCGTTGATTTGCCGCCCTCCAATCTTTGCGGTAACGCGAAAATCGATGAATGGACCAATTTGAAAACAGGTGAGTCTTATAAGGAAACCTGCGATCAGGGAACGTTAAACGGCCAGCCCGGCAAATGCAATTTGACCTGCAATGGCACCGTCCCCTTGCCGCCGCCAAAGCCTAAACCGCCCGAGCCCAAGAAGGAAGAAGAAAAGCAGCCTGAGCAGGCGGAAGAGGTTCAGCAACCGGTCGCTTCAGGTGGTACCGTTGCCACTACCACTCTTCAAATTCCGACCACGACCGAGCCCGTCGTCGCTCCTGTTTCGACCTCTACCACGACCACGGTTGAAGCGCCTACCTTGGAAACGCTTCCGCCCACTTCGTCGGGCACGACTCGAGTCGACGCGATCAGTATGGTCATAACTCAGGCCGCAGCTAAGGCATCCAAAGCCCTTGCCTCGCCTGAAGTCGAGCAAACAGCCATCCCGGTAGTTGGCATCGTGACGGCAGCCAACGTCGTTACGGCTGGCGGCTGGATCCCGTTGTTGAACTACCTTTATTACATCTTCACCCAACCGATCATGTTGATCGGCCGCCGTCGAAAACAGAAATACGGCGTGGTATACAACAGCTTGAGCAAGTTACCTCTTGATTTGGCGGCCGTGCGCGTAAAGGATAATTCCGGCCGGATCGTCCAGACTAAGGTGACAGATAGGCAGGGGAGATACAATTTCCTTATTCCCAAAGGACAATATACTTTAGATATCTCAAAACCCGGATACGTTTTCCCGACTAGTTTGCTTTCCGGTAAAACTCAAGACGTGGATTACATCGATCTGCTGACAAATAATAAATTGTCTTTGGGAACTGACGCGATCGTTTCTAACAACATCCCGCTTGATCCTAAGGAAGATATGCGCACGCCGGGCGAGATCAAACGTAAGGCGGCGCTTCGTCACCTGCAAGGCGGAATTTCGCTTTTGACGGCATTGCTTTCCGTGGGTGCCGTGATCTTAGTCCCGAGCTACCAATACATCGGTTTAGCGATTTTCCAATTGGTGACTTACGTCGTCTTCCGCCGTCTGGCTTACCGCAAGCCTTCAGCTTCGTTTGGGCAGGTTCAAGACGCGCGTACGGGCAAAGCGGTCAAAAACGCGGTCGTCCGCGTGTTGGACGCGCAATTCAACCGCATTCTCGAAACTCAGGTGGCGGATTCGAACGGACATTACGCGTTCCTGGTTGGCAAAGGAAAATTTTACATTACGGCTACCAAAGCTGGTTACGCGCCGCTTAGGAGTGAGGTCATTGATTGCAGCAACGCTAAGGGAGCGACCGTGATCGACAAGCAATTGAAGTTGACTCAAGTCGCGCAAGCCACGGCTCGAGCGTAATAGGGTAAAATTTGTGCACAGTGAAATCGGTCTTGAAGCGATTGGTTTGTGATATACTTTACACACTCGAATTGACAAACTTTTTTATGATTAAGAAACCCCGGACAATCAAGGCTGCCAGCGCCAAAGCCGCTGCCGCCCAACCCAAGCCGATTGAACCTCCCAAAACTAAAACTTCGATTTATCTCGTGCTGTTGGCCATCATCGTACTTACGGCCATAGCGCTCATGGTTAACCAAAAAATTAAATCGCGGCAACAACCCGCGCAAAATTCGGCGACTCAGACGGCGCAGACCGACCAAGCGAAGAAAGCCATGGATAAGTCTGATATCCAGTCCTTGATCGCGCGTGTGGGCAGTTTGATCATGGTTAATGCCAACGAGGAGCCGACTATTGCCACGGTCCAAGACGCGGAGGCTTTGCGCAAGAGTAATCCGGTTTTTTACAAGGACGCAGAAAATGGCGACCGCTTGTTGGTTTGGTCGGATAAAGCCGTGTTGTACAGCACTCGTTTGGACAAATTGTTGGCCGTCATGCCCATTACAGGGCAAGCCGGGGTCATTGGTCCTTCGTCTACTTCCACCCAAGCGACCCTGAACTCAACGACCAGCACCATCGCGTCGGAAAAGGCCACGATTGAGGTCAGGAATGGCACAAGAACGGCCGGTTTGGCCAAATCCATGGCTAGCACGCTTAAGGCTGAAGGTTTGAAAGTTGGCATTGTGGGGGACCTATATGAGAAAGATCATGCCAAGACTGTCATATATATGTTAACCGACAAGGACATGCCGGCCACCCTGAATGCTCTTGAGACTGTCACTCGGAACGCGGAAGTCACCAAACCGCCCGTTGGGAACTTTGGATTTAAGGGCGACTTCGTGGTAATCGTGGGCAGCGATTTCGTAAAGCCTTAAACAAATTATTCACAGGTGATTAAAGCCTCTGTATGCCAATAAAATGGCTAAACAGAGGTTTTATTTTAAGTGTTTGAGTACAACTAGTAGTCAAGCGTATAATGATTACAGACCCCAAGAAAGGGGACCCGCACCTTTAAAAAATCATCCATCGCATCAAGCTGTGGATGATATCCCGTAAGACAAATCGCCGCACACCCGCGGAGGAAAGTCAGACGGACAAATAAAAACCAAAGCCTGTCTATTTGACGGGCAAGCAAAATCGCCAAAATAGCGGTTTTTGCGTTTCACGATTTTACCTGCCATGCTTGGGTTAAAATCGTAAAGCTGCATGCGACTCTTTGGGTCTTATGCGGCTTTTTGCGTTGTGTTAGGATGTGTCCATGAAAATTATCGCCGATCTACACATACATTCCAGGTTTTCCAGGGCTTGCTCCAAAGCTTTAACGATCCCGAATATTGCCAAGTTTTGCGAGAGGAAGGGTATCCAATGGGTGGCAACCGGCGACGCCTTGCACCCGGTTTGGAGAAGGGAAATTGGCGAACTTCTGGAAGATAGGGGTGGCGCACTCTATTTAAAAGATAACTCATCGCCCACTGCCTTTTGCCTATCAACCGAAGTTTCTTGCATCTATAAACGGGGCGATAAGACCCGCCGGCTCCACCATGTCATTCTTTTTCCGGATCTAGCCAGCCTGGATAAGGTTATCCAAGTCTTGGATGGCCGGGGTTTTAACTTGAAAAGCGACGGAAGGCCTATTATGGGGTTGGATTCCGAAGAGCTCTTAAAGATCTTGCTGGACATCGATCCCAGGATTTTATTGATTCCAGCTCATGCCTGGACGCCTTGGTTCGCGATTTTTGGATCAAAATCAGGTTTTGACTCGCTGGAAGAGTGTTTTGGCGAGCATTCAAAATACATTTACGCCATTGAGACGGGCCTTTCTTCAGACCCGCCCATGAACTGGCGGGTGAGCGCTTTAGATCGCCTATTCTTGATCAGCAACAGCGACGCGCATTCGAACGAAAACCTGGGGCGCGAAGCTAACGTCTTCGAGATGGACAAGCCGGATTTCACGGAATTGCGCCGCATCTTGGTTGAGCATGACAATTCGAGATTTATTGAGACTTTGGAATTCTTTCCCGAAGAAGGCATGTACCACGTGGACGGTCACGCGGACTGTAAATTTTATTGCGAACCCGAAAAAACCAAGAAGCTGGGCGGCCGTTGTCCGAATTGCGGCAAGTTGCTGACTGTCGGCGTCCTTTCGCGCGTGAACGATCTCGCTGACCGTCCGGTCAATCCACCCAAGCCGCCGAAAGCCGCCGCTTACAGGAGTTTGGTCCCTTTGCGCGAGCTTATCGCCGAAGCCCTGGGCAAGTCCAAAATCAGCAAAACGGTCCAGGTAGAGTACGAAGCCATGCTTGGCAAGGCCAGCGAGTTCGCGTATTTGATGGATTTGAGCGAGCAAGAGCTTTCTGAGAAGTGCCGTCCGGAAGTTGCCCTGGCCGTTTCAAAGATGAGAAGGAGAGAAGTGGAGATCCAGCCGGGTTATGACGGCATCTATGGCAAGGTGCGCGTGCGGGACGCCTCATCCCTCCGGCCCAAACAATCCAGCTTGTTATAAAAATAAAATCCCCCGACTTACGTCAGGGGATTTCCTCCTATAGGAGAAGATCAATAAGAAAAAATTTACAGCTTCTTCTTCTTGGTTGCCTTCTTCTTAGTCGTCTTCTTCTTGGCGGCCTTTTTCTTTGCCATGAAAATCACCTTCCTTTCTTAATTGATTTGCTCCGGTTTAAAAAACCGGTCGCATGTGCACAGAAGTAAACTTCTGTAACCACCTCTTGATTATAACATAAATTTGGCATGTCAAGAAGATTTTTACCTCAACTGTCACGCCATGCCGAAGGATGATTTGGAAAGAAAATCGGCGATTGTAAATGAAAAAAATTCGAAATATCTTTTTGAAAATATTTTTATTTTTTATTTGTTACGGGAAAAGGAAAATTTTTCTTGCGGTAATTTGGCGCAACAAAGGTAAAAAATAGTTTTTTTAGTTGGAAATGACGATTGAGTGGCGGTTTTAAAAAAGATGGACGAAATATTTTTTTAAAAAATTTATTTGCATGAAAGAAAAAAGATCGATAAAGGAATGCCTTCCCAAAGATGTTTATTTATCCACAGCCCTGACGGTAGCGCACTCGACGCAGAGGCATTTGTTCTCAGGAAGAGCCTGCCCGCATTCGCAATGACAAATTTTATTTTCGCAGATCATGGGTTCGTAACATTTGGGACACATGCATTCTTCGTCTTGAATTGGATTGGAGCATTTGGCGCAATTCATAATTTTAGGGTTGTTTGGCGAAATCGAAAGTCGAGATTACGTCCCTGATTGAGATTACCCTGACTTTGCGTCCGATCTTTTGGTTGGGAGGCGTTTGCATCCAAATCAAATGTGTCGTCGTGCCGTTCCTCAAGACTTCGAAAACGGCCGCCTTGTTTTGGCTTCGGCCGTCCGTCAAAAAACCTTCCTTGCCGTAGAACAGGGTTCCGTCCACCAGATAGGCCGCGTCGGTGGAAGTCGCCAACCGGGCCACCAACCGTTCTTTGGCGGTTTGGTTATCCGCGGAGATCATGAGCCATGGCCCGTCATTGGTTTGTGAGGTGATGCTGGTCCCGCTGGCGGCCACGGCCAATAGGTCTTCACCGTCCTGAACTACGTATGAACCTGAGGGATACTTAAGCGAAAGCCCTTGGGCGGTCGAAACGGCCATTTGCCAGTCGGAGGTCAGGGAAGCGGGAGCGGGCGAAAGAGTTTCGGCCACGGCCAAAAGTTCGCGTTCAAGCTGCAGGGTTTTAATGGCGGTTTGGGCTTTGGTAACTTCCTGGTTGGCTTGCTCTAATTTAGCGTTGGCTTCCTGGACGGCGGCTTGCTGATCCTGTTTGGCTTGCAGGGCATCTATCTTAGCTCGTTCGGCCTCCTTGGCCAGGTTTTGCCTGTCCTGGTTGGCTAAATGCAAAAAATATCCGGTGCCTACACCCACTACGGCGGCTCCGAGCAGGACGGCTAACAAGATGGACCACGCGCGCCTCATATGGCGGAGAGTATAGTCAGGCAGAAAAAACAAGTCGAGAGGATAACTCACGCCTGATGTTTGGAAAATTTTCGCACAATTTCCGGATCTTGGATTAGATTCAGGAAACAAAGCATCGCGTCAAGTTGCCGAAGCTCGTACTTCCGACAGCGCTCGATGATTTTTGGTATGGGTTCGCGCAGAACCCGGATCTTTTCCCCGCAGTCCGCGCCTCGTCTGCTTCCGTCCTCGCTTAAGTCGGTTGCCAAAAAGAAGGTTTTTTCAAAACGCGACGAATTTTTAAGGCCGTAACGCCAAATAGGGATCATTGTTCCCGCTTGGAAGCCGGTTTCTTCGACAAGTTCGCGTCGAGCGGCTTCTTCGTGGGTCTCGCCTTTATCGACCTGTCCTCCGGGGAAATCAAAAAAAGATTCGCTGCCCGGATGCAGCTGCTCCGTCAGTAAAATTTCATCCGGGGTAATGAAAGCGAAAACGGTCACGCTGTCCGGTCGGATCAGATATTCGAAAGTTTTGGTTGATCCGTCAAATTGTACGCGGGGTGCCTGGAATATTTTGTAACGGACGCCTTCAAAGACGAGTTTGGAATCGGTGGGAGGGGAAATGGGCATAACGGCCACGATTGACTTTATGGCGAAAAATCAATATTATACAGCCGTCTTGGATCCGTCCAGGAGTCTGGGCCGTACTACGACCCTGCATCGACTCGGGCCGTTAGCTTAGTTGGTAGAGCGCCGCGTTTGCAACGCGGAGGTCGCCGGTTCAAATCCGGCACGGTCCACCAAGCAAAATCCCCTAAGGGGATTTTTGCGTTAAAGCGGGTTTGGCAAATTTTTGGTAAAATACTGGCGAAGTTTAAATTTTAAGATTTTAATATGCAAAAATGGAACGTTTTGCCGGATGACTCGATCATTCGGGCGGCAGCCGACGCGTTGGCTTCAAACGGCATCCGGGCCTTGATAGTCGAAAACGGCGAAGAAGCCAAACGGAAGGTTTTCGAGTTGGTTCCCGAAGGCAGCGAAGTCATGGCCATGTCTTCGCAAACCAACGAAGCCATTGGTACCTACGCTTTCATCGATGAATCGGGAAAATATTCCCCGATCAAGAAGAAATTCGCCGCCATGGATCCCAAAACCCAACAACAAGCCATGAACGCCATGGGTGCCGCCCCGGCTTACGCCATTGGCAGCGTGCATGCCGTAACCAAGGACGGACACGTTATGATTGCTTCAGCCACCGGTAGCCAACTTCCGGCTTACGCGTACGCGGCCATGAACGTGATCTGGGTGGTGGGCGCGCAGAAAATCGTACAAGACATGGATGAGGGCTTGAAACGAATTTATGAATACTGTCTTCCTTTGGAAGACGCGCGCGCTAAGAAAGCTTACGGTTATGGCAGCGGAGTCAATAAAATCCTGATCATCAACAAAGAAGTTAAGCCCGGGCGGTTGACGATGGTGATCGTCAAAGAAGTTTTGGGGTTTTAAAAAAGCCCGCGGTTAGTTTTTGGCCGAAGGCTGCGATAGTACGTGCTCGATGCATTCCCACATGCCGAACCGGACGAAATGCACGTCGGCGATCATGCCGACGCGGCGCACGGTCGTCGATTCCAACTCGATGCCTTGCGGATCGCTGGCAAGCGTCAGCTGCTGTCGGAATTGTTCCAGCACTAAGGGATGGTCGTAACGTTCCATGTTGGCTTGTTCCCGCGGGTTCAAGTCTTGGAAACCGTCGATTTGAAAGGTGCTGAATTTTTCGGCCCGATGCAGATCGAGGGAGGCCAGGCTGGCGTAATGGGCGTTATTCAGGTCAGGCAGGTCCACGTCTAGAACCCAGTCAAGATAATGACCGGCGTACACTTGGACGGATCCAAGCGAGATTTCTTTTCCGATCAGCTTGGTTCGGAGTATTTGGAGCACTTCTCCGATGAGCTCGGGCGACGCCATCTCGAGCATGGCGTAATACAACGAGAGGTGAACGTAATCCTCCATCTTGTTTTTGGCGTTCGGGACCATCCGGCGGACCAGATCTTTGGCCGCTTGGATGGTCTCGCCGTCGGGTATGACGACAAACCCATGGCATCCGCTTATCCGGTGATTCATCCTACCCATTTGGCGAACCTCCGCACATGAATTTAGTTAAGAAAACGCGGAGTGTCAAGGTAAATAAAAAGACCGGTCAACCGGTTTTTCTCTAATCTGCCAGTGAGTTTGGGCTCATGGGCAAGTTGGAGGCGCCGACAAGTTTCGGCGCGAAGGGAAAGGACGAGAGGAAAATGGATCAGAGGGGCGGGATGCCGTCGTAGAGGGCGCTGCGCTGGAACTGCGAATCGTCGAGTTCGAACTTGTCGCATTCCTCGAGCGGCTCGACGACCTTGCCGATCAAGCCGTAGATGAGGATCTCGAGGAATGGTGATTCGCCAATGGCTAGGACGTGCGAGTCGTTCGGCAAGCTCAGGACAAAGTCGGCAAACTCTGTGGCCATCCGGAACGATTCCTCCTTGATGAGCGGATGCTCGGGCCTGACTGTCTGGCCACACTCATTTTCGTAGATCTCGAACTCCATCGTACGAACGGTGCAGAGCGCGGAGGGGACGATCAGGTTCGAAGCGGCGAAGTCACCGGCGCCTTCGGCCATAGCGCAGGCTGTTTGGGCGGCGTAGAAAGACCCGGAGATCAGGACGTGCGTGTAGCCCTTTCCCCTGAGTTGTTCCGCACCGACTCGCTTGGCTTGGCGCAAGCCGTCCGGCGAGAGCAGGTTCTGGCGATCTCCCGTATCCTTCAGCGCGTGAAGACGAAACTCGATTTTTCTCATCTCATACCTCCGGTTTTGGCCGAATGGCCGTTTGTCAGGAACGACAAAAGAATAGCCACATTGGTTAAAAAGTCAAGTCTTGGGCTGTTCCAATCACTTCTGGCAATTAGGGCAATAATGCGTGCCTCGTTGCGCCACGACGGTGCGGACGATGGGCGTGCCGCAGACTTTGCAGGGGAGTCCTTTGCGTTGGTAGACGCGGAGAACTTTTTCGAATTTGCCTTCTTGGCCGTAGGCATCCAAATAATCCTGGGAACTGGTGCCTTTAAGCTCGATGGCTTGCTTTAAGACTTCCTGGACCGCTTTAGCGAGCTTAAGCCGATCGTCAGCCGTCAAGCTCCCAAGCTTGCGGGTCGGCCTGATCTTGGAGCGGAACAGGGCCTCGTCCGCGTAAATGTTTCCCACGCCCGCCAAAACCTCTTGGTTAAGCAGGGCCGATTTTACGTTGCGGGTTTTGGGACTTTTAAAAAGCGCCGCGAGTTGCTCGGATTTTATTTCCAGAGGCTCAGGCCCGTATTCGCTCAACTTTTTTTTCAAAGCTTCGCTTGAGAGAAAATTTATCGTTCCGAACTGGCGCATGTCGGACCAGACTAAATGGTAAGGTCCGATTTCAAAAACCATCCGATCGTGTTTGCCGGGCTGATATTTTTTATCAACCAAAATAACTCTTCCGGTCAGCTTAAGATGGATGGTCACGCTCGAGCCATCCGTGAATCTCCAGATTAAAAGCTTGGCGCGGCGATCAATCATCTTAATTTTTTTACCCGTGACAGCTTTGGCAAAAGCTTGTCCGTGGGGCGTTTCACGCCCGGTTTTCAGTATCCGGACGGATTTAATCGTCTGGTTTTTTAGCTTAGCATTTAACTGCCGGCGTATGGTTTCGACTTCGGGAAGTTCGGGCATATGCGGTTAGTCTACCAATCCCCAAAGCCGTTGACAAAGGCTGGTTTTTCTGGTAACACGGGTGCCAGGAGGTTGAACCATGGCAGACCACAATCGTTTCCTGGCTCTTCGTGGGGAATGGTCTGATATGGTGGACCATTACCTCGCGTCGGATGATGGGCAATTCGCCCTTTACACCCTACCTGAAGAAGACGAAGGAATCCTCAGACGGATGCTGCTTGAATACGCGGATCTCATCTCCCCAAATAGGGACGCGGTCAGGACTCAGTTCGAAAGTTTTCGCAAGGAAACTTTCATGGAGTGCTACGAATGCCTGCTTGGCCGCGGTCTGACTAGGGAGATAGCTGAGCTCAAGTGCATTGAAATCAGGAACTTGGCGAGGGATGTGGCCAGCAAGATAACGGTCATGTTCCCGACGACTCCTAACCGCGACCTTGAGGACGACATCCCACTTCCCCCCGCGGTGAACCAGGCTCTGGATTTGGCTCTTCAATCTGATTTTGATCCCGACAAGGCGATTGACGTTTCGGATGTTGAAGATCCCGCCAGTCGTAGAACCAAGCGTGCGCCTGAAGAGGCCATCGCCGATTTGAGGGCCAAAGCTCGCAGGAGCGATGATCCTCCGATTGAACCGCACAAAACCGTACCGGCGGGTGAAGTGCTCAAGGGGATAAGGGCCAAAGGACTGCAAGAAATCCAGAGAGTCTATTCGCAGACTCATATGGAAGTCATAAGCGATTCAAACCCGCCTCAGTTTCACGCCTCAGTCCATCCCGCCTCTCCACCGCCCGCGCCTGAACCGGGCGTGGAACTCGGAATCGAGTCTTCGATTCCTCCGCCTCCGGCTAGTGATCCTCCGCCAGAACCGGAACCGCTTCCAACCGTGCCTGTCGCGGACAGGGTCTTCTCTGAAGAGGATCGGGAAAGCTTCACCGGCGAAACCACTTTAAGCGATGATGAGTACAACGGCATTGTCGACGCGGAAATCGAAGGATCGGGTTGCTTCGCCCCTCCCTCTAAGCCAGCCAACCAAGGCTGAACGACGGCACCTCTAGCCGTCTTTTTTTGTTGCGTCCTGATGTTGGGCGAGGCATTGACAAATTCGATTTTCCTGCTATCTTGGATCGAAAGGGAGGTGGACCATGACGGAAGAAGAACGGCAGGTCGTGAGTAAAGAATGGTGTGATCTTTCCACCAGGTATCTTAAAACCCCCGAAGGTCAGGCGATCATCCAAGGTCTCTTGAAAGGCGAGCTGAACGTGTTTTTGCAGATACTTTTAGCTCACGCTCACTTGCTCCGTCCGGATGGCACTGATGTACGGTCTCGCTGTTTCAGGCGCCGGTCGGATTTGATGCTCGAGCTCTTCGAGAAGATACAGAAGGCCCATCCGGATTCCGAAGAGGATCAGATAGTCGCCAGGAGGAGATGCTACGGCCTTTTCCAAAAAGCGACCAATGTGGCTCAGTGCATCATCTCCAAAAAAGATGAGCAGCTGAACCTTAATAAGGGACAGGAAACGGTTAGGCCGCCGGACAAGGAGCTCGCGGCCTTGGTAGCCGGTTCCGCCAAATCCTCATCGTCTCACCCGGTACTGAAACCGACGGTGCCGGTAAGCTCCGTTGAGGGTTCCGAGCAGACGTCGCTCGCCTTTATGGCGCTCGCGCTTGAAATTGATCCGCCCGCGTCGGCACCGGAAACTCATACATCCATACACCCGGCCTTGCCACCGCCGGCTCGAGGATCCTAAGTTCCGGCCAGCAGTTAAACAAAGACGGCCTCTCAGCCGTCTCTTTTTTTTGCGCCCCTCTCTTGATGTAAGAGAGGGGAAGGGGGGGTGAGTTAAACTTTGGCCGGCGTCAAAGCTTTTTTGCCTTTGAGCACCGCGATGATATTCTTGGCCGCGATTTCTGACATGTCGCGCCGAGCCGCTTCCGTGGCGCTTGCGATATGGGGAGTCAAAATTACGTTTTCAAAACTTTTAAGCTCCAAATTGTCTCGCAGATCACAATCGATGGCCGGTTCACACTCAAAAACATCCAAACCGGCGCCGGCGATTTTTTTGGATCGCAGGGCTTTGAGCAAAGCTTTCTCATCCACCACCGGACCGCGAGACGTGTTGATCAGGAAAGCTCCAGGTTTCATCATGGCCAGTTGTTTGGTCGAAATCATGTGGCGCGTCGAGGGCAGGAGGGGAACGTGCAAGGAAATGAAATCCGCCTTTTTCAAAAGATTCACCAGGCTGACTTTTTTAGCGCCCAACTGTTTTTCCAATTCCGAATTCGGCCGCATGTCGCTGTAAATCAACTTCATGCCAAAGCCGTTTACGGCCCGCCTAGCCACCATGCTGCCAATGCGGCCCGCGCCGATCAAGCCCAAAGTTTTACCATAGACGTCCACGCCGTTTAAAAGCATGGGAGCCCAGCCTTTATATTGGCCGTGTTTGGAAAAATGGTCCGCTTCGGCGATCCTTCTCGCGAGCGCCATCATCAGGGCAAAAGTCTCCTCGGCCACGGACTCGTTGACCTTGTCGCTCGGCGTATTGGTAACGGTCACGTTGTGTTTTTTGGCGGCTTGAAGGTCAACATTATCAAAACCCACGGCATAATTGGCCACGACTTTGAGGCGCGGCCCGGCCGCTTTGAAAACATCCTCGTCGATTTTGTCGGTCAGAAGCGAAAGCAAAGCATCTTTGCCTTTAACGCCAGCCAAGAGTTCCTTTTTTTCTATCATTTGGTCCTTGGGATAGACCGTGATCTTATAACCGGCTTTTTTGAGCAAAGCCAAACCCGCGGGATGGATTTTACGGGTGACGAAAACTTCTTTCATACTGTGCGCTTAATTCGTTTTTTAGTCTTTAACTTATCAAGATGGACGGCGTAAGCCGCGATCCAACGGAAAGGCGGCAAAAGGACGTTGATGACGAGCAGAATTATGACCAATTGCGTCATGAGCCGGCTGCTTGGGAAATAACGGTTGGCGATGTAGAGGGCTAAAGTGTTATTCAAATAAACCATGCAAAGCGCCAAAGTGGCCTTTTCGGCGTTGGACCGCCACCAGGCCATGAGAAAGGCGAGAGCAGTCAGTCCGCCGATGTAAATCAGCATGACGATGATCAAGCCGATATCCCTGCCCGAAAGGATGATTGGTCCTTGACCCGTAGTATCGCCCACGATCGCGGCGATGAGAACGCCAAATGTCCAGACCGCTACGTTCCGCCAGATTGGATCGTATTTTTTGACGATTTTTGGGGCTTTACGTTGGAACAAGGCGGCCAGGATAAATGGTATGACGATGGTGATGAATAGGTTGCCGAAGAGCGTGAAAACGGGGACCGGAACCATTTGTCCGATGGCTAACCAAAAAACGACCGGGATGGTAATCGGCGCGAGCAATGAAGTCGCGGCCGTTACGACTAGAGCGAGAGAAGTTTTACCCCCGAAAAGATCCGCGATCAGCGCGATGGTCATGCCGGTTGGCATGGCGCCCATTATTAAAAAGGCCAAAGCCCAGTCAGGCGAGAAGACGGCCGGCGGCAACCACATGGCGAGCGGCAAGAAAACAAGCATGAAAGCCGTGGCCATGGCCATCATTTTCCAATCTTTGGCATAACCCATCAGCTCCTTTAAGTTCAGCCGTAAACTTGAGGTGAAGAAAATCAGCATGAGCAAATAAGTGCCGTACGGGGCGATTGGCTTGAAATATTTTGGCAATAAAATGCCGGCAATGATGCCGATCAGCACGACCATGATCTGGTTTTCCGCGAAAATATGCTTGACGCGTTCCCAGATACTCATAAATTTTTGATTTTTATCCGCTTTAAAGCTTTTTGGTCGGGGTATTGCTTTAGGATGCCGGCTTTGGCGCCCATGTGCGTGATGACGCCTAAGCTATTAAGCAACCCAACCTTCAAACCTTCCTCGCAACTGCCGGTTTTAAGATACGCGGCCACGAAACCGCTGCCAAAAGAATCGCCCGCGCCAGTCGTATTGATCCGTTTGCCGGGCAAGGCTGGAGAATATAAAAGTCTTTTTGATTTCTTATCAAAAACATAAGCGCCGTTTTTCCCGTCCGTGACGACCATGGCGACTTTCGGCAGATTCGTGAGCTTTTTGAGAACGGCTGGCAAGTTATCTTTTGATTCTTTGGCGAGCGCGGCCGCTTCCTCGCGGTTCATGATCAAGATATCCGTCATTTTGAGCAGGGGAGCAAGCGCCTTGAGGCCGTTGGCCAACTCGCCATTGCCTGGATTCCAAGCGATTTTTGATCCGTATCGTCTCATTTGAGATACTACGGTTCGATTTTTTTTCAGATTTCCGCCCAGGGAAGTCAGATACAACCATCGAGCTTTTAAATTACGGTAAGCGATTTGGTTTGGATCCAATTCAGAAGTAGCGCCGCGGTAAACTAGGATGCTGCGTTGACCGGTGCCGGCCAATAAGATCACGGAATAAGCAGTTTTCGCATCTTCGATGATCTGCACGCCTCGGTCATCGATCTTTTCGTTTTTAAAAACTTTCAAAATATCTTGGCCATTCGGATCATCGCCCAAGGCGCAGACGCAGGTAGTATCCAAACCAAAACGCCCGAACGTCACGGCCGCGTTAGTGGCCCCGCCTCCGGTTTCAAAAATCACTTCGTCGAGCGGGATCTTGGCGCCCATGGCAAAACAGGCGTCAAAACCGTCAGGCGCGGTCTTATCAGGCATCCTTTCAAAGTGTTTGCTTTTAACAAAAACATCCCTGGAACCGGCCCCCACGGCGCATACGTCGTACTTGCGAAAAAGGCGAAACATCTGACGGTATTATACCATATTTGTGGCTTAACCATTTAGATGATAATGTTTTCGTAAATTATGAAAAAAATTATCCTTTGCCTGGCGCTTTTTCTGGCCTTGCCGATGGCGGTTTTGGCGGCTAAGCCGGTGGAAAAAATAAAACCCACCATCAAAGTGGAGATGCCGCCCGTTGAAACCATCCAAGATTTTAAAGTCCAGGCCGAGCTAGGCGCCGACCGGCTGCTGAAAGTCACGGAAACCATCAATTATGATTTCACTTCAACTCCCAGGCATGGAATTTATCGGAACATACCCGAAAGCTACATCCGCAACGGGATGACTTATGATTTGGGGTTTGATGTCGTTCAAGTTTCGCGGGATGGCCAGCCCGAACAATACCAACAATCGCGCCAAGGCAAGATACTGACTTTAAAGATCGGAAAAGCTGACGAGACCATTTCCGGCCGTCATGTTTACACCATCGTTTATAAAACCAACCAGGCCGTTAACTTTTTTGATGATGGGCATTCCGAGCTTTACTGGAACGTGACCGGCAACGATTGGCAGGTTGACATTGGGCAAGCTTCATTTTTTCTGAAATCGCCCATGGGCGAGGCCACTTCGACTTTGAGGTTCGTCTGCTATACCGGTGAAATCGGGTCGGTTGAGGAAGCTTGTGATATGCGGCCGGAAAACGGTGGCTATCTGGTTTCGGCTAAACGTGTTTTGTACCCGGGCGAAGGCTTGACGGTGGTGTTTGGTTTTCCTAAAGGCGTGATCGCGCCCGAAACTTTTTGGGAAGCTACCCAAAGGATCCTAAGCGATAACTGGGTTCTGTTTATCCCGTTCATCATCTTGGCTTTGATGATTTATTACTGGGCCACGCGCGGTAAGGATCCGCCGCCCGAAACGGTTATCCCGCAATACGAGACTCCTCGCGGCATGAGCCCGGCCGTGCTCTCCGGAGCTTTAGGCAACGGCAGCATCCCGCACCGCGGCATTACGGCCACCATCATCGACATGGCCAGAAAGGATTACCTCCACATCGAATACAAAACTGAAAAAGGTTTATTTTCGGAATCTCAGAGTTACACTTTCATCAAGCGCAATAAGCCCGTCGAAAATCTGAACTCGAATGTTGAGGGAATCGTTTGGGACGGTCTATTTGATAGTGGCACGCGTGATAAGTCGACCTTTGATGAACTGAAAGACGATAAGTTTTATTTGGATGTCCAAAACGCGACCAAAGAGGCGACTAAAGAACTCCAAAAGTTGAACATATTCGTGGCTAGTCCGTACGCCGTCCGAGCGTTTTACATCGCGGGGGCTGTCATCCTCTTCATGGTCGTTCGCGTTTTGGGCGGCGACGCGCCGATCGCCACTGGAGCGGCTATGGCCTCGGCCATAATCGTGGCCGTGGTCGGCTGGTTCATGCCTAGGCGCACCAAGGATGGCACTTCGATCGTGGCTGAAGTTAAAGGTTTCAAATGGTTTTTGTCAGTCACCGAAGAGGAGCGTCTTAAATTCCACAACGCTCCGGCCCGCACTCCCGAACAGTTCATGGAGCTTCTACCGGCTGCCATCGCGCTCGGCGTAGAAAAGGAGTGGGCCAAACAATTTGAGGACTTGCAGCTACCGCCGCCCGAATGGGCCAAGGGCGACGCGCATCTCTTTACGACTTTGGCTTTGGCCAACGCCATCTCGCATCTCGATACTTCTTCCGCCACGATTTATTCTCCGCCTTCCAGCTCAGCGGGCGGCGGCGGTTCTGGTTTTTCGGGCGGCGGTTCAGGCGGAGGTTTTGGAGGCGGTGGTGGTGGGAGTTGGTAATTCTCAGAAAAAGAAAAAGCCCTGAGGAGTCTCAGGGGGAAGTGAACCAGGACGGTTCACTTTTTGCTATCGGGAGGAAGGGGCGGCGGTCCGGCTTTCAGGGACTTCGGCATGCCTTGCTCGACCCTGTTGGCCACGGCGCGCAAGTCCTTGGCACGCAAGAACTTCACCAGCTCCTTGGCCAAGGCGGAAGCGTTTTCCTTTTCGAAGTTCGGCATTGATTGCGTTACTTCGGCGTGGAAGGCAGCCACGAAGAATCTCGTCAGCTTGCGCTTGAGTTTCATGAGATCGTCGGTCCAAGGCCACCGGCCATGCTTGAGTAGGTTCAGGAAAGCGTCCATCTCGTTCTTGGTGAACTTGATGTCCGGGTCGAGCGTGATCCCAAACTTGTTCAGCTCCTGGATGAAACCCATGCGAAGTACTTCTTCCGCGGGTTTGCTGGCCGAGCTGGCCGCTTCGGCTGGCGCCTCATCCTGCTGGTCGAAGGCGGCGAACATGCCATCTTGGGTGCCGGTAATAGCCGGTCCGTTCGTGAGCTGGGCTCCATCGCTTGCTTCCTTGAGGGCGATGGCGTCTGGATCGCCGAGATCGTTCAACTGGATCGTTCCCGACGGAGTCTCGCTGACCTCGACGCTTGCGTCATCCTTGCCCTCGATCGGCGGACCAGCCTTGAGCTCATCTTGATCTTTGGGAGCTTCAGGTACGGCGAATACGTTGCCCAAAGCCTTGGAAGGCTTAACCGGTTCCTGCGGAGAGTTGGACTTGGGGGGACGCATTGTGACGCGTTCCTCCAGCTCCTCGCCCTCCGCTACGGTGCTTTTGGGGAGTCGCCCTCTCCGGGCTTGGGCTCCTCGCCGGCTGGCGCCTGCCATCCTTCCGCCAAAGGTTCGTCGAGCTTGAGTTCTCCTTCGGCCTTTTTGCGCTCGGGGAAACCGAGCTGCTCACGGATGGTGTCGAAGATCTTCTTGAAGCTTGAGGAAGGCAATCCTTCGAGCATGCTCTCGATGGGAATGATCCGTATGTCGTCATCGGGCTCGAAAGTCTTCTTGCGGGCGAAGTAGTCCAGACGCTGTATCATGACCTCGGCCAGAAGTTCTGGCTTGATCAGCTTGACGTAGTCCAGGGCGTTGATGGATTGGAGTAGCCGAAGCGGGTTGATCGGACGTTCGTGGAACTTGGTTGCTCCGTTGTCGTCTTCGTAGTGCCGTTCCAGCTCCAAGCAACTCGTGATGACCGTGGCCAGGAAGGCCTTGGTCGCCGGCGAGTTGTCGTTCCAGTCGATTCGTCCGACGAGTTGGTCGTAACGCTTTGCGCGGTCCGTGTGGACCATGAGCGATGACGCGTCGAACATCCTGATCTGGTCAACTGCCAGCTTCGCGCTGGAAAGCCTGATCCTATCGAGCAGGTTGGCTTGCAGGTCGGCAGGCATGTCGCGGAAAGCAACGACCGGCAGGTCGGCGGAAATGCCTTCGAGCATGTACTTCAGCCGAAGGTCTGGCCGATCACCGGCTTCCCCGAGACGTTCCTTGATGCACCAGTCCTCGAGTTGGGCTTCGGCCGGGTACCAGGGTGGGGGACTCTCTGCCAAAGCCTTGAACCACTCGGCCATTATCTGGCAATCGAGATGGAGTTCGTAGAACTTGGCGGCCTCGGCCTTGCGGGCATCGTCGAATTCGGGTTTGGGGTCCTTGTTCTTGTAAATGATAGGTTCGAACATCGTCTCCTCCAGTTTCGATGGCTGGGCAAAACTTCTCAAAAAATAAGGTTTTTGTCAACCTCCCGAGCAACAAAAAGACCGCCTTGTAAGCGGTCTTTTTGGCCTCTGAAAGCACCAAATATTGATGATCTCGGAGGTTGCCGCGTCGTCGAGAACCGACGGGCGGTAAGTGGCTCAGCGAAAGAGAGCCGAAAGGGCGGGGTAGTAGGCGATGGAGAGGACGATGACGACCCCAAGAAAGGCGAGGATTACGGGGAAGCGGAGCCTCCGGCGCAAGCCTTCCAATACTTTGGTCTTTTCGAGCTCGTCCTTGAGTCCGGCGTTTTCACTCCGGAGCTTGGCAAGCTCTTCGTCCTTGTCCTTGATCAACATCTGATAGGCCTTGCAGATCTCGGCAGGATCCACTTGGCTTGGTAGCAGTCCCTCGGTCATTACGTCCTCACTCGCAGCCGATGATGGCTGCCTTGGCGACGAAGGAGGCGTCCTTCTGTTGCTCGGTGTAGGCCACCATTATGCTATCGAGCGAATTGCCGACAGCTCGAGGGTAGTTCATGTAGTAACCCTTCACGTCCTGGACCACGACGAGCGGCTCCGTGATGGGCTTCATCGCGTCGTCAAAGACGCGAAGCTTCACCTTGAGCATCACTTGATCGTACTCGACGGCAGCGAGGCTGTTGCCGATTGATGACACCATCTGATCCCGAGGTACATCGAGAGTTGTCACGTTTCCGCCGGACTGGCCGATGAGCGAGACGTGGGCGAAAAAATCACCGCCCTTGTTCTCATACCACCTTAGGGCAAAGAGGCCGTCGGGTCGCGCGGTCATCTCTCCAGTGTAGGCATCGTCGGCGGATCCGACAGGAAACTGCGCCAAATCGATTCGGATCATGGTGCTGTCCGCCTGTCGCAGAAAGACGCTGGCTGTTCGCGTGCCCTTGTCGTCCACCGTATTGACGGCCGCGCCGACTACGTCTCCCGAAACGGCCAAGCCAGTTACGGTATTCTGCACGTTCAGATCCTTGCCGCTCGCGAGCACGAGTTGATTGCCGATTACGCCGTTGGGAGCGACGTATCGGATGACGGCTGAGGATGTGTTGATCGTGAGGTCGAAGACGGTCTGGGACATCCAGTAACCACCATTCTCCAGGCCGGCGAGATTCGCGGCGGGATAGGTTGGGTCTTCGTAGTCCACGGTCAGGGCATTGCCGATGACTCGGGCAGTCCGAAAGCGTTCGCCTTGGGTCGTCATGGCCGCGTAGCCCAGCAAGTATCCCTGTGGTGAGCCGTAAGCGACGATGCCGAACATGTCCGTGGTATCCGCCACGGTCACGTCGCCTGCCGAGTTGCCTTCGAAATCCAGCGTCCTGAGCGCGCAGGTTGAGCCTGCCACGCACAAGGCTAGGCCAAAGCCCTTGGCGCCCACGGCAGGAATGAAGGTCGGATCGGTTGCTCCGAAATCGACCGTGGTTTTGACGGCGCACTTCATGAGCGTCGTCGAAGTCTCGGCCTGAGCGTCCGCTTCCAACTCGGCATCCGGAGCCGCGGCTTCCGCTATGGCGTCCGAACCGGCGTCCGGTTCATCCGGGCACTGGCAGGGGTTGTACCCCGAGCCGTCGGACTTGCAGACCTGGACGCCTTTGTCGCCACCCAGGCAGCCGCAGCTGATCTGGGCACCGGAGATGCAGACGGACGCGGCCGCGTCGGGAAGGCCTTCGCCTTCTCCGATCAGGACATGGTCTTCGCAACCGACCAGAGCCACCAACGCAAACAACACCATCAACTTGAGATGTTTCATCTTCTATTCCTTTCGAAGAGCGTGTCGAGCCGAGCTCGACGGTTAGCGGTCGGGTGCCGCGGTCAGAGTCTGTTCCCGCTTAAAGCGCCAAACGTTTAGCGATTTAAGTGGGAGCCTCGAGAGTTCGAGGCGTGAGGAAGGTACGCGTCAGGGCTTGATGCCAAGCTCGACTTCGATGTCTGCTTGGGGGTACTTGAGCAGCCAGATGTAGTCGTCGGCCGAAGCGAGCGAGCTGCCCATCGTGTAGTCCACGAAGAAGTTATCCGCGATCAGGTACGTCCTGGCCTGGACCTCGCCTGGGTAAGGATAGATCCCTTCGAGAATCTGCGGCGAAGCCATCCGCAGGACATGGTGGTAGTCCACCACGTATCTCTTTGGATCTGTGGCGATGCCCATGATGTAAGCGCCGGGACGGCGAGTCACGTTGCCGCCGCCGAGGGGAATGGCGGCCAACTCAGCTTCGGTGATCTCGAGCACGTTCTGGCACACGGCATCATAGTCGTGAATCGGGATCGAATTGATATCAAGCGGCGCGTACCACGAGTCGAGCTCGATGCTCGTCGGGAAGACGTACCGCTTGCCGTTGCTGCCGAAGTAGTAGACGGAGTGGATGCCACTGGCTTTGATCAGATCGCCGGGTTTGAGATTTCCCAGGCTCACCTTCTTGAACGTGCCGCAGCAACCCAAATACGCTTTTTGCGGATCGGGGTCGTACGGGTCGCAGTAGACAGCTTCCGAACTTGCTCCATCGCTGCCAGCGTCAGATCCAGCATCGTATCCTTCCGGCGGAGTCACGGTCTTGATCACGTCTTTGTGATTGATCACGATTTCCGTATCTCCGTTGTCTGCCGATGCCAAAGCCACGGAAGCCTGGAACTGGTTGTTGTACAGTGTCCCAGGATAGGCTTCGTCGAGCGCGATGTTGATCGTAAAGCGCAGGTGGACGCATCCGTCAGCCTTGACCGTGAACGGATTGTGGAAGTCCGCGTAGGCGATCTGAGTTCCTGGTCCGCTGACGAGATTCACGGGTCCGGAAACGGTGTCCGCCCACCAATTGCCCCGCAGCCTCGCGCCGCTGAAGTTCCACTTGTCTTCTATGTGCAAGGGCTGGCCGTCTTGCAGGTTTTTGAGCTGCACGCGGATGTCCTTGGCGACGATGTCGCGGCAGGAATTGGCGCAATAGTTCATGCCCAAAAATACGGCGTCTTCAAACCCTGCCGGATAGGTGGAAAGGAAGTCCGGCTGGTTGCCTTCTTCTTTTTCCGTAATCGTCAGGGTCGGTTCGCAGCTGGCTTCGGCTTTGCCTCCGTCGGGTTGGACGGGGGGCGCGGCGTCGGTCGCGGGCGAGCTGGACGATGGCGTGACGAACGTCTGGTAATAGTTGTTCTCAACTTTCCCGCCGCACGCCATGCCAAGCGTAACCAACGCAAACGACGTCATCATCTTGATGAAGCTCATGTATTTGCCCCTTTCGAAGAGCGTGTCGAGCCAAGCTCGACGGTTAGCGGTCGGGTGCCGCGGTCAGAGTCTGTTCCCGCTTAAAGCGTCAAATGATTTAACGATTTAAGTGGGAGCCTCGAGAGTTCGAGGCGTGAGGAAGGTTCGATCGCGGCTCTGGCGAGCCACGGAATTTTAGTTGGAGAGGATGGTTGCCTTATCTCGGTTCTGGACCAAGTACGAGTTGGTCCAGTCCTTGGAGCCAAGCACCGAGGAGTTGTGGGGCAGCTCGCTTTGGTCGCTCCAGACCATGTCGCCGAGGACATGCCACCAAACATTTTGCCCATTGAGCTCCCCGATGTTGAAGACATTCGGGAAGCCTCCGTAAGGCGCGTACGAATCGTTGTTCAGGAGTTGGCCCCTCGCGACGGTGCTGGGTTGGTAGCTCAGGAACTTGGTCTTGACCGAGTTACCCGGGGTTGTGGTCAGGGTGACGGCTCGTAAGCAATACAGGTAACCCGATCCGCAGATGATGTCCTCATCGACCAGCGAAGCGGCGACCGTCAAATGCTCTTGGCTGGCAGGCTTGCAGCTCGTCTTGAGATCGGTGCCGAGGACGGCATCGGTAACGTTGAAGCTTGCCAGGTCGACCATCGTCGAACCGCGGTAAAGCTTGAAGTTGCAGACTTGCACTCCACTCATCCCGCTAGTCTCAACGCTGAACATCTCTTGCTTGTACGCCGTGCAATCCGTCGGACTCGCCGCGGCGACCGAGACTTGCCAGCAGTGCAGAGCCATCTCCGCGTTGTAGAGCACGGGCGTGATTGGGTTATGCACGGTCACGATCGGCTTGACCTTGCGCAACACCATGGGATTCGGCTTGTCGCTCGGCGTGTACTTGGTCGGGATCTGGACGCCGTTTGAATCGGCGAACTTCACCAGGCGCAAGCACGGCGCGTGGCCGCTTCTCGAAACCGTGTTGTCGCCCGGAAACGAGCTGCTCGGCATGACGGGTTGCGTCTTGCCAAGGAGCGTTGCCTTGAGGCAGCCCTTGGCTGGAAGCGTCACACTGTCACCGGGATTGCCCATCCCGAAAGCGACTTGGAACATGTCGAAGGCCGATGAGCTCATGTGAGCCGTAGTCCCTTCGAAAGTTGAGTCGACCAAGGTGAAATCGCCACCCGCCCCATCGCAGGCTTGCTGGATGGTAGGGTAGGCGAATGTCACGGGGCTGTCGGTGAGATTGCAGACGTCCTGCTTGCTGAACTGATACATCGCATCGAAGCCAGCCACGATGATGTCCGAAGCTGGCGTGTCAAGCGACGTCTTTACCTCGAGCACCGGTTGGAGCGGCAGGATCGTGAAGTTCGCGCTGGTCGTGTCAGGCGTCCAGAGGTACTCGTCCGAATTCATCGGACGGTCCACCGGCTCGTCTCCGCCAGCCTTCACAATCGCGCCCAATCCGATGTCCTGGATCTGGTATACCTGGTTGTAGAGTTCGCCGGGGGCGTCTTCCACGTTCCAGATATCCGTAACCACGCTCAGGATCTTGCACGTGCCAGCGTCCATGGAAACCGTGTCACCGTGAAACTGCGCGCGTTGAGGCATGGTTTCTCCAGGACCGGTTTTGAGCTCGGTCGGCCCCATGACAGTCGTCGTGCCATCCTGCAACCTGATGGTGCGGAAGTAGCGGGTGCCCATCGAGCCTTCTGTCCTTGCGCCGTTCGAGACTTTCTGGAAGAAGAGCTCGTTGGAAAAGAGCTCGATCTTCTTGGTGGTGCAGAGCTGCAGCTTGTGAAGCTTGGCTCCATCCGTGCCGGCAACGAACTCCGTGGGCGATCCGGGTGAGCCGCTGATAGTCAGGATTGCCTGAGTACCAGCCTCGGCTTCCGCCTCGACAAGAGCATCGCTCTCGGCCTCGGCGTCCGCGTCAGCGCCGGTCTCGACTGCCAACGCATCCGCATCGGCATCGCTTCCGGCGTCCGCCTCGGTCGAAGTCTCGGCTCCGGAATCTGCTTCCGCGAGCGCGTCGGCTTCTGCCTCGGCTTGCGCGTCAGAATCGGTGGCCGCGTCCGTCGCGATCGCATCGTGTCCCGCGTCTTGCGGAACCCCGGGGCACTCGCAGGGATAGAATTCGTGGCCAGAGGCCTTGCAGATCTGGGTACCCTTGCCTTCCGCGCAACCGCACGAGACTTGGGCGCCAGGAATGCAGCTCGGCGAGTTGTCGGTCGAAGCCAACTCCTCATCGGCGTCGTTTCGGCCGCCGCAGGCCGTAAACAGCACTGAGGCAAACAGGCACAGCAAGATCTTCCAATTCATTGAACCTCTCCTTGTCTAAGGAACGGGTCGGGAACCGTTCCGTTTATCCGCCAAAGTTTTTCCCGTATGAATCGATCACTTTTTGACCTTATTTATTTTCGGCCAGTGAGTCAACTCATATGGGATCCCGAACTCGCGAGGTAAATTTGCGGTTCAGGATACGTGAACATCCGGGATGGATGTTGGAAGGGGCGAAAGGGCGAACTAGGCAGCGCAACTCATGTTCTCGAGCTTGATGAGGTCCGTTACTTGCTTGAGCTGATCCTTATCGAGGCCCGTCAGCTCAAGGAAACGAGGCATCACGCGTTTCTTGATCAGATCGACGTTCTGCTTCTTGATGCCGAACCGCTCGCCGATCTCGCGGAAACTCAGATCGCCCTCAAAGCCCAGAAGTAGGCGGCAAATCTGCGTGTCCTGAGTGCCGAACTCGTCAGCCAGGTTGTCGAACGCCGTCAGGATCTTGGCCAGAAGACGTTCGTATTTTTCCCAGAGCCGCTTTTCCGAGAGGAGCTCCTCGGCATCGGGATCTTCGTTGGCGACGCAGCCGGCATTCGTGAGTGACGAGTCGTCATTCACGGGAGCCTGCAGGGCGATGTTCTTGGCGCTGATGGTGCCCAGATACCGCTCGACCTGTTCGATGCCCATGGCCTTGCAAGGCTTGTCGGTTCGCGCCTTCAGTTTGTTCAGGACATCTTCGGCCGTAGGAGGCTCTTCGAAATCCTTCTTCATCTGGCGTACTTTCCGGAGCTGCCTGCTCTGCCATTCCGTCATGCGGCACGGCTCGTGATCCGGACGGTTGGCGGCAACGTAGTCCCGGATCGCGTTGAATACGGTCCGGTTTCCGTACGCCATGACGTTGGCACGTTCAGGATTGTAGGCCTGCGACGTGGCGATCATGTCCTGGAGAGCGAGAACGCCCTCATGGAGCAACTCGACGAGAGGCAGGCCCGAAAGGTAGAACTTCTTCGCGATGATCAGTACGTCCATGATGCAGCTCGCGATGACCCGCACGTAAGCGTTTTGAAGGTCATCCTTGGAAGCCTCCGTGCCGCGGATTATGGCGAACAGCTTCACGCGTTCTCCATCCGTGATGGTGGAAGGATATGAAGCGTATGCCTTGAGGTATTCGTGGAGTTCCATGGCAATCCATCCTTTCGGGGGTTGCTGAATGTCGGTTTGAAGGTACTGCGGTACTTCCGGTCCGAGTTACTCTGCTAGAGAGTCGCTCGGACTGGAGCCCGAGAGTTCGGGCAAAGGTGGGAGTGTTCGGTGGGAACTACTTGCGCTTGATGACCTTGGGCCACATGACTTCGACGCTGGCTTCGAGGCGCTTGAGCCGCTCGTCGAGATCCCTGAGCCGCTCGCTCTGGAAGGGAGCCATCTTGAGCTCCTTGCGAACGCGCTCGACCGTGTCGTAGATCGTCATGATCATCTGCTCATCGGCGAGAGCGCGGCTCTTGAGTTGCGCGCTTTCTTTGTCGAGCAGCCTGATGTTGTTCTCGAGCTGGCTGAGGCGCTGGTTCTGATCGGAGTCGAGACGCATGGTGCGTCCGTCCTGCCGGTCGAGGTAGGCCACCTTTCGCTCGAGTTCGTTTTGCGCCGCGCAGCCGGTAAGCGGCAACGCGAGGATGAGGGCCAGTACGGCCATGGAACCGGGTTTGCGGAGTCCGGGTTTCATCTGAAATTCCTCCTAGGGACTTGGTTTAGCGACGGTTTAAGTCGGAGTCCCTGTCTTTACCCGTGATTTCCTCCTGGGCGAAGACAGAAATTCCGCTTAAAATAACTAAAAATAATAGCATAAATTAGCCATTTTGTCAAGGCTGCTAGAGCAATATTTTGGCTAAGATTAGCAAAATCAAAATGGCTCAGTTGAGCCATTTTGGAGTTTTTATCATTATATGGTCAGGCCTTACCTTCGCTTTTGAACAAGATCATTTTCCGCATGGCGATCTCGCGCATCAGGATTATGGCTGGTTCAAGCAGTTTTCGGGGGTCGATCACGTTACCCATCTGATCCACCGCTTCGCGGATGCCGGCCGTGAAACCCAACCTCAAATCAGTATCAATGTTTATCTTGCTGACGCCGTATTTGATGGCCTGCTTGATGTCTTCGTCCAAAACGCCGCGAGCTTTGCCCAGTTTGGCGCCGTGGTATTCGGCCAGTTTAACGACGTCTTCCATCACGCCCGAAGCGCCGTGCAACACGATCGGATTTTTGACGAGCCTGGCGATCTTCTTTAACCGTTCGATATCAAGGTGAGTCTCGCCTTTGAATTTGAAAGCCCCGTGTGCCGTACCGATGGCCACAGCCAAACTATCGCACTTGGTTTCTTTTACGAACTTGGCCGCCTGCTCAGGATTTGTGAGGTGCGCGTCTTTTTCCTCCACGCTCACGAAATCCTCGATGCCCGCGATGGCGCCGATCTCGGCTTCGACGCTGACTTTTTTAGCGCGCGCCCAAGCCACGACTTGTTTTGTTTTAGCGACGTTCTCTTTTAGCGGGAGCGACGAGCCGTCGAACATCACGCTGGTGTAACCTTTTTGGATGGCTTCCTTAATAAGTTTAAGATTTTTTCCGTGATCCAAATGTAAAGCCATGGGAATCGGCGCCTTGGCCGCGACTTTGGCCATGGCGATCAGGTAATCCATGCCCGCGTACTCGATCGCGCCTTCGGAAGTCTGCACGATAATGGGGGAGCGCATCTTAACGGCCGCGGCCACGATGGCTTTGAGCGCTTCCAAGTTGTTGATGTTCAAAGCGGGCACGGCGTAATGCCTTTCGCGCGCCGATTTGAGGATTTTAATGGCTGGTACGAGCATAAAATTATTTTTTTTCTAAGGCGTTAATCAACTCAGCGACTACTGTTAATTCAGCTTGGGCCTCGGCCAGCAATATTTGGTTGGATCCTTGCGATTCGGATTGAGAGGTCGCCTGCCTTAGGTTGGCCGCCTTGTCCTTCTCGATGGCTTTTAAAGTCAAAATAAGATCGGCGGGCAAAGGATGGCCTGAATTCAAGTTATCATAAGCTTCGATCAAACTCATGTACCTTAGTTTGTGTCCCAACAAAAAATCTTCCTGCTTTTTGATGTCATCAATGGTGTACTCTTTGTAGACCAAGCCTTTCATGTGACGTCGTTCACTCTTGGGTTTTCTCATGCTAGTCAACAATGCGTCGGCGGCCTGCACGGACCCTTTCTCAAATTCCAATTGTTTAACTAAAAAAGGCAAAAGCCTGGTTTTGAGTTTTGATTCGGGGGTTTCCCGCATGGTTTTTTGAGATCGAGGATTTTCGGGCGGGGCGGGTGGAAGCTTACCTTCCTTGCGCAGTTGGGCGATCTGGTCCGGTGTCAAACAAATGTTGGCCTTGGGATCTTCGAATTTCTTGGACATATTATTTACGATTGATGGCTTTTAAAGCCGCTTTGACGATGTTTTCCTTGGTCATACCGTATTTTGCCAGCAATTCGTCCGGGGCGCCAGACTCGCCGAATTTATTGGGCATGCCGATTGGTTCGACGGGCACGGGATATCTCTTGGCCAGGCACTCGGATACTGCCCCGAAAAGTCCGCCCATAAGCTGATGCTCCTCGACCGTCACGGCGCAATGGGTCTTTTTGACAGACTGGACGATGGTTTTGGCGTCCAAGGGTTTGATGGTGTGCGAATTGATAACTTCGGCTTCGATGCCTTGTTCGGCCAGCATCTCGGCTGCCATCAATGTTTGGTGGAGCAGGGGACCGCAGGCGATGATCGTCACGTCATAACCCTCGCGGCAAAGATTGGCCTGGCCGATTTTAAAAGGTGTTTGTTTGACCGTGATGACCGGCGTCTTCTCGCGTCCGAAACGGAAGTAAACCGGGCCTTTATGGGCCGCGGCGGCCAACGTACATTTCCTGGTTTCTTCCGCGTCGCACGGAGCTATGACGACTAGACCCGGAATGGCGCGGGTGATGGCCATGTCTTCGAGCGCCTGATGAGTCGCGCCGTCCGGACCCACGCTCACGCCAGTGTGGGCGCCCGCAATTTTGACGTTGGCTTTTGAATAACAAACTGAAACGCGCAGCTGGTCCCAGTTCCTACCCGGCGAGAAGACGGCGTAAGAAGACACGAAGGGAATTTTGCCGGTCAAAGCCAAACCGGCCGCCACGCCCATCATGTTTTGTTCAGCCACGCCGCACTCCACGAAACGGTTGGGGTATTTTTTTTGAAAGGGGAGCACGCGAGTGGATTCGCCCACGTCGGCCGTCAGGACAACAACTTTGGGATTGCTTTTGCCCAGCTCCAACAAACCTTCGCCATAGCCGTCGCGCGTGGCTTTTTTCTCGACCGTCTTATACATCCAGTATTTGCTTAAACTTATGGGCTTCATAGCTTGCTTAATTCTTCCAAAGCTTGTTTGGCTTCTTTGGGATTCGGGGCTTTGCCGTGCCATTCGTATTTATTCTCCATGAAACTCACGCCTTTGCCTGGGATTGTATGACAAATTATTGCCGTGGGTTTGGATTGATTTTTCGCGCGGCGCATGGCTTTGATAATCAAAGGCATTTTATGCCCGTTAATTTCGATGACTTTCCAGTTGAATGCCTTTAATTTCTTTTTGAAAATTTCGAGCGGCATGACGTCTTCCGTGTTGCCGCTGATTTGTATTCGGTTGCGATCGATCAGAGCCGTCAAACCGCCAAGCTTGAGTTTACCGGCCAGCATAAAAGCTTCCCAAGTCTGGCCTTCGTCAAACTCGCCGTCACTCATCAGGCACCAAACGTGGAAGGGTGATTTATCCATCCTGCCGGCGATGGCCATGCCAACCGCTTGCGAGATGCCTTGGGAAAGCGGCCCCCCGGACGTCTCAATGCCAATATCGAAATGATTATTTGAATGCCCTTGCAGCCGTGATCCAAGCCGGCGAAGCGTCATCAATTCCTTAATCGGAAAATATCCGCGGCGGGCCAAAGCCGAATACAGGACGGGGCAGATGTGGGCGTTCGAAAGCACCACGCGGTCGCGCTTGGGGTTATGCTTTTTTTGCGGATCGAGGTTGGCTTCGTCTCCAAAATAAAGCGCCGTCAAAACGTCGGCCATGCCAAGCGAACCGGCGGGATGGCCGGAACCGGCTTGGGCGATCATCTTAATCACGTCCTGCCGTATCAGGTTCGCGGTTTCTTCCATTTGGCGGATCGCAAGGTCCATATCCTGCGATATTGTATCACGATCCGGGCATAAAAAAGAGACGCGGTTTTTCGCGTCTCTGTTTTATTCGATTACGTGTTATTTAACGTTGACCGTGCCTACGATCGATGAATGCAGCCCATCGTAATACTGGAATGAGCCGGTCGTGTTGAACGTGTGGCTGTATGACTGGTTGTAGGAAAGGTTGTCCGATTGGAAGCCGTCGCTCTTCACGCTGTGCGAAGCGCTGTCTTGGTTGGTCCAGGTAACAGTCGCGCCTTTCTTGACGGTGATGGTGGCCGGAACGAAGCCGGAAAGCGTGCTGCCAATGGAGATGGCCGCGACCGTGTCGTCAAAACCCTTATCCTGCGAGATGGTGGTCGTCATGGTCATGACGTTCGACGGGGTAAATTCGCTGGCGCTCGTGATGGCGTTGCCGACTTTGTAGTTGGTGAAGAAAGCATCCGGCACGTCGTCGATTTGGTTTTTCCAATTGATGTTGTAAAGAGTCTGGGCCAACTGCTCGGTCGAAACGTGGCGCAGATAACCGCCGCGGTCCACGGCGTAGACTTTCGGATCAGTCGTGATTTTAACCATCTTCTTACCCGGGCGATAAGTCACGTTGCCGCCAAGGGGAATGGTCTGGAGCATGTAATCAGGGATTTGGAGAACGCCGTCGAAATTGCTATACCAGGTGAAATAAGTCTTTTCGTTCGGGAAGACCAGGCGTTTGCCGTTTTCCGCGAAATAGTAAACGGTCTGGCCCGATCCTTTGATCAGGTCGCCGGCGTTAAAAGCGGTCGTGACCGCGGCCTGGCTGGCGATTGGCATGACCAAACCCATGGCCATGGCGGCAGCCGAGGCTAAACTGATGGCTCGTTTAAACATAAAAATTAAATGAGGATTAAGATTGAACTTATTGATTATGTCTTGTTTCAGGCAAAAACGTCAATTATTGGACGGTCACTGTCGTTGAGTTTTCATTAGTTGCCCCAAGCGGATCAGTTGCTTTGCCGTAAAAAGTTATCGTGCCTTTTTGCGTCCAAGGCCCGGTCGTGACTATACAGAGGGCGGCGCCGTCGCAGTGTTTGAGTAGTTTATGGTTGGCATCATAAACATCGGTCGAGGCCGTGCCGTCCTGGTCCGATCCGCTGACGGTAATATCTACCGTTTCGCCCGCGTAAATCCAAGGCTTGGCGGCCAAGACTTGCACGGCCGGCACGTCGTTGTCCGAAAGGGTGATGGTTTTGATCGCGGTGTAGTAAACCCGTCCCAAGATGTCGGTTATGGTTCCCTGGGCGGTGTAAACCGTCCCGACGGTTCCCGTGAAAGCCTCGCTCCATTTGCATGAGCGGCCGGGATAATCGCAACCCTTGTGCGCGTTGCCGTTCACGTAGATCGTGATATTTTTAACGTCGATTCCCAAATCGGTTTCAACCGTGATGCCGGTGAATTGGCCGGGCCGGATGACTGGTTGGTCAATCGTGATCAAAGCGCCTTGATCGGGCGAGGTACTGGTGGCAACGGGGATATTAACGGTTTTAGTCACCTCGGTCATGTCGATGCCTTGAGCGATGGCTTTGGCCACGTAAGTCGTTTTATCGAAACTTCCGGGGACTTTATAGCTGCCGGAACATAAGGTCGTGAAATTGCAGGTCGTCACCAATTTGTCGTCGAAAAACAGAGTAATCAGCCGCATGCCTTTGGCGTAAGCGGCGGTGGCATTCAGTCCAACCGTGTCGTTGACGTGCAAAGTGGTTTTATCGCTGACCAATTTAAGGTCTATCGCGTCAGCGTTAGAGCTTGTGCTGGTTGTGTTCTGGTTGTCGCTCGGAAAAGTCGAAACGGTCGCTTTGTCGACGTCGATGCTGGTGGCCTGGGTTGTTGCCTGAGACGGATCGTAATCCGAAACGGAAACGATCGGCGATCCGGTTTTATAATTGGTAAAGAAAGCGTCCGGCACGTCATCCACTTTTTTGGACCAGTCTGATCCGTAGAGCGTTGTGGCTAAAGCTTCCGTCGTCACGTGGCGGAGCGTGCCGTTGGCGGCCACGGCGTAGACTTTGGGGTCGGTCGTGATTTTGACGAGCTTGACTCCGGGTCGGTAAGTCACGTTGCCGCCGAGTGAGATGGCGGCCATCTGAACGTCATCGATCGTTCTGACTCCCGAAAAATCGCTGTACCAAGTTTTGTAAGTGTTTTCGGTCGGGAAGACGAGGCGCTTGCCGTTTTGACTAAGATAATAAACAGCTTGGCCTGAGCCTTTAATGAGCGTGCCCGGTCCTAATGTTCCGGCTTTGGCCGGCAAGGCGGAGAGGCAGAACAGGGCGGCTAAGCCCAGGGAAATCAAGGAAAAATGTCGCATATGATTATGAGTATATCATTCGATTATAAAAAAGTAGAGACGCCCGATTGGGCGTCTCTGGTTTTGAACACGGATTTTATCAATTAGTCGGAGCGGGCAAGCCTTTGTCCTGCCAGATGGCCGTGGCGGACGCCAGCTCGTTGGCCACGTTGAACTCGATGGAGTTCTGCAAGTTGGTCCCGTACTGGTAGTTGGTGAAGAAAGCGTCCGGCACGTCATCCACTTTTTTTGACCAGTCCGATCCGTAGAGCGTAACCGCCATGGCCTCGTCTTTAACCCACCTCAAGTATCCGCCTTTGGAAACGGCGTAGACTTTGGGATCGGTCGTGATTTTGACGAGCTTGGAACCGGGGCGATAAGTCACGTTGCCGCCGAGCGGAATCGATGAAAGGTCGGAATCGGAAATCTTTACGACCTTCGAATAATCATTGCCGTACCAAGAAGCGTAGGTCTTCTCGGTTGGGAAGACGAGGCGTTTGCCGTTGGTGGCGTAATAATAAACCGCCGCTCCCGAGCCCTTGATCAACGTGTTTGGTTGCACGCTCAAAGCATGGGTTGGCATGGCGTAGGCCAGAAAGATGGCGGCCGCCGCGAACATCATCAGTTTTTTCATAAAATTCACGTCTGTCATTCCCGCGAAGGCGGGAATCCAGAAAATTAATTAATTATTAATTAGCTGTTTGTAAGCAAAGGAAGGATCTTTAGCCATGAAGATGGCACCCGCGGCATTCAAACGGTCGGCTCCAGCCTTAATAATCGTCTTGGCGTTCTTCAAACTGATTCCTCCGTCCACGCCGATCCTGATCTTCGGACGTTTGCGCAAGGTTCGGAGAGTTTTAAGCGCTTCAGGCATGAACTTCTGTCCCGATCTGCCGGGCTTGACTCCCATCACCAAGACTTCATCGATTAAACCTGGTTTAAGGAAAGGTCGCAACTCCTCGAGCGAAGTGCCGGGGCTGATGGCCAGGCCCGGTTCGATTTTAAACTCACGCGTCATTTCAATCAACTCGCCGTGTTCGATCGGAGCCTCGATGTGCCAGATGGCGCGTTTGAGTTCAAGATATTCATGCCACTCGCGGATAATACTCCAAGGGTCTTCGACCATGAGATGCAATTCGATGGCCGGAACGTCCTCCGGGGGATTAAGCAAATACTCGGCGAACCAACGTCCGTTGTTCAAATCGCGGGGCGTTTTATTTTTGACGAACAGGCCGTCCATGACGTCGATCTGCACGGTCTTGGAAAGTTTGGCCGCGGCCTCCAGTTTCTTAAAAAATTCTTTTTTGCTTTGGGCCAGAATGGCCGGAATGATTTCGAGTTTCATATTATCCTAACTGTTTGACTCTTCGCACGTGCCGTGCGGCCGTGGAAGCCCGGGTCTTTAAAAAAGCGTCAATCATCTTGGCGGCTTTGGATTCGTCCGCGTGGTTCCAGCCCGAAAGGCAGAGTACGTTAATGTCGTTGTGCTCGCGCGCTTGTTTCACTTCTTCGGTCGAGTGGCCCACGGCCGCGCGGATGCCTTTGGCGCGGTTGGCCGCTATACAAACTCCGACTCCGCTGCCGCAGAATAAGATGCCTCGACCAGCTTTGGATAATTTGCCCGTGAGTTTTTTTGCCACGCCCGGGTAGTCGTCGCCGTCCTTGAAAATCGGCGTCAGGTCCACGAGTTTGTTGCCTAGCCTGGAGAGGTGCGCCTTAAGCCTGTCTTTGAGCGCGAAGCCCGCGTGATCGGCCGCAAGATAAATTGTCATACTTGAATAATCATAAACTACAAACCCGAATCGAGAAAGAGTTTGGAGTTGACCAACCGCATTTTTTGAGCCAATATATGCGCTATATGTCAGATAAAAACGCGCAACCGCCAGCCAGGCCGGATTTCCCGAAAATGGAAGAAGAGATCTTGGAATTTTGGGAGAAGCACAACATTTTTGAACGATCGATCGAGGAACGCCCCGAAAACAAGCGTTTCGTTTTTTACGATGGTCCGCCGTTCGCCACCGGCTTGCCTCACCACGGCCATTTGCTGCAAAGCGCGCTTAAGGACGCCGTGCCGCGTTACTGGACCATGAACGGTTACCGCGTGGAGCGCGTTTGGGGTTGGGATTGCCACGGCATGCCAATCGAAAACATGATCGAAAAGGAATTAGGATTGAATTCTCGCCGCGAAATTTTGGAATACGGCATCGATAAGTTCAACGCCGCTTGTCGCGCGTCGGTTTTGATGTACGACAAGGAATGGCGCAAGTACATCCACCGGTTCGGCCGTTGGGTGGACATGGACCACGCCTACAAGACGATGGACGACTCTTACATCGAGTCCGTTTGGTGGTCTTTTTCAGAACTCTACAAAAAGAGTTTGGTCTACAAGGATTTTCGCGTCTCGTTATATTGCCCGCGTTGCGCCACACCGCTTTCAAACTCAGAGGTCACGATGGGCCATTCGTATCGCGACGAAGAGGATCCGGCCATCACCATCAAATTCAAAGTCGTGGGACAGGACAAGACTTATCTGCTGGCTTGGACGACCACGCCTTGGACCCTGCCGGCCAACACAGGCATAGCCGTCAACCGCGATTTGACCTATCTCAAATTGTACATCCCCGAAAAGGACGAGTATTGGATTATTGCCGAATCGCGCAAGGACGAAGTTTTGAATGAGCTCATTCGCCAAGACCTGACGGACGAGAATTCTCAGAAAGAAGCCGTGCACGTGGAGCGCCGCTTGGAGGGCAAGGAGCTGATCGGCTGGCACTATGAGCCGCTTTTCACTTTCCTGCCGATCCCCGAAGGCCTTGATGCTTATCGCGTGGTCGACATGCCTTACGTCAGCGCGGCCGACGGCACGGGCTTGGTCCACACGGCCCCGGCTTTTGGCGAAGACGACTTCAACGCCTCCAAAGTCCACAAACTCCCGGTCCTCCTTACGGTCGACGAGGACGGCAAGATGCTGCCCGAGCTCGGGGCTTTCGCCAAACTTCCGATCAAGCAGGCTGATCCTCTGGTAGTGGATGATTTGGAAAAGCGGGGATTGCTCGTCAAAAACGAACGCATTGTGCACAGCGTGCCCGAATGTTACCGCTGCAAAACTTTGCTCATGTACAAGGCTCAAACCGCCTGGTTCGTGAACATCAACAAGCTCCGTCCCAAGATGTTGGACGCTGCCAAAAAAATCCATTGGGTGCCCGAATCCTTCAAGGAAGGTCGTTTTGGCAATGGTTTGGCCACGGCTCCGGATTGGTGCATCTCGCGTACTCGTTACTGGGGCGCACCCATGCCGGTTTGGGAATGCGAAGAGTGCCATGAACGGAAAATTATCGGTTCAATCGCAGAACTTAAGGAAGCGGCTGGTGGCCATCTGCCCAAAGGTTGGGACATGCACCGCCCTGGCATCGACCTGGTTGAACTTAAGTGCGAAAAATGCGGCGGCGCCATGAAGCGCACGACTTTTACTTTTGATTGTTGGCTGGAATCCGGCGGCATGCCCTACGCCTCGATCCATTATCCTTTCGAGAACCGCGAAAAATTCGAGGAGCATTTCCCGTCCGACTTCATCGGCGAAGCCCAAGACCAAACCCGCGGCTGGTTCTACAACATGCACGTGCTTTCGAGCGGCTTGTTCGGCAAGCCGGCCGCCAAAAACATCGTGGCCACGGGCATGATCCTGGCCGCCGACGGCAAGAAGATGTCCAAGTCGCAGAAAAATTTCACCGACCCGTACGCCTTGATGGAAAAAATGGGGGCTGACGCGTTGCGCGTTTACCTGCTTTCTTCGCCGGTCATGCAGGCCGAAGCCATCAACTTTTCTGACGAAGAGTGCGCCCAGATGCAACGCGCGGTTTTTGGCATCCTTTGGAACGTGCGGCAGTTTTACATGACTTACGCCGAAGGCAAGCGCGTCGAAATCCAAAAACCGAGGAGCATGCACGTTTTGGACCGTTGGATTTTCTCGCGTTTGGAATCCTTGGCCAAAGAGATCACGGAGAACATGGACAATTACGATTTGGCCAACGCCTTGCGTCCGCTCCGCCCGTTCGTGGATGATTTTTCGACCTGGTGGCTGCGCCGCTCGCGCGAACGCATGAAGCAAGTGGAAGACCCGGACGACGTTTTGGACGCGTTGCGCACCTTGCGCGAAGTTTTACTCGTCCTCTCGCGGCTCATGGCGCCGTTCGCGCCCTTCTTTGCCGAACGTCTGTACCAAGATTTGGAAGGGGAGAAGATGTCGGTTCATTTGGATCGCTGGCCCAAGTTTGACGAGCGGGCCATGGATGAGAGGTTGGAAAAAGACATGGTTTGGGTGCGCGACGTGGTTACGGCCGGCCTTGAAGCCCGCGTGCAAGCCAAGTTGCCCGTGCGGCAAGCCCTGGCTTCAATCAAGATCAACCTGAAAGCCCCGGCCGAGCTTAAGCGCCTTTCGGTTAAAACTGACTTGCTTGGTTTGATCCGCGACGAGTTAAACGTGGAACAAGTTAAACTCAACCAAGCCCAGGCTGATCAGATCGAGGATTGGACTATTGCCTTGGACGTAGAGTTGACGCCCGAGCTTTTGAAGAAGGGTTTTTACCGGGAATTAGTGCGACATATCATGCAGCTCCGCAAACAGTCTGGTTTGACGCCGACCGATAAGATTAAACTCGGCGTTCAAACGGATAACCAGGAAGCCAGCCAATGGCTCGAAGATTTAAAGCCTGAGCTGGCCAAAGAAATCAAAGCCGAATCTATCGATATGGACAAAACGGATTCAGGTACTGATACTGAATTAATGCGGTGGAACGGGTACGAAATTCAGATTTGGCTTAAATAACGTAAAAAACGATCGATTAACGTCATTCGTCATATTTCGAAAACGTTTCTCGTATCACAAATACCTTAAGACCGGTTGACAAGCGCTTAAAAATGCGCTAACTTAAGCAATTCCCCTAATGGGAGGGGATGCCGTTGTTTGACAACTCACGCTAGCTAAAGGAGCGGCGTCATGTTCAAAGCAAATGAAATCGTTTGCGGCAGATACAAGGTTTTGGACCGTCCGTTTGCTGGGGGCATGGCCGCCGTTTACCCGGCCGAAGATATCGTGACTCACGAGCAGGTCGCCCTCAAGATCCTCATACAGTTGAATAGTGATGAGGTCGTGGAACGCTTTAAGAGAGAGATTGCGGCTATGACTGAGCTCGAACATCCGCACATCGTCCGGATTTTGGGCGAAGCAGTCTACCCCTGGGCTCAGAACGAAACCGCGTCGATCGCGGTGCTCGAGTGGATCGACGGCGGAATGTCTCTTGAGACGCTTTCCTACGAGTACCAGTGCGACATGCCTCTTTCGTTGGTCGTCAGCCTGACGTATCAGGTTGCTGATGCTATCGCCTATGCCCACAGCAAGGGATTCGTCCATCGCGACCTTAAGCCGAGCAATGTCTTGCTCGATTTGAACGTCGATGGGGCAATGATCGCCAAGGTCTCTGACTTTGGGACGGTGCTCATGCAAGCGGATGTCAAGCTCACGGTTACTGGAACGACACTTGGCACGCCGCTCTATATGAGCCCTGAGCAAGGATTAGCACAGGCTTTCCCTCCGGCAGTTGATGTCTTTGCCCTTTGGGCAATCTTGTATGAGTTGCTGACCAGCCGTCGGCCGTACGTGCACAAGATGCACCCCATCCCCGAGACGTACGCCGAACACTGCATCAAGGTCTGGCCACAGGTCCAAAGCGGCGAGCTCAAGCTCGAGCCGGCCGCGACCTTCAATGGCAAAGTGACGCCCGAGTTGGACGCCATGATTGCCAGAGGTTTGGCGGGCAAGCCGGCTGATCGGCCCACCATGGAAGAGTCCAGGGATTTCCTGAAGCGCTTCTGGGAGCAATTGGGTCCGGAGCAGGACGAGAAGGACCATCACGTGGTGGTGCCTAGCTCGATTCCGCCTCGCCCCAATCCCTTCGCCGAGACCATGGCCACTCCGGTCTCCGTCGCGATCAACAAGATCGCGGAAGCCAAGCTGGCGACCAGGACGATGCTTGGGTTGGGCATAGCTCAACCTAGGTTACCGACTGGTCTGACCAGGGAAGCGCTCAAGACGGCCAGCAAGCACCTCAAGCCCGTTCCGGTCAGGATCAACTACGTTGACCAGCCGCCGACCGTCTCCAAGACGGCAGCGACCCTCGTAAGGCAGGCACCGGCACAAGCCGAAAAGCCCGCAGATCCTCAACCGGCTTCGAGAAGGGGCAAGATCGCCAAGAAGGCCAAACCGCAATCGGTGGTTGTGCCGCTTCCGTTGCCCGCGCCTCAGGAACCTGTTCGGCCGAGCCAGCCCGAGCTCCAAGCTCCGGTTGTCCCGCCGATCATGGCGCCATTGCCGCAGGCCGCGATACCGAGTCGGATCAATACGGTGACGGTGCCGTCCTTGCGCCGCGAAACGGCCAAGCGGCCTGCTCCGCGTTTCAGCTCGGCCTTGCCGGTCCTGATCGTCTGCCTGTTGATCACGGGAATCGGTTGGGCAACTTCTTCATCTTGGTTGCCGCAAATGAAAGCCCTCTTTAGCTTCCAGGCGAGCGCGAGCTCGGCACAAGCTCCGACTGAATCGGCCGCGCCCTCGCAGCCCATTCCGGTTACACCGGCCACCAGCCAACCGCCGCGAGCCATTCCCATCGTTCCGGTCAACCCAACCGCGCACCTTCCAACTACGCCTGCCAGGCCCAGAACCTACGGCAAGCATCCTCGTGGGACGGTCACCGAAGGCAATGTCGAAGGACTGCCTCCGGGTGCCGCGCCGCCCATCGAAAACCCCTAACGTCTTCGCCGTCCTGGCGAACGACGAACTCCCGATCCAACCATCCTCGGATCAGGGAGTTTTTTCGTTATAAAAAATGACGCAGGTCGCGTCAGTATTGGCCTGATCCCCAGAACGTGGACCAGATAGATCTACTCGAATTGCGCGGGGGATCAGGAGGAGGGTGAAGGTGCGATTCAACGCATTTGCCATTTACGAAAGCGCGGTCAAACCGGCATTCGCGGCACCAGGTGACGACGTGCTTGGTGCATTTGTCATTGGCCGTACGAGGCGTCATCTCTTTGCACTTGTCGCAGTACTTGACCTCGTGTTCCTGGCATTGGCCGCCCCGATGCTTCGTGTTGCGGTTGCAAACTCGGCAGAATTCTTGCTTGGGAGCGTTGCGGACCGGCTTGGGCATGCGCGCCCTAATGATGGCCTCGGCCTTCTCGCCGCCCAAGAGGTCGTTGACGACGGCCTTCCGGAGTTCGCTTCGGGATTTGAAATTGGAGCGCGTCTGTGTAGCCTTCCGAACCCTGCTCAGGATTTGGCGCACGCACCGTCGCTTGTTCTTGCTCAATCGGGTGTAATTCTCAGCCATGGTACCTCCTTGGAGTTGAACACCGCCGGTAATTTAATGGCAGATGGCTTTTACGTCAAGCGGCATCTGCGGTATGCTGTAGCCCGTATGTTGGTCACTTTGCAGGGCAGGATTACCGAAGTTTTTTTGGATTTTTTTATTTTGGAAGTCAGTGGCCTTGGCTACCGTTTGAGGGCGCATACCGGCACTTTATCTAACCTTTCGGTCGGCGGGGACAAGCGGGTTTATTTGCACGAGCAGATCCGCGAAGACGCTTATGACCTGTACGCTTTTTTGAGCATGGATGAATTGGAATTTTTTGAAAAACTTTTAAGCGTTTCGGGTGTCGGGCCCAAAGTCGCCATGGCGGTTTGCGCGGCCGCGCCGCTCGATAATTTAAAATCCAGGTTGGCGCAGGGCGACGCGGATTGGCTGGCGTCATTGCCAGGGCTTGGCAAAAAAACAGCGCAAAAAATCGTACTTGAGCTCAAAGGTAAATTGGTGGAGGTTGGCGTCGCGAGCGATGTTGACCGCGAATTAATTGAGGCTTTGACCAATCTCGGTTACACGGCTTTTCAAGCGCGTGAAGCGGCTAAAAAAGTTCCGGTCGAAACGGGTGATACTTCCGTCCGCCTTCGCGCCACCTTGAAACTCTTGAGCAAATAAACTCTTTCTAGTTTCCACTTTCTAGTGTTATGCATTTATTGGAGGTAAATGATCCGGCTAATTGGGAGATTTTCCAACTCAAACAGCCTTGGACCCAATTCACCCAATCTTGGGCTTGGGGCGAGTTCAGGCGGTCGCTTGGTTATCCTGTGCGCCGTTTCGCTTTGGCGGATGACAGCGGAGATTGGCTTTGCGCCGTGCAGGGCGAATATCGAAAAAAGATTTTAGGTTTGGGATATTGGTACGCCTCGCGCGGCCCGGTCATCTCGCCCAAAGTCAGCCGGGAAAATTATCGCGCTTTGATTTCCCATTTGATCAGCTTGATGGCGGAAAAGGGGAGATTGCCCCGCAGTTTGTTTTGGCGTTTTGAGCCGGTCGTCCGGGTTGAATCGCAAACCAGAGACCTCTCTCCAAGGTTCATCCGATCGCTCTCGCTTGATCCTTCGAGCACGAATTTGCTCGATTTGACGCAATCGGAGGAACAACTGCTTTCGCGCATGCACGAGAAAACCCGTTACAACATCAAAATCGCCACACGCCACGGCGTGAAAACCAGGGTTACTTCGCACCCGGCTGACATTGACCAGTTTTTGAAACTTATGCGTGAAACGGAAACGCGGGCGGGCTTTGTCCAACATTCGTCGAACTATATTTATAAGACTTTGCAGACTTTAGCCGCCGCTAAAATGGCGCGCCTTCGGGTGGCGGAACTGAACGGCGCTATGCTGGCCGCCAACTTTGAAATCGTTTACGGCCAAACCCTGACTTACCTTTACGGCGCGTCTTCGCACCTCGTGCGCCAAGCCATGGCGCCGTACGCTTTGCATTGGGACGCCATTAGGGCCGCCAAACAGGAAGGTAATAAAATCTACGATTTTTGGGGAGTGAACCCCGCCAATATCTCTTCGCCTTTGTATAAAAAATCTTGGGAAGGCATTACGCGTTTTAAGAACGGTTGGGGAGGCAAACAGGTGGATTTGATCGGCACTTGGGACTTGCCCATGAACATGACTCTATATAATTTGATTTTCATGCGCCGGATGCTTTCCGGTCGTGGGTAATAAAAAACCGGCGTTAGCAGTTCGCCGGGATCGCAAGGGTGTTGATTGGCATGGCCGAGACGGACTCAGCCTTATTCGGCTTGAAGTCGGCAGGCAACACTAGAGGTGTTTTGAGCCATCGCGTGTATGCTTCACGCATCTCTTCGTAGGCTTGGGCATCAAAGACCAGAACGAGTCCGCCGGGCGCGTGGGGAGAGGTAGAGCAGGTAACCTTCGCGCCGCGATGCATTGGGTGAACTTCGCCTTTATTCGTCTTTTTCCAGTAGAAGTAAACCCGGAATTCATATCCTTCGCGGATGAGCGTGGCGATTAAGGCGCGTTGCTTGGCCTCGATATCCCACCAGAAGAAATCCCGGATTACGATTTCGTATGTTGCGGCGAAGAGAATCAATTTGAATACGATTTTCCAAACCGCGACCAGCGAGGGAACGCTCTGGGACGAGGGAAGATCCTCTGTCAGGAAGAGTTCGAACTGCCTAGGATAGTCGCTCGGATCCTTCCCGTTCGTCTGCAGGGCAGCTCGCTTGTCCGCGTCGTCCGGTCGGTCCAACACCAGTTTTTGGTAGACGGCCGCGAAATATTTGGGATCGTTGATGTCGCCGCCCGCGAGGGCCTGAACTATGTCTTCGTGCCTAAAGAGCATGGTTGCCTCCGTGCCAATCCGGCGAATAACAGCCGAGGTTTGGTTGAAATCGAAAGCGAGGCGGACATCTTAGCTAATAAATCAAAAACCGCCAAGAGGCGGTTTTTGATTTATGCTGACAATTATTTGGTGGCTTCGGCCGCGTCAGCCTCGGCTTTTGTTTGGTGAACGGTGCCCACCGGATGTTCGGGCGGCGCGTAAACGCTGATGATCTTAAGATCTTCGTTGCCGGTGTTTATGAAGTTGTGCTTTGTGCCCAACGGTATGGCGTACATGGATCCGATCTCAATTGGCGATTCCGCTTCTTCGATGACGGCTTTACCTGTGCCGGCCACGAAGATTAGTATTTGGTCCGTGTCGGTATGGGTTTCCAAGCCCACTTCGCCGCCCGGCGGAATGCTCATGAGCGTTACCTGCGAACCGGTCATGGTGACAATCTCCTTGCGGAAAAAAGCGTTAGCCTTGGCGTCGCTGAAGACGTTGGCATGGAAAGCTTGAGGCATATGGTGATAGGTTAGAGTTTAAGCAAAGGCTAGCATAACACACTGAAAGGGGATAATAGAAAAGTGACGGTATTGATATAAGTGCATATCGCGTCGAGTTGCAGGAAACAGTAATTTGCACGATAAGAAATCTATGCGTAAAATTCGATTATTGATCAAGCCCAATAAGGAGATGTCTTCAAATGCAAACGTCCGATTCGCCCCCCGCATCCAAGATGCCGCTCAGTAAGGCTCTGACCTTGCTTAAGGAGGCCCATCGCTCTCAACAACTCGTTCTTTTTAGACCCTCAAGAGCGCGCTATCCAAAACCTGAAAGAAACGATGAACCCTGTTCATCAGAAATCTGGTTTCATTTCATCACGGGTCCTCTCCGGTGATCCGCCTCACGTCTTCCACTCGCTTTTCAAAGCGGGTTTTTTATAATGTAATACCTTCAATTCGGCTGGCACGTTTAACTACCATTGCACGATCCATCCGAGCATGACAGACATGGTAACGGTTACGAGCAGCTAAACGCGCGAAGCAAAAACAGCCTTTCGGGGCTGTTTTTTTAAGTCTCACGCATGGGACCACAATTCTTCAAAATAATCGTTGTAACTTTGCACCAGTTGGGGATTGGTTGACATGAACATCACAGGTTCATCACCTGCCCAGCTCGTAACTACGACTTTTTTTCCGTACAGCCACACTACATTTGGATTTTTAGCCATGGACAAAGTGTATTTTGTCTGCGTCCAGGGAAAACGGGTGATGCCGTGGCCACGCACGCCAGGATCAACGATATTTCTCCAGCGCACGCCGGGCGTGACTTTGATTTTTTCCAATACGGGTTTGAATAAGTTGGGATATTGATCCATGAAATAACCCCGTGCTCCTATGTATCGCAGCTCTTTAGCTTCCACTGCTTCTAAAAATATTTCTTGCAAGGCCTTTGGTCCTTTAAGGATGTAAGATTCCTGATCCCAGAGGTAATCAAAATGGGCTTGGAAACTTTCGTGCAGGCCGGGTTGGTCGAAATGGATTATTGTCGGCACCTCGCCCATAATGGCCATGCAGACTTTATTGCCGTAGATATAGATCTGCGTGGGATTCTTAGGCGAAGTCGTGAGCGGCTTGATTGAGCTTAGTTTGCCATCAGGATCTCCCGCATCTGCAAAGAGCTTCTTTATTTGATCAATGGATTCGGTATAAGCCAGCATCCTTAATTTGACTCCTTTCTTAACGCGTTGTTTATGGTACTCGCCGTAGAGATCGACCGCCTCTTTTCCCATCATCCCGAAAGCGGCTCCTAAAACAGAGTAGGATTCGCCTGGTTTGAGTTCGTCTAGTATCTCAAACATGGATTTGCGTAAAGCCTCGGTTCCATTCTCGACTGTTACGTTCTGATTCCAAAGGTACTCGAAGAAATTTTTTAATGCTTCAGATGCCTCGGGACTATGCATGCTGAAAACAACAGGCTCATGTGCCGGCACGTTAACTACGAAAGTTTGGCCATAAGCCTCGAACCATGCGGGCATATCCTGCTTAAACGGCAAATACTTGGCTTGGGTCAAAGGCATGGAATTGCGAGTATCCAAATAATCGGTTGGGACCGTGCGGTCGAATAAAATTTTTGATTTTATTCCTTGCTTGATGCGTTTTTTATGGTAGGGGAGCCAAAGAGCTTCAAAGGCGGGCGTCGAAGAACTACTTGAGCCACCCAAAACGTAGATCGTCTCGTCTGCTGGTAAATTTAGGCTGCGCTCCCGAGCTTGCACGATGCCCTCCGCTCCTTCGTATAGGCGGATATCTCGGGGTGCCTGCTCCATGATTTTGGATAAGTTTTCAGCCACGGTTTCGGCCGTACGCCGTTTTGTTTCCATGAGCTCAATTAGATTCTTCGGATTGGTGGCTTCGAATATGGCCACTCCATTTTGCGTAAGCTTGCTGGCCAATCCTTTGTTTAAAAGATCATCCAGGCAAGTATAAACGATACTCCTGTGTAGTTTAGTGTTTTTAATAATAAGGTTAGCTCGACATTTTTTGGCTCTAATTAGTTCTAAATAGACCGTGATTTGATTTTCCGTTAAACCAATTTCTGCCAATTTTTCGATAATTTGAGCTATTGTCATATTTATATAGATAAAAAAATCTCATATTTTTAGCCAAAAGTCAAGAGAATAGTTCAGTTTAATCTTTCATAAATTGACTATTTTTGCTTAACTTAGCCTAAAATTATTGACAAATCTAAAAAAATAAGATAGATTTGCCAACGAGAAAAGCAATTCGACAAAGAGGTACGCCATGAAGAAAACCAATCTCGTCATTTCCGCCTTGTCCACTTACCTACTGGTCAGTCTGCTGCCCACGACCGCCATTGCACAAACCAAAGTTAAGTACGCTTTGATGCCAAATGAAGGTTTCTTGTACAAAGATGGTCAGACTTACCCACTTGCGCCTTCGCTTACGCAAGGGATTGCCATTGCGCATAAGTGGGGCAGTTACGGTTGGATTAGCGAGGCAGATGTGGTCTCGCCGTTCACTCAGGCCAATCCGAGCCTGCAGCTCGTGGTTGGACCGGTGTATTTTCCGATCGATAAGATCTTTCTCGTGCCCAATGGATCCGTTCGGTACAACCCAGAGCAGAAAGGCGGTAAGGTGGATTCGCTTTCGCTGGGTGTGGGGTTCGTAATCGGATTCGCAGTCTCGAAGGAGATATCATTCGGAGCGGGTTTAGGGGCCATGAAAGTCGTTTCCGGCGAACCCGGCCCATGGTGCTTTGCCATAGGACCAAAGATGAGTTATACGCTCCCTTTCTGAGAGCCTCGACCCAAGCAAGTCATTAAACTGCTTTTTATTTTTTTCATAAACAAAAACAACCACGCTGTTATGCGCGTGGCTGTTTATGGTGCACCATACTACTTCGCCTTCGAACATGACCAGCACTTCACGCTCGCGCATCGAGGCGATGGAGCATGTTGCTCACTGCCAAAAGTCGCCCGAGGGCCTCATGGTGAGGAAGTTGGGGAATGTCTCGATGGCTCAGCTCATTACGCCACCAACACATCATTCCCATAGCCAAAAATTTGTAGCCCTCTTGTTCGTCCTTTTCCTTTGTAGTAACCAGGTTTCCCAACTGAACACGCGGAGCCGTGTCACTAAACGCCATTCCCATCAGGTCCTTTCCGATCTTGTCGGGCAGTCCAGCAACGCCCTGTACTATAGCCTCAAACTTTTCAAGGGCCTTGCGGACGCTTTCGTTGATATGGCCGTCCAGGAACATCTCTCGACACTGCGGCAAGAGTGACGGATGCAGCCCAAGTGACTCAAGAGCCTTCTTCGCCTCGGGTGGCGGAGGCACTATGGTCGGACGTTCCGTTGGGAGCTTCAAGTCGGTAATTTCCGACCGCATGTCCACGCCCAGGCTGAATAGAACAGTCGCAAGTCTTGTTGCTTCTGGTGCAAGAACCGGGTCGCCGTGGTCGAATCTTCGTTCGATTGCTCGGGGTAGGATATCTCTGACCAGCGACTTCAAGGTTCTTGGCCTTTGATAGTGAAGATTACGGACGAAAGCGTAGAAGCACTCTTTCTTGTTCGGGGCCTTTTTCGGAATGAAGCTCAACAGCCCGCGCTGTCTCGCTAAGACGGTCAGAGAAAATGAGGATCGATAACCCTCGAGTGGAATCAGCCGACCGAGACACTCGGCCAAGTCACGAAGTGTCTGTAGGTTCGCCGCCGTGAATCTCTTTCTAGATTGAGCATGCTGTATCTTGCGTGGTGAAGTCTTTCGAGTCATATGACGCTATTTGTGATTCGTAGCAAACCCTTTCCCGAAGATCACTGCAGGAATGGCTGACACTAGAAGGAGTGCGCTGCGCACATTCCCATTAGTCGCATTAACTGCGACTTGCAATAACAGCCAGACGAAGGCAGATCCCAGAACCGACGGACGAGAAGCCGTCATAAGCGCGAATCGCCATTCATCTCGCACTCTTGACCATTTCATAGATCTTCCTCGGGTTGAGTATTACTCTTAGCCCAATCGTCGAGTTTTTCACGTAACGACCTGACCGGCTCCGCAAACTCTCCCAGCGCGAAGGCTGTCATGAGGTCATCTGGCACCATGAGGTAGACGCCAGCGGCGATTGGGAAACGCAAAACGACGTTATGAGTTGGAGGAGGAACTGGCTCATGGCGTGGAGCGGAGGGTTGTGCAGTAACTACTGTAACCGGGTCCGGAGGTAGAGTGGCTCCTAGAACCGACTGATCGCGCAAGACACCATTCTTAAGGATACCAGCGAACTCGCAACTTTCCTTAAAGATTTGTTCAGCCCGACTTGCCGCTGACGGCGTAATTCCGTAGGTCCGAGTCAATATGTTCGGCAACATTGTGGGCAAGGACTGCCCGCTATATTTGGAAATGAGCGCCTCGTACAGCCGAGGTTTGAGAATGGCTTCGATGATAGCGCTGTCATGTTCCTGTTGATCAACTGGCCGTAAAATTCGTTCAACTAAGGGGGATTGTATGTAGGTGTTCGGACCTGAGCGCTCAAGCAGTCCGAAATGGACCAGAGTTCCGACAACGCTCGCCGCAGTCCCGCTTAGCCCCTTGAACCCCAGGGAGACAGCAATGGATTCGCGATCAAAAGGTCCTTTACCAAGCTTCTCTGCCAAGGCAGTGGTAGATTCGATTGCGCGGGCAAGTGATATAGATGGGTAACCGGAGCTGCGAGGTCTCCCGCTATTCTCCCGCTTTTCTTCTGACTCTTGCGTGTTTGCACTAAGATTTGGCATAAAATTGCGTTAATAGCTTATGTAAGAAAGTATATAGGGAAAAGCAGGGATTGTCAAATTGTGAGATATTAGCGAAGAATTCTGTATATTACTGTCTCTATCTGCGTTAGTTCTCTTATCTTACTCTAATACCCCAAGTCAAGAATCGTTGAAGTGGCACTTTAGTATTTGGGCGTGCCGATTGGGTAACACCTCAAGGGATTTGAACCCTCAAGGTGCAAGGAACGCGCGATTTAGCCAAAAACTGACGCATGGGGGCGTCAGGAAACTAGAACGTGAGCGGGAATCGAACCCACAAATGGGGGATCCGGTAGCGGGAATTGAACCCGCCTCCTGAAAAAAGATTGTTATCCACAGGCCGGACGCCTAATGTCCGCTTGCGCCCACTCCTCGAGAAATTTTCGAGGCATACGATGCATGGGTACGGGTTCGAACTTTCCATAATGTGGGGGCTCAAGCCCTTATTTAGAGAAGCGGTTCGACGGATGGTTTGAACGCATCCTCGCGTGCTCAAGCATCATTCATCAAACACTAACTTATTTATTGGCGTCATTGGCCTACGAAAGAGCACCAACCAAGCGAGGGCAAGAGAGGCCAATACGCCGCAATCAAACGCTATGTCAGATAGTGCTAAGACCGAGAAGACGGTACGAGAAGTAAAGAAGCAACCATTACATCTGTACTGGTGCACGACAGACGACCACGCCGAAGCCTGGTTCGTGGTTGCAAGAACGTCGCGAATTGCCGCGAAGATTTTTGCGGACTACGAAGGCTATCTAACGAAAGAGATAGATGCCGAGCTCGTCATGGATGTTCCCGAGAAGTTCCAATCCAGCGAAGAGTGGTATGCGTCACATGAACTCATCGAGGGTTGCGGCGGAACCATTACGGAGAGTGGCTCCCGACGTGCGGTCGCGTTGAACGGCCATCTTTTCACCGAGGGCCCCATGCAGTCGATTATCGATGAAGGCATGAAGAACCTCGGGTGGGATCCGTACGCAAATCACGGCGTGTCCGCAGAATAGCGATAGATTCCATCAAACATAATGCGCCTTCCCGCAGATCTTTTGCGTTCCTTCCAGGAGGCTTGGCGATTCCAGTTCAAAAGGGAGATAGACGACCAGGCAGCGAACGAGCATGGTTTGGCTTTGCTTGAACTCGTGGCCTTGCTTGCTGCCGCACAGCTTGGACCGCGAAGTGTATCGCGAAGGGAAGTCGCATCGTCTTTATGTCAAAAGAAGCATCCTACGTAATATATGCACGAAAATCGACGGACCGAGAGGACAAGCAGATGCTTTCGATACCTGGTCAGCTCCATGAACTCCGCGAGCTCGCGAAACGCAACGGGCTCAAGATCCGGAGCGAGCTGACCGAAGCGTGCTCTGCTCGCGACCCTGGCCGTCCTGTCTTTTCTAACCTCTTGCAGGACATCATGGCAGGTCGAGTCGATCGAATCCTGTCTTGGAAGTTGGATCGTTTGGCCAGGAATCCGGTTGATGGCGGCGCATTGATCCATGCCCTCGGCAAAGGGGCACTGGCGGAGATTCGCACGCCCGAAGGCAGCTACACGGGTAACGGCGACTCGAAGTTCATGCTCGCCGTGCACTTCGGCGTGGCGACCAAGATGGTCGATGACCTGTCGGCAGGCGTCCGCCGCGGTAGTCACGACGTGTGCCGTCAGGGCAGGATCCCGGGCGCGCCTCCGCTCGGGTACGTGAAGACTAGGGAACGCTCGGGGTTTCGCGGCGCTGGAAAGGCGATGCCTGACCCAGAAAGGTTTCAGCTGGTTCAACGGCTGTGGCTTGATGTGGCATCGGGCGGTCTGACGATCACGGAAGCGTGGCGGCGCGCCGTGGGTGCAGGACTCACGTCTCGCCCGACGCCCGGACGCACGACGACCCCGATCAAGCTAACCCACGTCTATTGCATCCTGAAGAACCGCTTTTATACTGGGCTGATCGACTACGACGGGGAGATCTATCAAGGTGAGCACACGCCCATGGTGACAAGCGAGCAGTTCGAGGCCGTTCAGGCGAGGTTCGGGCGAGTCGACGTGCCCCGTCCGTCGCGTCATGAGTTTCTGTTCCGCGGTCTCATCCGGTGCGGAGCTTGTGGAGGCGAGCGCCTCATGGTGGGGGAGGAGCACACGACGACTGCTGGGAACCGCCTGGTTTACTATCGCTGCGGCAGGAGGCGACCTGCTTATCCGGTCTGCCGCTCGAAATCCATCCCTGAGCCGACGCTCGCAATGGCGGCAGACACGGGCCTCGCGAGCCTAGCCATTGCTCCGGAGCTCGCACGTTGGACGATGTCCGCCATTGACTGGTGGATCGAGAACCACAAGGGCGAAGACGCCGCACGTACTCAGGCACTTCGGCGACAGATCCACGAGGAGGAAGCAAAGCTTACGCGAATAACTGATTTGCTCGTAACGGGAACTCTTGATGAAGAGCAGTATCGAACCCGCAAACAAGCCATTCAGGTTGCTCTTCACGATCTCAGACAACGCGAAGAAAGCCCATCGCGGGATCACGACGAATGGCGGGCGAAAGTTCAAGAACTTCTGGAGACAGGTATCTCTTGTGCGGATATCGCGAACTGCGATCCAGACACCCGCCGCGCTCTCCTCACACGCGTGTACGCGAATTTTCAGGTTACCAACGGAATCCCGCATTTCACGCTTCGTTTTCCGTATCTTCTGCTCAAGGATGCGCCTGTTGTGCACGCTAGTCTTCCCGGTGCGTACGCGAATTTGCCAGAACCGAAGTACTGTTGGACGTATAGCAAAAAGGCAGCGCGCCACGAGGGGCTTATCGCTGCCTTTTCACGATGGTGCACCCAAGACGATTCGAACGTCTGACCTCTTCCTTCGGAGGGAAGCGCTCTATCCAGCTGAGCTATGGGTGCCGGCGGCAACATGATGATGTTTTTATGGATTTTTGACAAGAGGTGGATCAAACTCGTGACGATCTACTTACGGCATGGTATAAACTCATCCGCAAATAGAGTCGCTCTTTAAAGGAGGATGACATGTCGGATGACGAACAATCAGCTGCCATCCAATGGTCGAAAGAAGCCGTGACCCCGGCCTGCAATCTCGCCAATTTCACGAAAGCCCATTGGGAATCGCTCCAGGGATCGTATTATTTGCTGGCTAAACGCTTGAATCTGTCTAAGGTTCAAGTCCCGCGATTGATCGTGGACTCTGGATCGACCATCGTCTATGACGAAATCAGGGCCGGCGTCCGACATATGGCCTGGTGTCCGTCCGGCATCGATCTGCTTACGAATATTTTCCCGATGTTGATGCGACGTGGCATTGCCATGAACCTGCCGACGAAAATCGATAAGAATTTTATGCTCGAGTTGGTTGCCACTCGCGACAAAGCCTGGATGCTCTGGTCCGCGGAAGCGAAAGGCGACGGCCTGGCCCATGGCGAGAGCGGAGTATTCCGCCGGTTGCCCAGCGCGATCCAGATCGTATACCTAATTGTTTGGTTAATATCGATGATGGAGGACGGCCGGATCCAATCCGATTCGGTTTATCCGTTCAAGTCGAAATCGATTACGGAACTGCAATACGTCAGGTCATCCACCGTAAACGGGGAGAAGGTAATTGGCGTGGCCTACCTGCCATGGAGAGCCGTCCTTTTCGAGGCTTTTCCGGTCGACAATCCGCCGCCCAACCTTGTCACTCCGGACATCTTTCTGCTCTAGCCCCCAACCCGGGCTGCTTTTTTATCTTGACGATTTACGAATAATCGTGATAAAAGCCGGTAGTAACCGGTTGGAAAGGAAGGGATTGAAAATGAATTGGAACATTTTCGCAATAGTCATATTCGTACTGTGCTTGGCTTTGGTGGCCCTGAGGTACGCGCTGAAAAGCCGTCCCTCCAAGGAGATCCTTGTTCTCCACATTCTCGGAGATAGCGGCATGGGCGGTTTGGACATCGCCCGCAGGTCGCAGGGCAAGCTCAAGGAGGTCTTGGTCAACAGCACTTTGCGTGACATGGAGCGCCAAGGTCTGCTCAGCACATTTGAAGCTCCTGACACGCGGTCTGAACGCGGCGGACGTTCCAGAACCATCTATTCAGCGACGTCGAAGGGGAAGGAACTCTTGGCCAGCTCCCCACCCATTGAAGACTAGGACTTAGCCCACGCGGGCGAAGTTTCACTAAGCTCCCACGAGGGGGCTACTTTTTTTATCTTGAAAAACAAAAAACCCCGTTCAGGGTTTTTTGTCTGGTGCGACGGCCGGGGTTTGAACCCGGGACCTTGGGCTTAAGAGGCCCCTGCTCTACCAGCTGAGCTACCGTCGCAAATAATCTTCTCTCTCAAATTGCGCGGCTATATTACGTTTTTGAAATTGTTTAGTCAAGAAATCGCAGAGCTGAAGCCCTATGCTGGATAGGAATTCGGCTTTGGAGGGAACGTCAGGACGACGTTCCCAAGGTGGGAAAACGAACGATTGGGGCCTACTCAGAGGTGAGGGGGACGGCTTGCTGAGCCTCGACCTCACGCATCTCCTTTAGGATAATCGGCCACGTCCTGTGGGTCAGGTGCCACAGGTTTTGAATCGCGCACTCGAGCGTGTCTTCGTAGTTTCGTGCCCGAGCCAGGTAGTCTAGCGAATCGCAGATTTGCCGAATTTCCATCTCGACCGTGTACCGGCGGCTCAACAGGAACTTTGCACCAGCCGATCCGCTCTTCTCCGCCTCTTGGAAAGCGGCCGCATACTCCCAGCTCAGTTTGTTGAGTTCCGATCTGATCGAGCGCGGGAAGGATTCATCTTGGCGCAATTCGAGAAGGGTATTCATCATCAACTTGCCGCTCTCGATGGCTTCCTGGACCTGGGCCAGTCTGGCTTGGTTCTCCGAACGCATCCCGTCGACTTCCTCGGCATCGTCCGGTCCCTGGATGTAGATTTCCGGATCGGCTACATCTGATTCGTATGCCGGCTGGAATGCCTGGTACTTCTTGATACGCTCAACGCTAGTCGTCAGGCGTTTTAGGGCTGCGTCGATTTCGCATCGGGGAATGAACAGGTCATCCTTGGCCGTTTGGAGCAGCTTCAGGGAGACCGCTGCTGACCCGGACCAAGTCGCTTCCGGATTGAGCTCCTCGGCGATCAAGCGCTGTTGGTACCATTCCGGAGAATGGAGAGTGGTCCGCAGCAAGTCGACGAATTGTTTGCGCTGTTCGCCCTTCAGGATGAGTACGAAATCTCTTAAGATGGATGCGCGCTTGAGTACGCCGCGTTGCGAATCGAACAGCTCTCCCTCATTCAGGGACTCCTCTTCCAGGACCAGCTTGCCATTGAACAAGGCGACGTCTCCGACCACGTATCCATTCTCGAGGCGGAGATCCTGGAGCTGGCCACCCCCGGCCAGGGCTTCCGAGAGGCAGGCATCGGCACGGAACGTGCTACCATGACTGTCACGCCAGGTTAGCGTGCCGCGCCGCAGGCTCTCGCCTTCGACTTTGGCGGGCTCGCCCAAATCCTTGAGGGCTTGTTTCAGGTCGACAATGCGGTAACAGCAGATGCCGTGGTCCCAGCGAACCGCCGTGGTCATCTCGACCCGGCCATAAGATGAGGAGCCGTCTTCGGCATGGAAGCTCCACTGGGCGTAGATCGGCTCTACGGATACGCAGTCAGCGCGCTTGAAGCTCATCTCTCCCTTCCAGCCCGGCAGGTCGACGTTGGCGTATCCGGTGTCAAAGACCGGCATCTGAGACTTGGCGATCTCGTCGAGTTTGGTACGGAGCTCGTCTTGGGACAGAGCTCCCGGAGGAGGCGCATAGATCGGACGTACGATCAGCGCGCCTTTCGACGCCTCTTCGGGTTTGATATCCCGGCTGATCGAAGCCTCGGTCTCTTCGCCGTCCTTGGGCATGCGCCCGCGGAAGTGGTCATCCACGAAGACGATCTTACGCCTTCCTTTTCCATCTTCCAGGACGGACCCCTTGGACCGTCCGGCCTCAACACGCCATCGCACGCGAATTCGATTCTCTTGCATGAGAGCACCCCTTTCTGAGTTTTCAAGGAATCGCGGACCGAAATGGCGCGCGAGTTATTTCATCTAGGAACAGCCAGATAACGGCGTAATATAGCATAAAAATAGGATTTTGTCAATCCTTTCGATTAGTTATTGCTTTAAAAACTGGATGTAAAATTTGAGCTTAAATTAGCCCAATCTGTGCAAAACTCCCTTGCCCAATCTTTGTTGGGGTGGTTTTCTATACTAGTCTTATGAAAATCAAGTTTGAGCATTTGACTTATTTTTTTCTCACTGCATTTTTATCAAGCACGCTGTTACTGCCCCATGGGGTGGACGCCGCCACCAAAAAAGCCTTGCCCAGGTGCAAAAATGGATTCTGCGCAGCCAAGGTGTCCGTAACTCCCGGGGCCGATGAGAAGAATTTTAAAAACCCGACCACGCGTTGCTTAACGGCCGAGATGAATAAACTTCATGGCCAAGTCGTGGCCCAGATGAACAAAGACATTCAAAAGTACGGCCAAGGTCATGACGCGGTCGCGAAGGATTACCAGGAAAAGATAGATATCCTATGGTCGGCCATGCACGAACCTTACTGCGGTTACGGCAGCCAAGGCATGACGGCCGTCAAACATTCTTGGGATAAAACGGTCAAGAACACGCGAACGGCTTTTCTTGAAGCAGTCGGCGCCAGCCAACTGGCTAAGAAATAAAAAATTTGGTTTTCATACTAACCCTAACCGACGTTGGATGGTTCCAACGCTAAGATTGATATGCAGATTACCAGTCCGGCTTTTAGCCACCAACAGCCTCTGCCCGCCAAATATACCTGTGACGGCAATGAGATCAGTCCTCCTTTGAACATCGAGGGCATCCCGGCCGAAACCAAATCTTTGGCCCTGATTCTGAATGATCCCGACGCGCCTTCGGGCGATTTCGTGCATTGGGTTGTCTTCAACATTCCGCCTCTCGTGAAGGAAATCGAAGAAGGTCAGACTCCGCCGGGAGTAGTGGGCAGGAACACACTTGGCACGAACGCTTACGTGAGCCCATGCCCGCCGAGCGGAGAACATCGCTATACTTTTAAGCTTTACGCTTTGGATTCCATGGTTGATCTTCCGTCTTCCACCACCAAAGACGAGCTGCTCGAAGCCATTCGCTCTCACGTCATCACGCAAACCGAGCTAATCGGTTTGTACGCGCGCTAACCCGCCAAGTAAGAAAGCGCCAAGACTCCGATAAAGGCCAAGGCCACGCCGAACGCCTGGTGTTTTTTGATTTTTTCCTTGTTGATGGCCAGCCCGAGCATGGCGCCTACGGCGATGTAACTTTCGGATATGGTCGCGGCGATGCTAATTGGAATCAAAGCCGCGGAAAAGGCGTAAAACATCCAGGCCGCGTTGTCCAAAAAACTTTGCCAAAGCACGATGTGCGGGTGTTTCCAAATATTATGGATAATATTTTTTGCTTCGGATTGCCGGATCAGGATCGCGAGAGTCACGAACATGGCTGCCGTGTGCGTGAACCAAATCGTGAAAAGGGGAGACATGCTGCGACTGCAGATGCCGATCAAAAAATTAGTCGCGCCCAAGCCTACGGCGCCGAGCAAAGTGTAAAAAGCGCCTTTTTCAAATTTAAAATTTTTGAGACGGCCGAGTCCGGTCAGCATGGTCATGAGCAGGCCGATCGCCACCAAGGCCATGAGGGCGTAAAAATACCAGTCCAGTTTTTCGCCTCCAATAAGCCAGCTTAGGATGATCGTCACCGGCAGCTCGGCCCCGTTCAAAGGCAACATGACGGATAATTTACCGAGTTTCAATCCTTGAAAGTTCGCGAAAGCTGCCAAAATGACGACCGCCGCGAGAGCGAACAGCATGAGCCAGTTATTTGGATCCGGCAATATCCTTTTGATGTCTTTAATCACGAACGGCAATATGCCAAAAGCTCCGGCAAAGCCGATGAAAAACAGGCTTTTGACAACGCTGATGGCTCTTACCGTCCTTTGGATAAAAAAATCGCCGATGGCCCAGCCAAACAGCGCTCCGAACGCAAAGAGCAAACCCATGTTCATGTCTTTATTTTATCATTTTTTCCGTTTCTTGGCCTTCCAGGCCAAAAGTTCTTTGACGGATTTGGTATTTAACACGTCGGCCTTGGTGGCCCAGCCACGGCGGGCAATGGCAATGCCGAGCGGCAAGAAATCAAAGTGTTCCGGCGCGTGCGCGTCCGAGTTAATGGTGATTTTTACGCCGGCGCGGATAGCGGCGCGCACCAGCACGTCACGCAAATCAGAGCGCTCGGGGAAGGAGTTTATCTCGAGCGCCACATTGTACTTTTTGGCGGCCGCGATTACCTCGTCCATATCCAAATCAATAGGTTCGCGCTTGCCGATGATGCGGCAAGTTGGATGGAAAACGCAGTCGACGTATTTATGCGAGATGGCTTTGACCAGCCGTTTGGTTTGCTCGGCGCGCGGCAGTTTGAAGTGAGAATGGATCGAGATGCCGACCCAATCCAGTTTGGCTAAAGCTTCGTCCGAGAGGTCGAGCGAGCCGTCCTTATGAACGTCGCATTCCGTGCCCTTGAGTATCGTGAAACCCTTTAAAGTTTTGTTGAGCTTATCAATTTCTTTACCCTGTCTGGCCAGGCGTTTTTCATCCAAACCGTTGATGAAGGCCAGGGATTTGGTGTGGTCCGTCACGACCATGTAATCCAAGCCGCGTTTCTTAGCCTCCTTGGCCATGTCCAAAATGCTTAAAGCGCCGTCCGACCAATCCGTCTGAACTTGAAAATCGCCTTTGATCGAACCGTATGGGATCAGATTGGGAAGCTTGTGTTTTTGCGCCGCCGCAATCTCTTCACCGCCCACGCGCAGTTCGGGCGGGGGAGTTTCCATCTTCAATTTTTCGTAAATCTCCTCCTCGGTTTTGCAGACGATCAACTTGCCGCTCTCGTGTTTGCCTTTCTTCCTGATCAAAGTGAATAATCCGTACTCATTCAGGGTATAGCCTTTGGACAAGGCGTATTCGCGCAACATGACGTTGTGTTTTTTGTCTCCCGTAAAATATTGGAGCGTGGCGCCATAAACGTTGTCGGGCACGACGCGCAGATCGGCATCAATCCCGATTTTAAGCCTGACGGATGATCGGGTTTTGCCTTTTTCATGAACTGTTTCGACTTGTGGCAGACTGACGAAAGCGTCCATGACCTTGCGCGGGTCTTTGGACGTGGCCAAAAGGTCGATGTCGCCGATCGTTTCTTGCTTGCGCCTGATGGAACCGGCGTAAGTACAGCGGCTCACGCCCGGGATTTTGGAAAGCTCAGTCACGATTTTGTCTGCCACCGGCAAAACGTAACCCAAAAGCTGCCGGTCGGACGCTTCGACCATCATCTGTAGTTGTCGCGATAGTCTTTCCTGGCTCTTCTCGCCCCAGCGCGGCAGGGATTTGATTTTACCCGAGGCCAAGGCGCGTTTCAGTCCGTCTAAATTTTTGACCTTAAGGTGCTGGTAAAGCTCTTTGATGTGTTTTGGCCCCAAACCCTCGATCCGCGAAAGCCCCCAGATGTCGACCGGAAATTTTTTCTTCATTTGCTCGTACTCCTTAACATGCCCTGTCCTGAAAAACTCGTCAGCTTTTTCGGCCGTCTTTTGCCCAAGTCCCGGCAGCTTTTTAAGCTCTTTAACCCCGCCTTTGCGCCAGGCAGCCTCCACCTCGTCGCCCAAGCCGGTTACGGCCTCGGAAGCGATTTGGTAAGCCCGCGGCTTAAAAGCCACGTTGTTCATCTCATGCCAGTATGAAAACTCGAAAAATATTTTGGCGAGTTCCTGGTATTTGGTCATGGGCACATCATACCGTGATTATCCTTTTCGTGTCATCAACTATTCCGATTTGCGCGACCTTAAGCCGCAGCTCGTTTAGGATTGATTTTGGCCGCGATCGTATCAATCTCCTCCTGAGAGAGGAGGTTTTGCGTTAATTTTTTAAATATCTCGGCCTTAACGGGATCAATCCAGAGCTTATCCGGCCCGCCAGGGGTCTGATTCTTTTTCCATTCGCGCATCAAGGCTTGAATTTCGCGCATGGGAATTGAAACCAAGGCGATATCGCGGATCCTTTCTTCGGGTCTGAGTTTTTTCTTGGCCTGCCTAATCTGATTTTCCTTTTTTTGAATGACTTCGGGAGCGTTGGTCGACGTGAATTGAATGCCAATTCGGTCATCGTCACTAGTCTGCACGTCCACGCCCCTGGCCGCGGCCTTGCGCCTGATGATGAAGTCAATTTTTAGCTCCATGTCTTGGTAGGCATCGGCTTCGATAATCTCAAAATCCAAATCTTGGTCGATCGCGATTTTTTTAAGCAGGTTTTTGACCATTCTCTCGGCGTAAACTCCGGATTGCTCTTGGTTTTCCTGGCTAACCATCCTGATGTAGCCCTCTTGTTTAAATTCGTGCACGTATTCGCTCTGCGACTCTTGCGTGGCGATTTGGCGGTCTAACAACTCCATGATCTCTCGCTTGGCCTGCTCGATAAAATACTTTTTGCGCACGGCTCGCGGCACGCTTTCCGGATCGAGATGGTATGCCAGATCCCAATCCCCGTCAGTCAGTAACTCGCCTAAGGTAACGGCCTTTTCTCCTTGTTCGGTCTGGCAAAGCAAAGTCCCGTTTTTTTCAAATACCCGTCTGGCGTTTTTAGGAATCGATTCTTGACCGAACGGGTTTGGATTATCCATGCTCGCCAGTTGCTCTCTAAGTCTGGCCATGATCTTCTGTTTGCGTTTTTGGAGCTTAAAGACGGTTTCTTGGGTTTTTTCCGGCGTCCCGAACCGTTCGGCGGCTTTTTCGATCATATAGTCCAAAGCCGCGTCCATCTTTTTTCGTTGTTCTTCGCTGTTGTCCGGTTTGGCTTTGTCTTTGGCAATCTCGTTCATCTGCCGCAAATGGGATTCGAAAGAAGGTCTCATACCAAAGAATAATAACACGGATGAAAAAGAAAAACCGGTCGCCATGGGCGTCCGGTTTTGCGTCATGCTGATTTGGTGCCGCGAGAGGGGGTCGAACCCTCATGGCCTTGCGACCGCAGGATTTTGAGTCCTGTGCGTCTACCAATTCCGCCATCGCGGCCCCAAATATGCACGACTTACGCGTTACGCGCCATATGTTAAGGCATCCTGACGGGCTTGGCAAGACACGGCGCAAATGATACAAATTACGCAATTATATGCCCGTCAAACAAGATAAAAGCGAGCAGAAAGCCATCACCCCGCGCTCCAAGGATTATTCCGAGTGGTACCAGGACGTTGTCGATCAGGCCGAGATGGCCGAGCACTCGCCGGTCCGCGGCTGCATGGTCATTAAGCCGTACGGCTATGCCATTTGGGAGCTCATGCAAAAGGATTTGGATGCCAGGTTTAAAACCAAGGGCGTGCAGAACGCTTATTTTCCTTTGTTTATCCCCGAAAGTTTTTTGAAACGGGAAGAGCAGCACGTGGAAGGCTTCGCGCCCGAGGTGGCGGTTGTGACTCACGCCGGTGGCGCCAAGCTCGATGAGCCCCTTGTCGTCCGCCCCACTTCGGAAACGATCATGTACGACGTCTTTTCGCGCTGGATCCATTCGTACCGCGACTTGCCGCTTTTGATTAACCAATGGGCCAACATCGTCCGCTGGGAAATGCGTACGCGCCTGTTCCTCCGGACGACCGAGTTCTTGTGGCAGGAAGGCCATACCGTTCATCAGACCGAGGATGAAGCCGAGGATTTTACCAAACAGATGCTGGACGTGTACCGCCAGTTCGCGGAAGAAGTCATGGGCATCCCCGTGATCCCTGGGCAAAAGACCGAGTCCGAAAAATTCGCGGGCGCCGTGCGCACTTATTGCATCGAAGCCATGATGGGCGACGGCAAAGCCTTGCAATCAGGCACCTCGCACATGCTCGGACAGAATTTTGCCAAAGCTTTTAACGTGAAATTTTTGGACGCGGACGGCAAAGAAAAATTTGCCTGGCAAACGAGCTGGGGAGTTTCGACGCGCCTGATCGGCGGTTTGATCATGGCCCATGGCGACGATAAGGGTTTGGTTTTGCCACCCAAGCTCGCGCCCTATCAAGTGGTTATCATCCCGATCGGCGTTTCGCCCGAAGAAATTGAAGCTTCGCAATCCAAAGCTCAAGAGATCGCGGATCAGCTGGAAGGGGAAGGCGTGCGGGTCAAAATCGACGGCCGCGACATGCGTCCCGGTCCCAAGTTTTTTGAGTGGGAAAAGAAGGGCGTGCCGGTTCGAATTGAGATCGGCCCCAAAGACCTGGCCAACAATTCGGTCATGACCGTCAGGCGCGACACTTCGGCCAAACAAGTTTTGACTGAAGAGGGTTTGATTGACGCTATCAAAGAGATCCTGGATCAGATCCAGACTAACCTTTACCAAAAGGCCTTAAACTTTAGGATTGAGCATACGCTGGAAGTCGAAGATTATAAGAAGTTCAAAAAGGAGGTCGAAGGCAACTTTGTCCTTTCGCATTGGTGCGGATCGGCCGAATGCGAAGCCAAGGTTAAAGAAGAGACCAGAGCCACCATCCGTTGCATCCCGTTTGGGCAGGCTAAAACCCCCGGAAAATGCCTTTATTGCGGCCAAAAATCGGATACGGTGGTCATCTTCGCCAAGGCATACTAGAGGGTTGACAAGGGGCCTGTTTTGTGACAAGGTGAACGGTCCCCCGACTTGGGGGTGGAGGCGCGTCATGACAATTCAAGAGCAGCTCTACCAAGCGTATGAGCAGGCCGATAGCATCGGCATGGGCATCCTCTGGGACTCATTTATCCGTGGACTCAAAGATCTCGGGATCGAGATTCGTCGCGGAACTGATCTACTCGCTTTGACAGAGGTCCAGGCTGAAGCTGCTTTCGACGTTTTGGCGCGAAACTCGTCCATTCCCTTGCCGCATGAACTTGTCTTCAAGACCATGCCGCGTTGACTCTGTCCCAATCGGGACTTATTTTTTTAAGTTTTTACTGGTATAATCAGGCTTATTATGGCTAGAGAAAGAGGCTTCACGACCCATGAGCAACGAAAGGCATTCTTGCGTCAGCCTTTGGACCAAAAATTGACCGACGCCAGGTATAAATTCGAAAGAACAGTTGGCTCGGCTTCCAAAGAAGAAGTTGAAACCGCGGAGTTGGAATTCAAAACCGCCAAACTGGACGTTGAGTCGTATGACTTTGAGAGGGACTCAACTGGGGCTTGGAAAGGGGAGAGTCTGGGCGTGGATTTGAATGGTATCCATGAAGATCTTCAAAAAGAAGATGGGAGTTTGGACATGGAAAAAGCCAAAAATACGCACGTAGTCCAAATCAACATGGGCGAGTTGGATAGGTTGAACAAAGTGTATGGCCATGAAGTCGGAAATCAAGCCTTGAGCGATACCTGTCAGTTGATCTACCGGCGTTTAGAAGAGGTTTTAAGTGAAGCTTTGCAAAAAGGAACGGGTCAGGAGTCGACCTGGGAAGATTTGGAATCGCATTTCGACGTCTATCGCAGCTCGGGCAATGATTTCACGGTCATCTTGCGGGGAGTAGAGGAGGGCGTAGCCGCTAAATTTCAAGAAACTTTGAATGGCAACTTGCGGATCGAAGCGTCCGGACGCGAGGAAGAGGCTCCGATCGTGGCCACGCGGGTGCCTCTCGCGGACGCGGTCGATTATTTTAACGAAAATCAAGCGAGTATCAGTAACTCCAATCCGGGCAGGGCTTTCGTGGACGTGGTCAAAGAGCAAGGTCAGATTTTAAACGACATCGAAAAAAATAACCGGCGTATCGATCGCATCCTGAAGATCGGGGACGAAGAAAAAGCCAAGGCGCTTTACGAGAATTATTTGAAAAAAACTTTAGGCCGGTTATTCGTGGCCGATCCGGCTGGCGAAGCCATGGGGTTCGAGGCTTTTAAGGAGGCGCTTAACAGTTCGCAAGATGAGGGTTTGGAAAAATCCATCACCTTGGCCATCGGCGATTTTCGGGCGCGGCAAAAAGAAGCCCATCATCTTTCCAAAACCCTTTCCAAATTCGTTTTCGACAAAAAGAGAGAGGATTTATTGAAGTCAAAAGGCCTGGATCTCAACGAAGAAGAGGTTCTAAGTGAAAGAAGCGCGGTTAAAATGGAAGGTCAGTTGGAAGAGGTAAAAGATGAGGCGGAATTTTTCGGGCAAATGCCCCCGACTACCGGTGAGAAGGAAATCGAAGGGTTAAAAAACGAAGTTAAACGGCTGGAGGCTTTGCTTCAGGGCGATCCCGAAAACAAAACGACTAAAGCCAAGCTCGAGTTGGCCAAATCTGAACTCCATAACTCGGAAGTGAAGCGCAATCCGGCTACCGGCCTTTACGAACGTGGCATGTTTTTCCGCGAGGTTAAATCCAGGTTGGAAGAAGGCAAGCCGATAACGGCCGTGGCCATCGACATGGCCTTCTTGAAGTATTTTGACAAAGAAGGTGGACGCAAGACCGGCAACTCGGCCATCAAGATGGCGGCCAGAATTTTGGACCAAGCTGTCCGCCAAGCCGATCCCTCGGTCAAAGCCGAAGCGTACCGCACTGGCGGCGACGAGTTCGCGCTGACTTTGGAGACGGATGATCAGGAAATCGTAAGGAAAGTCCAACACGCGATCCGCGAAATGGCGAGACAACTGCCCGTGCCGGCTTTGGACGAGGGCAGAACCCAGCAATTCAGGGCCGAGAGGCTAAATTTCAATTTTGGCCTTTATTCGGCGGCCGACATGGCTTCTTTTAGGCAAGAATTGACGGACGCGCAATTCCACTTGAAAGCTGGCGAAAACGAACGGCCGGCCATGGTCGAAGAGTCGGCGGATTACCTCTTTAGGATCGCCGATCGCCAAGTGGAAATAGAAAAAACCATCCAGCGTTTCATGCTCCTGACGCAACGTTATTATTTTGAGAATTTCGGGGGAGAAGAGCCGAAGGGTAATTACCAAACATTGGAAAATTATTCGGCGAAAGCCATCGGCGACGAAGGCCCGGCTTTGATCCGCGCGTGGGCTGAAGAAAAGGCCGCTCAGAAAAAAGGACCCAAGGATTTGGATTGGGCGCCTTTGCAACGCAAGGTTTTAGAATACGTCATTCAAAAAGGCATTGAAGAAACTGAAAGGCATGCCAAAGAAGGGGAGTTCACGGACCGGCTTTTGGAATCGGCCGTGCGCGAAAGGTTTTTGAAACAGCGCCTGGACGAGTTGCAAGACGATATAAAAACGTTAAAGGCAGATTTGAATAAATCAGACAAAGACAAGGCCGAGTTGGCGAGGAAGATTAACGAATTGGAAGCTGAAGTCAAAACCGTTGGGCAGTTGCGCCAGCAGATCAACCAAGGTTGAGGCTTTTAACCATGTAAGAATCCTTTTCTTCGTAACCGAGTTGTCGGTAATATTCGCGTACTCCGATCCCGCTGATAACGGCCATGTGGTCAAAACCGGCTCCGGCTGCCAGCTCTTCGGATTTTTTCATCAGCATGCGGCCATAACCCTTATGCTGGGCCGCCATCGGGTCCTGCTGGTCGATGTTTAGAGCCGTGCCATAAGTGTGCAGCTCGCGAATAATGGCCGCGCCGCGCAGGACCGGAAAGGCTTCGTAGATCTCCGAATCCGGAATGGACTCAGGCGGTTGTCTCATCCTCAAAAACGCGAAAACCGCCGATCGATCCTCATTCTCGACTGATAAAAATACTTCGGTACCTCCGGCATTCTCATATCTTTCCTCAAAAACTGTAGTTTTATCCTTTGTATGGTCGCCCGACACGTGGCCGACTTCACGGCAACGCAGGCAAACGCACCGCAAACCGCGTTTTATCATTTCATCATCCAAAATTTCCCGCAGGTTTGATTTTTTATTGCCATACGCGATTTGGGTTGTCGGGAAGTCCCGTATGACGCGGGGCACGCGGCAATATCTCGGGACCATTGATTGCATTTTTACCAAAAGTTCAAGCAGCTCTTGCCCTTCAATCGGTTTGAATTCCCCGCGGGCCGTCCATTCCGCCAACTCGGAATCGGGCAAGACGACGCAAGGATAAATTTTGACCATGTCCGGCCGAAAGCGAGGGTCCGCGAATAAAATCCTGAAAGATTCCAAATCGTCTTCGGTGGTCGCGCCCGGCATTCCAGGCAACATGTGGACGTCGACTTTGAAACCAGCCGTTTTGAGCAGGTGAATGGCATTCTCCGCGTCAGAGACCGTAGTGCCGCGTTTGACCAGGTCCAAAACCCGGTCATTGATAATCTGTAATCCAAGTTCCACGCGCGTAACGCCCAGTTTGCGAAGGTGGATGACTTCTTTTGGCTTAACCCAATCTGGCCGCGTCTCAATCGTCAGCCCGATTATTCGATAGTCCGCCGTCTCATTTATCTTTTGCGCTTTCTCCAACCCTCCTCCTGCATCTACCTCGGGATGAAGAAGCTCGTTTGCCGCTTCAAAACACCTTGTAATGAACCATTCGCGGTAATCCGCCGTGTAAGCCGACCAGGTACCGCCTTTAACGATCAATTCAATCTTATTGGCCTTATGCCCGTTTTTTTCAAGCGTGAGAATTCTTTGTTTTACCTGCTGATACGGGTCGAACTCCAAACTCAAGGCCCGCGCGGCCGCTGGTTCGGTTGAAATGTAACTCTTTGGCATCCGCGTTTCGGATGGGCAGTAAACGCAACGCCCTGGGCAGGGGAAAGGTTTAGTCAAAACGGTGATCGGCGCCACGCCGCTGTCCGTCCGGACGTCTTTGACGCGCAGGATCCGTTCTATCACTTCATTGTTTTCGAATCCCTCTTCCAAAAGCGCGCGGTAAGCCTCCCAAAATTTTAAAGATGTAGGGAAAGCGTATGGGGTGTGTTTAAGATGACGTCTGGCCAGGCGCGCCAAATCAGCTCGCGTTCGGCACTTCGAATCCGCGGCTTCCTTAAGAATTGTCTTGGTTAAATCGGCGGGAGGGCTTTGCATTTCGTTTCTTGTATCTTGGAATTTTAGAATGTAAGCTAGTTTGATGGAAAACTTGATAAGAAGCAAGCTGTCTAAGGAAGTGGCTGATTTTTACGAAAAAGAAGGAAAGATGTTCAGCTCCAAGCGCACCTGGGGTTGGCAGGTGATGGACCTCCTCAAGGCACGATTGAAGCCGGGGGATTTATTAGTGGACGTGGGGGCTGGCAACGGTCGTCTGGCAGATATTTTACCCGAAGGCGTTAATTATATCGGCGTCGAGCCTTCCTCGACTTTACGTGATGAAGCTCAAAAAAATCACAAGGTGGAAATGCGATCAGGAACATTACCGAAACTCGATTTGCCGGACAATCATGCCGAAGCGGTTGCCTGCATTGCCGTTTTGCACCACATTCCGTCGAATGTTTGGCGCGTGGATTCGATCAAGGAACTTCATAGGATCTTAAAGCCGGGCGGCACTTTACTCTGTACCGTTTGGAATCTACGGGCTTCGAGATTTCGGTCTTGGCAAAGTTTTAAAAGCGCCTGGATGCGTTTGAAAGGCATAAGAGGAGGCGAAGCGGGTGATATGTATTACGCGTGGAAAGCCAGCGGAGAACTCGAAAAGAGGTATGTCCACGCTTTTACATTGGGCGAGTTTAAATCGCTTTTTGATCCAGCGCTTTGGTCGATCGAAAAAATCGGGGCTTATGACCGCCAGGGCTGGTGCAATTGGATTAAAGGCAGAAACTTGGCCGCGTTAGTTACCAAGAAATAAAAAGCCGACCAAAGGTCGGCTATTTATTTGTAATTTAAAATTACACAGTCGGCGCGGCCGGAGCCTGGGAAGCTTTCAAAGCATCCTTCAAGCCCTTGCCAGCCTTGAACTTGGGAACCGTGACTGACGGGATCTGAATCTTTTCGGTTGGGTTTTGGGGGTTCACGCCCATGCGTCCAGCGCGCCTCTTGGCCAAGAACTGGCCAAAGCCCGCGATTGTGACCTCTTCGCCCTTTTTGAGTTCGCTGGTAACGGTGTCAACCAGGCACTCGACCATGTCTTCGGCCTGCTTTTTGGTTACGCCGACCTTTTCGGCAATGACATTGATTAATTCCGCTTTATTCATACGAGTGAATTAAATGAATTACTTTAGACCAGTATAGCAATATTGCGCTTATATATCAACAATTTCCCTGATTTTGGTCAGGCTGATAATGGACATCGTGTCAAGGTTGAAAGCGGCAACTAAGCCATTAATTTCGGCCGGTCCGTTATTTTGAAGCTCGTAAGCCGATTGAGTTTCGCCTAAAAATCGCTTAATAGAGCTATTTTTTTCAAATCCGATTACGGAGTCATGCAATCCGACCATGCCTAAGTCCGTGCAATATCCGGTGCCTTTGGGCAGGATTTTAGCGTCGGCCGTGGGTACGTGGGTATGCGTGCCAAAAACCAGGTTGGCTCGACCGTCCACATAGTTGGCAAAAGCCATTTTTTCGCTGGTGGCCTCGGCATGGAGATCTACCACCACCAGGGGTTTTGGGTTTTGGGCGCTAATCTCCTGCCAAAAGCGGTCAAAAGCCAGGAAAGGGGAGGAGGTTTCTTGGGGCACGAAAAGTTGGCCCTGCAGGTTGATGATTACGATTTCTTGGCCTTTGATTTTGAGCCTCATGATTCCTTGGCCGGCCAGTTTTGGATCCACGTTGGCCGGGCGAATTAATTTTTTCGACCAATTTTCGTCATTTAAAATCGGGATGCCTTGCGGGTTCTCCCAAACGTGGTGGCCGGACGTAAACGCGTCGATGCCGGCCTCGACTATCTCCTTCATGGTCGTTTCCGTTAGGCCCCGGCCATGCGCCAGATTTTCGACATTGGCGACCGTCAGATCGGGCTTGAACTGTTCTTTTAGAACCGGCAACTGTTTAGCCAAAGCCTTGCGGCCAATTTTGCCGACCACGTCGCCGAAGAACATCAAATTGATTTGCTGCATAATGAAGCATTATGGCACACGCCCTGCAAAGTACAACCCTTGACCTGGAGCGTAGACTGGCTTTTAATAGGTGTCAGCTGTTTGACCGGAGGTGAAAATGGAAGCTCATCTCAGGAGAGTCGCCAACTCCAAGGATAACCCAGCTGAGTTCGCTAGTCGTCTCGAGACCCAGGAATGGATCGACGATCTTTCTGGCATGCTGGAAAGCATCATATGTCACAGACGCGCCAAGCGCGAAGCCAGCCTTTGGATTGATTATTATCTTGGGCAAATGGAGGCCGGTTTGCGCGACCCTGGAAAATTCATCGACGATCCCATGTTTATCGAGCGATTGGTCCACTTTCTTCGGACCGTAGCTAATCTTGTTCCCAAAAGAAGGCATTGGGATAAGCCTAGGGAAGCGTTGCTCCGCCTGGAGTTCATTGCGGCGGAGACTCAAGTCACACGCGACAGGATCCAACTGGCGCATAAAAAAGAACCGGCCAAAATGTCTGGTAACACCTCGGCCGATTCACTCCTCCTCCCTGACTGATGGGAGATTTTTTTATCTGGCGTATTCGACCACTCTGGTTTCGCGGATCAGCGTCACCCTGATTTCGCCCGGGTATTTGAGTTCCGATTCGATCTTGGCGGCAATCTCGCGCGCCAGGTTGGTAGCGGCAAAATCATCCATGGCTTTGGGATTAACGAAAACGCGGATTTCGCGGCCGGCTTGGATGGCGTAAACCTTATCAATGCCTTCAAAGCCAGAGGCTAAATTCTCAAGCTCTTCCAAACGTTTGACGTATTGTTCAAGCGAATCCTTGCGCGCGCCGGGCCTGGCTCCGCTGATGGCGTCGGCCGCTTTCACGATCACGCCTTCCAGCGTCTTAGGTTTGTCTTCGTGGTGGGCGATGCATTGGTACCAGATCTCTTCGGCGATGCCGAACTTCTTAAGTATTTGGACGCCCAATTCCGGGTGGCCGCCCTGCAGATCGTGGTCAACGGCCTTGCCGATATCGTGGAATAAGCCGCCTTTCTTGCAAATGGAAACGTTAGCGCCCAATTCTTCGCCCAAAGTCGTGGCAATCCAAGCCACCTCGATGGAATGTTGCAAAATATTTTGGCCGTAAGACGTGCGGTACTTGAGGCGGCCGAGAATTTGCACGAGTTTGGGATCAATGCCGGCCATGGAAACGCCAACCTGGAACAAAGCGTCCTCGCCGGACTTTTTGATGTCCAAAGCCAGTTCCTTTTTAGCCTCTTCCACGGCTTCCTCTATGCGTCCCGGGTGGATGCGGCCGTCGGCGATCAGTTTGTCGAGCGACCGTTTGGCCACTTGGCGGCGGATGGGGGAGAAGCCCGAGATAGTGAGCATGTTGGGCGTGTCGTCGATGATCAGTTCGCAACCCGTCAAAAGCTCGATGGTCTTGATGTTGCGTCCCTCGCGGCCGATGACGCGACCTTTCATCTCATCGCTTGGCAATTCGACGTTGGTTGTCGTGGTTTCGACCACGTGCGAGGCGGCCAGGCGTTGCACGGCCACGCCCAGGATGTTTTTGGCCTTGCGATCAATCTCGTCCGATTCCATCTGTTCCAGCTTGCGCACGCGATTCATCAAAGTATCCTGGTGTTGCTCTTCGGCCAAAGTCAAAAGACGCGCGACGGCTTGGTCTTCCGTCAGCTGGGCGACTTCCTCCAGTTTTTTGCTCTCTTCGACTTTAAGCGCGTCGATCTGTTTTTCTTTCTCGACCATTTCGACGGCTTTAACTTCCAACTTATTTTTTATCTCATCAATCTCTAGCATCTTGGCGCCGAAAGCCGTTTCGCGTTCGACGAGGGAAGCCTGCTGCTTCTTGAGTTCTTCTTGAGTCTGCTTTTCCTCCCGCCTGGCCTCCTCGATGATCTTGATGGCCTTGTCTTTGGCGCGGACCATTACTTCCTGTTCTTTGGTCTCCGCCTCCTTGAGTAACTTTTCGGCTTTTACCTCAGCCTCAGAGAGGGTGAGTTTGGCCTTCTTGGCCTTGGCCGAGTAAACGAACGAGGTCACGATAGCGCCGATAGCCAATCCTAGGATCACGGCGATGAAATAAAACATAACGTTCAACCGAACGGCAATAGTCTGCATTTGTGTTCAACAAACGATCACGGCGCCATTTCGAGAGGGCCTCGTCCGGAAAGATCTGAGACGTTTTTGGCTGAAATAAGCATGAAATTAAGGCGAACCTTTGCGATGCGAGAACGTGATCAGCTGTGCAGTCTTTTTGCCATCCAGTCCGGTTAACAATATTAAGGCTGATGGCACTAAGGTTAGCAAAGGTTGGCCAGATTGTCCATCCTAAAAGAAAATAAGCCCTTTCAGGCTTAAGTAGCATTGGCCTTGGAGGCCTCTTCTTGGGTTTGGATCTCAGCCAGGGCCTCGTCGGTCGCGATTAGGTCGGCGTGGACTCGGACAAGTCGTTTGACCAAAGGCCGGGTTGCCTCGGTCGCGGGCATGCTATCCAGCATAACTTTTAACTCGTCGTTGCTCGTTGGTTTTGAAACCGGCAGTTTAAAACGCCTGTATCCTTCCGGGACAGTGCCGTTGAACTCATGTACGCAGGCGTCGTATTCCGCATTCGCTTCGGCTGAAAGCCTTTTGAAGTAAAGCGGGCGTAGGAGCTGACTCAGAATATGGAGTGCAATCACCAGACTGATAGATCCGATGATGAAAAATACGGAGAAGAAACAGATGGCAACGGTTGCACCTGAGCCGGCGCCGGTAAACAAGCCAAAGAGTATTGCTCCGATATACATGGTGCCACAGGCCAAGAGCAGACTTCGACCATCTCCACGATTCCACAACAAGTGAAGTTGTTCTTGCCGCACCTCTTTATCTCGCAGCATCAGGAACTCCCGGCCGTACGTCCGATAGCGCTTGGGTTTGGAAGAGCTCATCCTCTTGTGTCGAGAGCGGTCCCATGACTCCACGATTTTTGTTTTGATGGCCGAACCGAAAAACCAAAAAAGTGTGATTAGCAGGACAATGACAGCGGAGAGGACGGTTGTGAGTCCGGAGGGTATTCCCAGCCACTTGAATAACGTCTCAAGTGCTACATAGAGGAGCACTGCAAATAAACTATAGACTATCGACATCTTTAGACCTCTTGTGTCCAAGGTGCGTTTTCGTTGAGTTTTGTGTACTACAAAACTACAAAACGGTCAATTCTTTATCTTCCGACTGATCGATCAAATCTCATCCAACTTCCTCGCATCCTCAATCCGATGCTCTCCAATCCTCGTCCTTCGGAGCGCGGTTAGATACGCGCCGCAACCGAGCTTTTCGCCCAAGTCGTGGGCTAGCGATCTGATGTAGGTGCCAGAAGAGCACGTGACTTCAAATGTCGCGTCTGGCCATTGATAATCCAAAAGTTTAATTTCGCTGATATCGACTTGTTTGACGGGCCGAATAGCTTCGACGTCTTCGCCGCGCCTCGCCATTTCGTATAATTTTTGTCCTTTAACTTTTTTGGCCGAAAACGCCGGCGCCTTTTGTGCGTAACCGCCTTTGAAGCTCATCAATGCCTCAAGAACCTCATCCTGCGTCCTAGGTCCTGCGTCCCCTGAATCCTGAAGTTGACCCGTCAGATCGTAAGTATCGCTAGTCGCGCCAAGCCTGGCGGTCGCGATATAGGTTTTATCGAGTCCCACGTATTCTTGAAGCTTTTTGGTCATTTTGCCCACGCCCACTATCAAAAGCCCCGTCGCGAACGGATCAAGCGTGCCAGCATGGCCTACGCAACGGGTTTTGTAGATACGACGTATTGCATCAACCACATCGTGCGAGGTTATACCAGCGGGTTTGTCTATCAGTAGGATTTCGGAAAGCTGTTCTTCGGGCATATGCGGGGTGTTCACATCCTAGCCCAAAGGGCGTTGAAAAGCATCCGGAACATGGTCGCGAAAGGTTGGCTCGTGATTACCGTGCCGAAGATCGGCTCATCAAAGGTCACGAAGCCCACACTATCGTCCCAGACTAAGATGTCCATCGAGGCTTCGCCCTCCCGCACGGAGAACGTTTTGGCTTCGTATAAGGCTTTAGCGATGGCCTTGGCGAGCGGAATGGCTTTATCGGCCGATGGGCCGGAAAGGATATCCCGAAACACGATTCCGCGTTTTTTCACTTCCTTCAGGTACCACTCCAAGAAGTCAGGCATGGCCTTGCGGATGCGCTCCGTAGAGCCGATACCCAAGATGGCTTGGGATTGCAACGAAAGGCGGTAGACGTTCTTCACCTCTTCAGACCCATCGAAGAATTGGATTTGTGGTTTGTTCTTGTGGCTGACATATAGGCCGCGCAGATCCGGAAGTATGCGTTCGACCGCCTCTTGCCTGGCCCGCAACGTATCGAGCAGAGCCTGGGGATCCCGGGCGAAGAAAGCCTTCCGTTTGTTTTTGATTCCTTGGGTGCTGATCAGTCCCTTAGCCGCTAGGGAATCCAAGATTCCATAGCAATGAGGTTGCTGGATGCCCGTGCCGCTCGCTATCTGGACCGGCGTCGAATGGCCGTTCTTCAGGAGAAAAATGAAGACCGTGATTTCCGACTTGCTAAGCCCCAGGGCATCTAATTCAGAGTAGTTCATAAATAATACAATAAGACTGTATCAAAATAAGTCAATTCTGTCAATAAAGCAGTAAATCGCTACAGAAAAGCCTACTACTAGCATTTACAAAATCATCAAAATGTGATATTGTATTACGTTCTGAGATGCAATAGGGCATCAACGGACAGGCACACTGAAATACGATCCTTAGGACTCTCGATAGTCGGGGGAACAAGGGGAGCTAAGAAAGGACAGAACAATGAAGATGCTACTCGTCGAAGACAACGCCAAGCACATCGTCGATGCACAAAAGTTCGTGGAGAGCGTTCGCGAGACATTTGATCTCGAGGTCCGCTACGCCACGACGCTCGAGGAGGCTCTGGCCTTGCTCGACTGGGCCGAAGTGGTTGCAAGTGACATCTTCTTCCCGCGAGAGCAAGATGGGTCACCTGTCCCAGTCATGCCTTACCTGCAAGGGCATGAGGAGATTTTGGCCTTCGCTCCGCAGATCAGCGGCGTGGCTCTGGCCGAAAAAGCCCTCGCAGCAGGGAAGAAGGTCGTGTTCTGTACGAGCACGTACCATCACGGGGACAAGACGGCGCCAGCTAGCCTCTGGGCCCGTAAGTACGAGATTCAGATGGTTGACGCCAACCTGGATGCTGACCGTAACGGTGAAGCGGCGACGAAGAGCTGGGAGGCGGCTGTGCTCTATGCGGTCTATCTGCATCGCGGAGGGCACGTTGAGACCATCAACGAATATGGTTGTCCCAGCCGCCCGCCACTAGCCTCGAACGTGGCTTACGCCATCAGCCGAAGGGAAATGGTTAAGGATTCAGGATTCGATGAGATCTTGAGAATCTACTATGCCCTTTTGGCGGGCTGATTGCCACACTTCAGACCTGAGCAAGTCATTAAACTGCTCATTTTTGTTTGGCTGGTCAAAACCCTTGACTGGGGGTTTGACAGTTAAGCGGTTTTCGCCTATATTACGGCCTGTCGTCCCTCCGTCAGAAAGACGGGACGGAGCTCGTGGCTGGGGTCTGGTAACCCTAAAGCCCTCCTAAATTCCAATTTTAAATTCCAATTATGTTAGTTATTCGTTTAACCCGCATCGGAAAGAAGAAGCAGCCAGAATACCGCTTCATCATTTCCGAGAAGACCCGCGATCCTTGGGGCAAGGCCCTGGAAATCCTTGGTCACTTCAATCCGAGGTCAAATCCGGCCACCATCGAACTCAAAAAGGATCGCGTGGAATACTGGATCTCCAAAGGCGCCCAGTGCTCCGATACGGTCTGGAACATCCTGGTTGACCAGGGTCTGGTCAAGGGCGATAAGAGGAAGGTTGTCTCGATCTCCAAGCGCCGCAAGGAAAAGCAAGAGAAAAAAGCTTAAAGATAAAAGAGACCCCTGAGGTCTCTTTTGGTTTATACTGAGCCAAAATCTCGACGGGACGGTTGACAAAGTGCCTTTTTTATGCTAAATTTAGACGTTCTTTGATAATTTCCAGTGAAGCTTTAAGTATCCTATTCGTAGGGTTCTTAAGACTTCACTGGACGTGAGTATGCGAAAGGCTCGAGGCATGTCGCCTTGGTCCAAGGTCCCATCGGACCGCTGCATCAGGCTCACGGCCAACTCACAAAGAAAGGTGAGGAAGCATCATGGAAAAGAAGACGTTCAGGAGTTTTGTGCTTGCTGTCATAGTATTCATCATCCGTTTACCCTATTTGGCAGTCGTGTGGTTCCCCAGGGCGATCTACACCGTGCTCGTCGGGTACCCTCGTTACTGGTACATGCCAGAGCAGAGGAAGCACTATGCGGAACGCAGACCGCTTGAGATGACCGACTGCAGGGAAGATATTGAGCAGGACGCCTCGAAGCCTTGGTACATCTATCTTCCGTACGGCGGTCTGTTCCGACGGGGCCGTATCGTTTGGGGACGGGGAAGGCCTTGCTGGAAGATCGAGAGATCGTGGCTCGGCTTGCGCGGCTACTATCTGGTGGATGAGCACGGAGCGCGCCTGATGATCGTCGATGTCAATTTCGACCTGAAAGCCAGCGATCGCTCGAAAGATATCCTGCAGGAAAGGGGAATCGCTGTGACATCGTCCGATACCTCGTCTCCTGGGACTTCCTACGGGAGATGCCGTTTTCTCATTGAGGTGCTGGAAAATGGCACGCTCCAGAATGTCCTGGAAAGTCAGGACTGTCATCTGGTATACGAGCGGGATATGAATCGCAAACTTCAGGACAAGATCACGTTGGCTGGCAAGGCTTTGGAAGAGCAGAAGCTCCAAGAAGACGCGAGTCGTCTGAAGGTTGCCAAGCAGCTCGCCGGCATCGCCGCTCTGGTGAAGGCCGCGCCCCGCAACAAGAAGCTGGGCTCCGCTCGTCGCCAACTCACTGAGATTGTCACCGGATTGGCCGGCTCGGAAGAGAGAGCCAAAGCGCTCCTGCTGGACGCGCTGGAAGCCCTTGAGGAATCCGACGGCATGTCCAACTGACGGTCTCATCTGACCGCATCCCAAACTGAAGATCGCATCGCGCTTCAGCTCCTCGGGGTGCGGTTTTCAGTTTGTCGGATGCGAATAGTTGCTTTTAAGCCAATTACAGCTAAATATCTCAAATCCAGATTGACTCTTGCCTCTTTTTATGCTATATTTGGGATGGATTTGGTTGAAGATGCCAACCGAAGCCCAAGGTAAATTTACAGATAATTAGACGCAGTCCGCATCTTGGGCTAGCACAATTTTTATCCGGTTTAAGATCCACGATTTGCTTTTGGCAAACGCGCGATTGCGGATCGGATTGTTCAGAGCCGATATGGCAGAACAGTTTAGGGACCAGCAGTTCATTGAGTACGTGGTTAAGTCCATCGTCAACCATCCGGATGACGTGAAGACTGAACGCACGGTCGACGAGCGCGGCGTGCTCATTACCCTCCACATCAACCAGGAGGACATGGGTTACGTGATTGGCCGCCAAGGTCAGACCGCCCGCGCCTTGCGCATCCTGCTCAAAATCGTGGGTGCCAAGGAAAACGCCCGCGTGAACCTCAAGGTTTACGAACCTGAGAACGCCCGCATGGCGCATCAGGAATCACGCCGCAAGACGGGCGATGAACGGAGCGATGAGCCTCGTGGTGAAAAGCTGGTTTCGGATCAGGATATTGCTGATCTGGGAATCTAACAAAATGCAAAAAGAAACCGGTCGCCGATGGCGGCCGGTTTTGTTTATAAAAAAAGAGCCTGACGGAATCATATCCGGCAGGCATCAAGCGCTCAGTAGTAGAGCGATGTTTTCTAGAGATCGGTCAAGTCCATCCATGTAGTTTGCGTATCGTTTGTCGTAAGGCGTGAATATCCGAACGCCATATCCGTGCGAGCAGCCCGCGCTTGAAGTGGTCGGGGCCAGCCGTTTGATCCTAACGTGGTCGGACTCCGGGTGGAATCCAATTTTGAGCTGGTGGGAAATCTTGTGTAGAGGATACTCCTCATCGGGCGAATCGCAGAGAACCTTGGGCATTCGGCACTGCCAGGTGGCGATGCTTTTTTGTTCTTTGCGACTGAACGCGGAAAGAACCGCGGCTTGATCTTGGAGCAGGATATATCCGATCCACAAGCCTTCAATTCGCGGTTTTGAATTGAAGAAACTAAGCCTTAAAGCGCAGGATTGGGAGAACCTTTCGGTGGCCATCCACCGATCGCCGACCTCTTGTAGATAGGCAGATACAAGCTCCTTTTCAAGTCCAATCCCTGTCGGGTTTCGTTCCAGAGTCTCTCTTAGACTCGGGAAGCAATCCGACAGACAGGTAGCCAACATCGCGACGAACTTGCCGTCATGAATTGCCCCCAACTCCGACAGTTCTACGGCCCGGAGCCAGCTCAGCAAGGCGAATGTACGTTTAGGATCGAAAACCAGGGCTGTGGCATGGACCGTCTCATGCAGAGGCAGGACTTCGCCTTCCATCAGGCGGCCTTCCTTGCGTAGTGAGGCTTGGAGTTCATGCTCGGCATCGGTCCAACCATCTCTCCTGAGTTGCGCGATCAAATTGCCTATGATGCGGACGTCGGCCGCGCACTGGTCCCATGCGGCGCAGAATGCGGTAGGGGACGCGGTGTCGTGCAACAAGCGCTCAGTGATCTCCAGCAATGATTGATGCCAGTGTCCTCGTATCCGTCCGAAGGCTTGATGGCCCGCGAGTTTCTCTCGCAATGCCTTGAGCTGTTCGTCGCGGGAAGGAATGGCGCTGTCTGTCGCTTTTTGGTTATCAGGCACGTGTTTCATGGTTTCCTCCAGAAACTCTCTGAGACGCATCTCCTGGGAGATGCGGGTCGACCGAGCGTCCGTATGACGTGCGGCTTGCCTCGTTGTGAGGTTTATTGTCGAGATGCGAGTCCCAGTAAAAATGTCACAAAAATTACAAATCGTCAAGCGTAGACGCTGGCGCCTGGATGTGGCAAGATGAGGTAAATATGGCGAAAAATAAAGTTTTGCGGATCGATGTGCTCACGCTTTTCCCGGAGATGATTGACGCGTACTGCTCGCAATCGATATTGGGGCGCGCGCAGAAAAACAATCTGCTCAAAGTCACGGCGCATAATCTGAGAAAATGGGCTATCGATAAGCATGGCCACGTGGACGACCGGCCTTTTGGCGGGGGAGCGGGCATGGTCATGCGCGTCGAACCTTTTTATAAAGCGCTAAAGCAGCTTAAGAGTAAAGGGGGAATCAAGACTCGCGTCATCCTGACTTCCGCCAAAGGCAAGCAGTTCACGCAAAGCGATGCCAAACGTCTCACGAAGTATGATCGTTTGGTTTTTCTTTGCGGACGTTATGAAGGAGTGGATGAAAGGGTGGCGCTCAAACTCGCGGACGAGGAATTATGCGTCGGTCCTTACGTCATGACAGGCGGTGAATTGGCGGCTTTAACCATGACTGACGCGGTGGCCCGCCTGAGGCAGGGCGTTTTGGGTAAGGAAGCGTCTTTGGACGAAGAATCTTGGGGCGACGGCCAGACCAAAGAATATCCGCAATACACGCGGCCCGAAGTTTTCCAAAAATGGAAGGTCCCGCAGGTTTTGCTTTCGGGCGACCACAAAAAAATCGCCGAATGGCGATCCAAACATCAGAAATAAAATTATTTTTTCTTTTTAGAAAACCACATCACCAAGCTCAGCCCCGTTCCGCAAAGGCCGATCAGGATCATCATGTAAACCAGCAAGCCGTAACCGTATTCAAAGGCCACGTAGCCACCGAGCAGAGCGGCTAAAGCCATGCTCAAGCTCAAGAAAAGGCCGTGGGCTTTTTTGATTTTTGGCCGGTGCGCGGCTTCCGCCGAGTCTTTGGTTAGGAAGGTCCAAGAAGGATAAAGCACGCCCAGTCCCAGCCCGAGCAGCATCTGCGCCAGATAGATGAAACTCATTTCCCAGGAGAAGAGATAGACGGCCGGAACCAACGTCACGATGATTGAGCCCGCGACCAGGCCTCCATGGGCGCGAAGTTTGGTCTCTTGATGGTGCAGGTAGCTGGAAAAAATCCATCCAAAAACGGCTTGCGAGAGCAGGAAGATGGATTGGGCGATGGCCACGGTCATCAGATTGGCGCCGCTTACCCTTTCGATGATGAACAGCGGCAGGATCGGCAAAATCAGCCCGTACGAACTGGTGATTAAAAGGTCGATGGCCAAAAGCGATTTCAATTTGCCGTTCATATCGTTGCGTCAACCGTGTTATCCCGGCTGATGGTTGGAGCGTGCCTGGTGCGCGAAAGGCCAAAGCGCCCGTACAAAGCCACAAAGGCCAAAGCGGCTATCAAAGTCGTTACGTCGAGATAAATTAAAAGCGCGGCCGGGCCTTGTTGGTCCGCGATGAAACCGCCGACAAGCGCCAAACCGGCGGCCAGCAAGGTGCTCAAGGTGTTATAGCGGTCAAAAATATCGTCGTGGTCAATGGCGCAGGTTTTATCCATGAGCCTGGTCCAAGCCGGTTCGCAAAAAGCGATGCCAATGCCATAGAGCAACTGGATGACGTAAACGTCAACCATGTCGCGCGACATGAGATATAAAAAAGGCGTGAGGATCACGAAGGCCGAACCGAACCAAAGCAAATGCTGCGTGCGCCAACCCGACGAGTCGTTTCTAGCGTAAAGCTGCGAGAACGGACGGATCACTCCAATGGAAGCCAAATAAACCGCTTCGGCGATGGCTACGGTTAAAATGTTGGCGCCCGGAATGCGCTCGGTCAGGAAGAGCGCGAAAATTGGAGTCAACAAACCAAAGGCGGTGAGATAAAAGGAATCGCCTAAAACCAATGCGCGGAGCCAACGGAACATGCGGGCATTATAGCACATTTGTGACATGTTCTTGCGGGTGGTGTATAAAATTGACCGTTATGTCCAAAGGATCTTTAGAGGTCATCGTGGGTTGCATGTCGTCCGGCAAAAGCGAGGAGCTTATCCGCCGTTTGAAGCGGGCGACCATCGCCAAACAGCTGGTTATTGTTTTCAAACCCGGCTTGGATAACCGGGGCGAAAAGCTGGTCATCGCTTCGCGCGACGGCCGTCTGTTCGACGCCATCCCGATCGACAATCCGCGCGAGGTTTTTGACCATCTCAAACCCGAACACAAAGTCGTGGCGCTTGATGAGGCGCAATTCCTGCCTGAAGACGTCATGGCCGTGGTCCAGGAACTGATCGCCAGGGGATTGCGCGTCTTGGCCGCCGGTTTGGACACGGATTTTCGCGGCGAACCTTTCGGCGTGGTGCCCGAACTCATGGCCGAGGCCGATTCGGTCACCAAACTCACGGCCGTTTGCGTGCGTTGCGGCCAACCCGCAATCAGGACGCAAAGATTGATCGCCGGCCAGCCCGCGCCTTACGAATCGCCGCGCATCGTTGTCGGTGGCGATGAGCTATACGAAGCCCGCTGCCGCTCGTGCCACGAAGTGCCGCAGGCGTGTTTATTGATTAGACCCCAACAGTAGGAGATTTTGGCAAGCTTTGCCAAAGTATGTCGAAAGTTAATTTTTGAAGATCAGCCAATTCTTTGGATTCGACAATGATAGCCATTTTTTCTTTCCATGAGGCTATAAGCATTTTATTGTTGTAAAGATTGATTTCCGGCGAGAAGTTCATTTCCGCTTTGGGCAAGAAGCGGATCTCGCGCATTTCTCCTTGATCGTGCTTATGGCGTTCGATGGAAAGCTCATTTTGAGGCACGATGGCTTGAATAAAGATTTTTTTGTCGGCCCTGCGCTTGTAATATTCGGGGAAGAAATCAGGTAGGCCTTCATGCATGGTTTGCACGTTGGCGTAGGCGCGGATGGGTTCGCGGGAAGTGAGCGTGTCTTCGTAAGCTTCGCGCATGCCCTTCTCTCCCTCAAAAAACTGGACTTTGGGCCTGGTAGAAGTTATGTCCTGCAGTGAGATGAGCTGCGGCAGAAGGTCTGAAAGCCTTTTTTTACGTTTTTCGATATTGGCAGCCGCCTCTTCTTTTTCCCGGTCAAGATAGCTAACCAATCGATCCGGATCCAAGGCGCTGAAATAAGTTTGGCTGCCTTTGCGGTATTTGCTGATCACGCCTTTACGAATCAAACCCTCTAATACGTCATAGACGGTAGTTCGGTTTAACTCGGTTTTTTTAGCTAAAACACCCCCTTTGGCCGATCCCAAAGAGAGTAGGGCTAGGTAAACGGATACCTCTTTAGGGCCGAAATTTACCTGCTCCAGAGCCTCTTTTATCATTTGTTGTCGGTCTAATTTCGACATATTTTATTGATATTTTAGCCAATAAATAGCCTTAATTACATTAATATCATAGCACCTTCAGACACTTTTGTCAATTTCAGGTATGCTGTATTCAACAAAACAATCGGACCTTACAGACCAGGAGGACACCATGTCATTCAAGAGCGAGAACATCAACTCCGCCATCATCGCCACGCAGTATGACCTTCGGGGCTTCTATCACCCGCTGGGCTTCCGCATGAAGAGAGGCGAATGTGGCGCCAAGCTCTTCAGCTGCATCCCGGGCAATCTGGTCGTGTTCGCCATCGGTTTCGGCAGCGAACCGAGAAACGCCACGGACGACTCCTATGTCCCCCGGGACGCTTCTTATGAGGAGTACCTGAACATGTGTCGGCGGTTCGCTGAGGACTGCAATCCTGCCCAAAAGGAAGCAGTCCAGATCATCCTCGAGGAGGTCAAGACCCAAGCCGAAGAAGTGAAACGGAGTTCGGGTCGACAAGGATGCTTCCTCGATGAGGGCAGCGAATTCGAAAAAGTCATGAAGGCACTCACCCAAGTCTTCAGCTGACATGTACCTACCTACTCGGCCGCTTAACACTTAGCGGCCTCCCAATCCGAGATGACGACCAAAGTCGCCGGTTCGGATGGGGATACGGACATTACAACAGACAAGGGGAGAAGACCATGGAATACCTACCCGAAACAAGCAAAGTCGTTTTCTGCGATTATTCCAAGCCTGAAAGGGCGGAAATCGTAAAATGTCTCTGTCTGCCACCGCGCGATGAAGGATACTCCAAGTATCCTGGAAGCGCTCCTGTCCCGGCTACACGCTATGCGGATCTTCCCAGGGATCCTAGGGAAATCGAGATTGTGCTTATCAAGGCCGACCCGAGCCTCACAATCCAACAGATGATCGAGGAAATCGAAAAGGATGGATCTAGGCCGGCGACGTATGAAGAGGCTTGGTCGTATGTCAGAGCTTTTTTCGCCTCGTATCCCGTTTGTAAAACGGTTAGTTCATATAACGGTGCCACCGTAAGGTACTACGATCGGGAAACGGGTGAGACGGTGGACGCCCCCAAGCCAGAGGAAGAAGAGGCTCTCCAGAGAGCAAAGCAGGAATGGAAGAAGCTTTCGGAAATGATCGATTTGGTCATCCTTGGTTCCAAGATGCGCCTGGGAAGGGAAGAGCATGCAGTCTCCATCGGCAAGCGCCACCATCCTCGGTATGGTGACATGTGGCTCATCGATACCCTCAGTATGACCATCTGGCAGCGGCTGCAGGAGGGATACATCCCTGTGGTTCGTGAGAATTTCCATTCATGTATTGGGGCTCCTGAATCAAACTCCAAACAGGTGAGTGCACAAGCTGGTTGTCGGCAGCCAGTTATCAAACCGTGGCATAGATGCTGCCAATGCACAGGTTGGTAATCCTACCTACTTGGCCGCTTCGTTCGAAGCGGCCTTCTTCTATTTTATGATTCTTACGATTCCCTTAGTCGCGTCCACTTCAACTTTGTCGCCGTCTTTTAAAACTTTGGTGGCAATTTTGGTGCCGATGACGCAGGGTTTATTCATCTCGCGGGCCACGATGGCAGCGTGACAAGTCACTCCTCCTTCATCCGTGACGAAGGCACTGGCTTTACGCATGGCTGGAACGTAATCCGGCCGGGTCATGACCGCCACTAAGATGTCGTTTTCGGTAATTTTATGCGTTTCTTCAACGCTTTCGATTATTTTAACGGTGCCCGTCACTTTGCCCCTGGAAGCCGTGAATCCTTTTAATTCTTTGGTTTGGGTCGCCTTGCCCGTGCCTATGCGGTCAAGTTTTTCTATCAAAGCCAAGTCCGTCGTTACATCGTAATGATCCAATATCCATAAAATCATGCAATATTCTATTCTTTTATCCAGCTCGTGGGATGGAATTTCGCCGGCTAAAATGGCGCCCATCTCCGGCGGAAAAGCGTATTTGAGTTGTTCCAGGCTGTATTCGGTGCGCTTTGAGAACTCCGTGAGTAAAAGGCTGAAGTAATGAGTAGCCCAAAAAGTTCCCTTTTTACGCTCATCCTGCCAGGCATTGAAATCATCGGTTATGGCGAGCAACGTGCGCAATTCTTTAGGGATATTGATTTTGGTCATCAAAGCTTCCTTGTCGGTTTTATGCTTGACGGCGAAAGATTTGATTTCTTTGATTCTTTTAGCGATGTCCAAGGTTTTATATTGTTCGAGCTGATTTTTAAATTCCTCAAGTTCCACGATATGGTCTTTGACGTAATTGTTCCTAATCCAAAACCAATCCTTTTGATGCCGTTCGATCAGGATTTTTTCCTGCCTGGGATTGGATTTTATTTTGGCGGCTACTTTTAATAATGCGATTTCTTCCTGTTGGAGAAAGGAAAGGAAGGTCGGAGCGGTCAAGATGGCGAAATATTCTATGAAGCGGTCCTCCATGCCTTTCGCTTCCAGGGCGGCTTTGATTTTTGAAGCGAGCAACGAGTCCGTGCTCAAAGCAAACCCGTCAATCAGGGGAGAGCTGTTAAGCTTGTTGGTGTAGATCGCCGCCAGATCGTTATAAGCCTTCAGGAGTTGTTTATTGGTGAGTTTGGAAAGGTTTAACTTATCCAACTTCCGGCACATGGCATAAAAATTTTTCTGCCAAGGGAGGAAATCCTTAACCATCTTATGGCTGATGCGCGGATTCTTTTTTGAAGCCTCGATTATCTTGGAAGTGGTATATTCCAGTTCTTGCAGGCTGTGGTACCAATCGGCTCGATTTTTTGAAAAACCAGCGTAAGCGATCCTTTGTCCAAAGGGATATTTCGTGTGTTGGATATTTGAAATATGGGAGTCTCCCAAAAAGAACATAAAATGAGGGCATGCGTCGAACCTCTGTCTGTACCAAGCGGCTCGTTCTATGGAATCTAAGCGATCTTGGAAAAGGTGGGCATCTCTTGAAAGGCTCATAATGGGCTCAGTATATCTGTTATAGTTGGAACTGTAAATTTAGTTTGTTAAGCTAAAATTAGGTCAAAATTTGACAGGATTGTTACTTTCGTTCTATTTTTGTTCTATAGAGATATGTACCAAAAAATCAATGAGCCCATAGAGGCGGTCGTCATCTTCAACGGTAAAAAAGTTGAGCCGGTGTTTTTTAAATGGGGGAACAGGCAATACCGCGTCAAACGCGTGAATCTGGTGCACTCTGAGCGTCAGGGGAGGGATAGACAATACATTTTTTCCGTATCCGACGATGCTAACGCCTTCCGCCTGCGCTTTTCGACTGAAACGCTTAAGTGGACGATTGAGGAGACAGCTAGCCTTTAACTTTAAGTTCGTTGCGCCAGCTAACGAAGAAAAGGATGGCGATGATAATGGCCGGTCCCGAGATAATGAACGAATAAGAAAGCATATAAAATTCAAACCGGCCGCTGGCGAGATTGGAAGAGGTAATCATGATCAAATAGGCCAATCCAGCCAAGGCAAAAGCCACCATGCCGACCAATTTATATTTCCAAGCTATAAGCAGTACGCCGAGTAGAACAAGAGACGGGATATTGTGCATGAAAAGGGCCAGCGCCGTTCCCCAAAAACCGTAGTTACCTTCGAAAACGTCTAAAGAGAATAGGGACAGGAAAAGAATGAAAAGTAAGCTCAGGACGCGGGGCGTCCAAAGTAAGAGGTTGCGTTTTTTGCTCATAATTCGATTATACAGCACATCCAGTATGTTCGCCCATGTAGACATGAACTCGTATTTTGCGAGCGTGGAACAGCAAGCTAATCCGCACTGGCGCGGGCGGCCTTTGGGTGTTTGTGCTTATTTGCATAAGCATGGTTGTGTTATTGCCGCTTCGATCGAGGCCAAAAAATTGGGTGCCAAAGTCGGCATGTCGGTCGACGAATGCCGTCAGGTTTGTCCGGACATGGTTTTTGTCCAAAACGATCCGCCTAAATACCGGGCCGTAACCTCCCGGGTTTTCAGTCTGCTGCATCAGATCTCGGACAAAGTCGAACATTATTCGATCGACGAAGCTTTTTTGGATTTGAAGGGCTGGTACCGCGACGAGGCCGAGGCTGCTTGGTCCTTGGCGCGTATGCGTATAAGGATTCAAAATGAGATAGGGGATTGGCTCAAGTGTTCGATTGGCATCGCCCCCTCCAAATTCCTGGCCAAACTCGCGTCTGACCTTAAAAAGCCCAACGGCTTGGTTATTATCACGTCCGATAATTTGGATGAGACTTTATCAACTCTCGAAATCGAAGACGCGTGCGGCATCGGCCCGCGCATTCGGCGGAGGCTGAATAAATTGGGTATTTTTTCGCTTTTGGAACTCAAAAATTATCCGGTCGGCAATCTTATGCGCGTTTTGGGCAAAGCTGGGTGGATGTGGCACGAGCGCCTGCACGGTCGCGACGTGGATCGTTTGGAAGTGGCCGGTGAACGGCCGCCAAAATCAGTCGGACATTCGTTTTGCGTGCCGCGCCGGGCCAATGAACAAGGCTTGATCTTTCCGATCATGCTCAGATTAGCCGAACGCGCGGGCCGCCGGTTGAGATCTTTTGGATTGCTGGCCAAAAGCATGAGTGTCCAGGTTGGTTTTAGGGGACAGACGCAAAATCCTTCGTTTTTTCATCCCTTTGAAAACGGCAGTGCCTGTTCCATGGCTTTTGGCGAACCGGCCAACGACGTTTTTTCTTTAGCGCATGGCACGACTGAACTTTTGCGGACCGTTTGGGACGGAAAACGAGCCGTTTCTTTTTTGGCGGTGACTTTCCATGATCTTGTCCCGCCCAGCGGACAGATCCCTCTATTCGTCCCCTCTGCTAATATCATTGCGGGGACACCTTTCCCCCACTATGCATGGGAAAGGGGCACCAAAGCCTCTTTGGCGGTTGATAACATACGCGACCGTTACGGCGAAGAGGCGATAATTTTCGCCAGCATGCTTGGTCTTGAGAATGATTACGCGCCGGACCGCATAGGGTTCAGAAAGACGGAAGGGGTGAAGGTTAACTAAAAATTTGCTATACTAATTTTATGAACGCCTCCTTTAAAATTTCATACGACGGGCCAGCTTTGGCTGACCACGAAATGAATGTAAAAGATTTCGCACCAGCATTATTAGCCTTAGGGGAGCTTTTAGAAGAAGCGAATGGAATCTTAAATGGGAAAGATGTCAAATTGGCTGTTAATATTCGTGCTACTGAACAAGGTTCAATAGAAGCGCTATTAACAGCGGTTCAATCAGTTTCATCTACAGTAGGTCAGATGACGTCTCTTTTTTCAGGTGATCAGGTTTCCGCCGTCGTGAATGCAAAAGAGCTATTGGAGATCATTGGGATAGGGATAGGTATGGGCGGATCGGGCGGAGTTATTGGAATATTAAAATGGTTAAAAGGAAGGCAGGTTAAAAATGTAGTTGAATTGGAAGATGATAAATTTAAACTTGAGCTTGAGGGGGGAGAAGTCAGACTGGTTTCAAAGAAAGAAATTAGACTTTTTACCTGGCTGAACATTAGAAAGAATATAGAGGCTATTATACATGTGCCTTTACAAAAAACGGGAATAGAAAAAGTTTCATTAATCAGTGATTCGGGCATGCAATCAGTGGAGAAGTCAGAGACGGACTACTTTATCGCACCTATTGTTGAACGAGAGAAAATGGGAGATAGTATAATGAAAATAAATTTACAAATAGTGAATATTTCTTTTCAAGAAGGAGGTAAATGGAGATTTAGCGACGGTAATTCGATGTTTTTTGCGGATATTACTGATAAAGGGTTCATGGAAAAAATTCAAAAAAACGAGGAAGTTTTTGCTAGAGATGATATTCTTTTTGTAGATTTAAAAATTAAACAATACTTAGAGAACGGCTTGATAAAAACGGAACATGAGATTGTAAAAATTTTAGAACACAAGAGTGCAGCTATTCAAATACAGCTGCCTTTTGGTGAAAGTGGTAAGGAAGAGTTAAAATAGTTTCCGTAAGGCTAATTCCATGATTCGATCCAAAAATTCAGGGTAGCCCATGCCGGCGGCCGCGGCTTCCTTGGGGCAAAGGCTTTGGGCGGTCAATCCTGGAATGGTGTTTGTCTCTAGAAAGTAAGATTGGCCGTCGGAAAGGATGAAATCAGAACGGCTTAAGCCGTCGCAACCAAGTAGGGAGTGGATTTTGACGGCCAAATCCTGGACTTGTTTGGTTAAATCGTCATCAATCCGCGCTGGGCAGATTTCTTGCGTTTTAGGTGAGTCGTATTTGGCGTTGTAATCAAAAAATTCGCCATCAGCGATTATCTCAACCGGGGGCAAGGCCTCGATTTTGCCTTGGTTCGAATTCCCTAAAACGCCGCAAGTGACCTCGGTACCTTTTATCAACTCTTGAATCAACGCCGTTTTGTCTTCATTGAAAGCCTTATCCAAGGCCGTTGATAACTCGTCCTGATTTTTGACGATCGTGATGCCTACGCTTGAACCCGATTCGTTCGGTTTAACCACGCATGGATAATGAATTGATTCGTCGATTATCCGCTTTATTTTTTCCGGATCGCGATCGGCTTTCCGGATCTCAAAAAATTTAGGGGAAAGGATGCCGAAGCCTGATAGATAATGATGCGTTTTGGCCTTGTCCATGCAAAGCGCGCTGGCCAGCACGCCTGAGCCGGTATAGGGAATGCTGATCAGCTCTAGCAGGGCTTGGACCCGTCCATCTTCACCATATCGGCCGTGCAAGGCCAAAAAGGCGACCTCAAAATCGCCTCTGGTGAGGGCATCTATCCAGCGGCTATTATTTGAAACCTCCACCACGGACGGTTCGTACTTTTCCTTATTCAAATTAGATAAAACTTGCTGGCCTGATTTGAGGGATATGTCACGTTCGTTTGAAATTCCTCCGCAAAGAATGGCGACTTTGGTTTTAGGCATAGCTTTTTGAGTATAGATAACTATTGGAAAATAAAAAAGGCCCTCTTAGGCGAGGGGAGAAGCTTGCTCCGGGGAAGGAGCGGATTGGCTGTTCCGTTCGGCCCACGCGATCCAGCTCGGCAGATCGTTGAACCGGTCAGGCGTTGGCTTGAGACTCAGCCTGTGGCCTATGTCGTTCAAGAGCATGCACCAAGCTATCGGAAGGTCGGCGTAGATCCCACCGGAAGGGGAATTTTCCCGGAGATGATTGGCGAGCTTGGCAAGCGTGGTCCGGTCCGCGGTCTTGGCCAGTTCTTCCGCTGCCTTCGATCGGGAGAGCTTGATCAAAGTGCTATGCGCATCGTATTTGATATCGTCTTCGAACCGTCTGATGAGCCGAACCAGGTCTGGCATGGTGTGCCTCCTCAATGTGTGAGATGTCGGTAAATTAACGAAATAATGCCTGTTTGTAAAGAGGGGTACCAGGGCTTGGCTCACCTTGACTAACCAGCAATTTTAGTCTAAACTGCCGGCACAAATGGCCCCATCGTCTATCGGTTAGGACAGCGGCTTTTCAAGCCGTTAAGAGGGGTTCGATTCCCCTTGGGGCTACCAGAATTAATAACCTCGCGTAAAGCGGGGTATTAATTTTGGTATTCGATTTTTCGTTTGACATTGCATCGCTTTAACAACAAAATAACACTAATGAAATTGGAACGGACGCCGGAATTCGAAGAAGCTTTGCAAAAGATGGAAAACGGCAAGGCTTTTGTTTTTATAACTGGGCGCGCGGGCACCGGAAAAAGCACGCTGCTCCGCCATTTCGTGGATCAGGGGAAGATTAAAGCCCCGGTTCTCGCGCCGACCGGCGTGGCAGCCCTTAACGTGCAGGGCGAAACCATCCATCGATTCTTTAAAATCCCGCCGTCCGTAGACTTGCAGGTGGCCCGCATGGAAGCCGAAAACCGCAAGAAGCCAGAGATCTATCGCCAGATTGAAGCGTTGATCATTGATGAACTTTCGATGGTCAGGGCGGATCTTTTGGACGCCATGGACGTTTTTCTCCAAATCATCCGTAGGGATAAGCGTCCGTTTGGGGGCGTGCGCGTCATCGGCATCGGCGATCTTTACCAACTGCCGCCCGTGGTCACGACCTACGACCAAAACGATTTTTCCCAAAAGTACAAAACGCCATATTTCTTTTCATCCATGGTTTACCGCCGGTTGCAGGCCGCCGGGCAGATTGATTTTACGGAATTGCTTAAGATTTACCGTCAGAAAGATCAGGATTTCATCCAACTTTTAAACGCGATCCGTAATCGGGAGACGACTCCGGAACAACTCTTTGAAATCAATCGGCGAATCATCCAGACTCTGCCGCCCGAAGATTCAATCGTCTTAACGCCCACCAACGAAGCGGCCAACGTCATCAACCAATCAAAGTTAGGGCGGCTTGATACTCCCGCCGGCGTTTTTGAGGGCGTAGTCGAGGGTAAGTTTAAGGAAAAGGACATGCCAACCGAACCGTCGTTGGTTTTAAAAGTAGGCGCCCGGATAATGTGCGTGGCTAACGACAGTAAAAACAGGTTCGTGAACGGCAGCCTGGGGTGGATTGTGGCCATGAGCCAATCCGAAGAAGGGCAGGTCGTGACGGTTCAATTGGACGATGGCCGCGAGCCGACCGTGATTGAGCCTTATACCTGGAATGTCCATCGCACGAAATACAACCGCAAGACAGGCAACTTGGAGCAGGAACCGGTAGGCAGCTTTAAACAGATTCCATTGCGTTTGGCGTGGGCGGTCACGATCCATAAGAGCCAAGGCAAAACTTTCGATAAAGTGACTCTGGATTTAGGCAGGGGAGCTTTCGCCGCAGGGCAAATATATGTCGCGTTAAGTCGTTGCCGGACTCTGGAAGGTTTGTCCCTGATTAAACCGATTACTCCTTGGCAATTGAAGCCCAACGACCATTTAGCCGGTTATTTTAACGGCATATTGGACCAGCCTCCAGAGATCGAATACGTGGACGAAAACAGCCAGATGGCTCTTTATTGAGGCTTGATTTATCATGAAAAATCAGATAGCATTCGTTTCGTGAAGAAAGCCGAAAGCATCAGGATTTTAGGCATTGAAACCAGCTGTGACGAGACCAGCGTGGCTTTGCTTGATTTAAATAATGAACACTTAAAAATCCAAAAGCATTACATCGCCACCCAGATCCCGATCCACGCGAGGTACGGGGGAGTGGTGCCGGAGATTGCGGCCAGGACGCATGTAGCCGAAGTCATATCACTCATCGAAAAGACGACCGGCTGGAAAAGCGATTTTGATGCCGTGGCCGTCACTCAGGGTCCAGGACTCGCGACCGCGCTCAGGGTCGGCCTTGAAGCCGGCAAGACTCTGGCTTGGTCGTTTCGCAAACCTCTTTTACCCGTCAATCATTTGGAAGGCCACCTGGCTTCGGCTTGGCTGGTTCCGGCTAACAGGAAAAATTGGAAATTCCCGATTTTATTTTTATTAGTCTCGGGCGGTCACACTGAATTGGTTTTGATGCAGGATTTTTGTCGTTATAAAGTTCTTGGCCGCACGCGCGACGACGCGGCGGGCGAGGCCTTCGATAAAACCGCTAAACTTTTGGGCTTGGAATATCCCGGTGGCCCTAAACTTTCCCAACTTGCGTCCAAAGGCAATCCAAAAACTTTTGATTTGCCTCGTCCGATGATCCATGACCCGTCGCTGGATTTTAGCTTTTCAGGCTTAAAAACAGCCGTCCGATATCTGATTGAAAATGAAGCAAGGAAATCCAAAATTGAAGACGTTTGTGCCAGCATTCAAGCCGCCATCGTGGATGTTCTGGTCGCGAAAACCGTCAGGGCCGCGCTTAAAGTTAAACCCAAAGCCGTTGCGGTGGTTGGAGGAGTTTCGGCTAATCCTTTATTGAAGTCGGAATTACGCAAAGCCTTACGTCGCCAGTGTCCGGGCATTAAATTGCTGGCTCCGGCCAAGGGTTTGTTTACTGATAACGGCGCGATGATAGCCGCGGCTGGCTTGTGGCAAGTCATGAAAAAGCAAAAGATTTCTGATTGGAAAAAACTTGATGCGCAACCCGATTTAGATTTATGAAATCACAAGCCCGCCATGTCACGATCAAACATGGACAAAAATCCAAGAAGTTTTTAGTCGATAAGGTCGAAGATTGGGGCAAAGTAGCGAAAGCGCTCGCCCTGATCATCAAACCCGGATCGATTATTACACTGCAAGGCCCGCTCGGGGCCGGTAAAACGACCCTGGTTCAATATTTGGCCAAAGTTTTAGGCGCGCCCAAACGGGCCATCTCGCCAACTTTTGCCTTAATGAGAATTTATAAGACCAGGCAAACCGGCTTGCGTCGCCTTCTGCATATCGATGCTTACCGAATCGAGGACGCAAAGGACTTAATCGTCTTGGATTTGGACGAAGAACTGGCCGTGCCCGGCACGGTTTTGCTTATCGAATGGCCCGAGAATATTAAGCAATGGCTTAAAGGTAGAAAAACAATCAAAGTAAAAATTGATTTTTAAAAGGCCCTTTCGGGCCTTTTTTCTTATTCGTTTGTTTTAGGTTTTTCCGCTTCTTTCTCTGTCGTTTCTATTTGTTTGTCGGCCGCTTCATCTGCCTCTTCGTCAAATTCCGTTTCAATGCCCGCCACCCGCAAGATTTCATCCACCGAAGTCAGCCCGCGTGAGGCCTTAAGTAATCCGTCCTGGGTCATGGTGATCATCCCGAACTTTTTAGCGATGGCCAGCATGTCGTATTCCGAAACGGATTGCCCCAAAATCATGTGCTCGATCTCTTTGTTCATGGTGAAAAGCTCGTAAATGCCCAAACGTCCTTTATATCCAAGCCCGTTGCAGGTCTGGCAGGTTTTTGTCTTTTCCGAAGGTCCGTAAAATTGTATTTTTGCGAAATCAATTTTTAGGTTGGCGGCTGCCGGCAAATCGCTCAATTCTTTTTTAACCTGTTCCATGACGGCCTCATCCAATTTGATCGGGGCTTTGCAATCGGGGCAAAGCACGCGCACCAGGCGTTGGCCGATGACGCAGTTCAAGGCTGGCGCCAGGAAAAACGGTTTGACGCCCATGGAAAGGAAGCGGGGAATGGCGCCGGCCGCGTTATTGGTATGGATAGTCGAAATGACCAGGTGGCCCGTCAAAGCGGCTTGCACGGCGATTTCGGCCGTTTCGGTGTCGCGGATTTCGCCAACCATTACGATGTCCGGATCTTGGCGCAAAATCGACCTTAATCCCTTGGCAAAGGTGTAATCCTTGGCGTGGTCGATCTGGCTTTGGTTAATGCCCTGCAGCTTGTATTCGACAGGATCTTCCAAAGTGATGATTTTAACTTCAGGCGTATTCAATCTTTTCAAAATAGCGTAAAGGGTGGTCGTCTTACCTGATCCGGTCGGACCAGTGGTCACGATCATGCCGTTTGGACGCGCGATTTCCTGCTTCAGGCGTTCCCAAGCCAAACCTTCCATGCCGAGCTGTTCAAAATCCAGCGAAATGGATTTGGGACGGAGTAAGCGCATGACGACAGACTCGCCGTAAGCGGTAGGCAGGGAGCTGACGCGAATTTCGATCTTCTCGTTCGTGAGGTAAATGGTAATGCGTCCGTCCTGGGGCACGGTGTCGATGTTAATTTTCATGCCCGAGAGCAGCTTGATGCGCGAAATGATCAGCTTCCATTGGTCTTTGGGGATCGCGGCCGTATCATGCAAAATACCGTCGACGCGCAAACGGACTTTGATGTCTTCTTCTTCGGCCTCGATGTGCACGTCGGAAGCGTTTCCTTTGAGGGCCGCGCCGATGATCATGGTCACCGTGTCGGTCGTGGAAGCTTTCTTTAGTTTTTCCTGCAAGTCCTTGAAATTGGACATCTCCTTTTCGAAACGCTGCAAATCTTCGGACGAAATTTTGACTCCATAGACTACCTCAATCGGTTTGGGCAAAGCTTCGTAAAGCGAGAGGCCGAATTGGATGCTGGCTTCCGAACAATAATAAACTTGCACGTCGGCCGCTTGGTCTTCCGAGATTTTTTTCGCCATTTCAAAAACTTCTTGGGCGGGATTGGAAGTGGCCAGTCTGATTTCATCCGTGACTTTAAGGAAAGCGACGACTTTTTTGGCCTCCGCGTCTTCCTTACTGATTAAAGTCAGCGCCTCGGGTGAGATGGGAAAACCCTTTAAGTTAATGTAAGGCAGCGAATGCTGGGCGGATTCGGATTGCGTTTGCCTTTCGATGTCCGAAGTCTGGATTTGCTTCATCTTATGCTCCAGCAGTTCGATCTGCGACATCTCGGACGGGCTCTTGGCTTTTTTGGGAGCGGTGCCGGCCAGTTTTTTGGCGCCTTTAAACACGCCCGGTGAAGCGGCAGAACTTGCCGTGGTTGCCGTGGTTGCCGGTTTCTTGAGCAGGTCCTCGATGGACGGTGCTTTGGGCTTTTGTAAAGGCGTGGCCATAAAAGCTAGGATTGGGGAACGTGGGTCTCGTGGGTGAGCAGGCGGAAAATGCGGTGCAATTTAGGCACTACCCCGCCCTCGCCGAATTTGCGGAACATGAGCGTCCAGAGGGCATACTGGAAAGTCACCGTAAAACCCGTGAAGAATACCACCAAAAGCAAGCCGATGGCCACGAAGAGGCCCGAGCTGATCTGGAAAAGCGTGAAGTTATTCCTGAAGATAGCCAAAATATATAGTAAGGCTGGCGGGAAGCAGAGGATGAGCCCGGCCAAAAGGGCCAAAATAGTCAGTACGAAAACAACCAAAGCTTGCAGGACGGCCGTTTCAAACGTAACGATCCAGTGTTCTTTTAACACGATCCAGGCCCGTTTGAACCCCTCCGCCAAACTGGCGCCCTGCAGGATCATGGCGTTTAGCGCGTAAATCTGGATGATGCTTAAGCCTAAGGCGAGCAGGAAGAAGATGACGAATGAGACGATGTAAATAGCAGTATAGAGCGCGTTGATTTTTCCAAGGGCGATCGCCAGCGGCAAAGAGACCAGAAACCTGGCAACCCAAATTGAGACGATAATCAGCAGGTTTAGGACCGCGATTGGGAGCAAGGCGCGCCCGCCGACTTTTAATGCCGCCTTAAGTTTGCCTTTTGTCCCATCTTTCCATGTCCCGCCGATGGACTGGATGAGCACGCCTTGGCTAACGCAGGCAAATCCGGCGACGGCCAACAGGATCACGCAAAGCGCGAAGAGGGCAAGCAGGGCCTGGAAAAAAGGCAGGAAGTGAAAACCCCCGACCGTGCCCACTCTCCAGATCTGGATGGCCGTGTTGCCGATGAAAAGCTCGCTGCCTTGGTTTTGGATGGCGTTAAAAAATTTCCAAACGGCGTCCAACGATCCGCCGGTACTGAGAACGGCGGCAAAGATGCCGAATATCCAAAGGACAGGATTGCGCCAAGCGGTTTTTAGGGCTTGGGGGATGACCTCGCGGTAAACCGGACGGTCGTGCGGAATGATCGATTTGCTCTTAAGCATATGGCCGGAATTATAACACAAAAACGCCCCGGAGTTCAGGGCGTTTTTGTGTTATTCAGTTTCTTCGACGTGGCCGGGATTGATGCCGCCGGTTTGGGCTTTGTGTCTGGGCGGCTGGGCGGCGACCGTTCGGTTGGCCGGGTTGGCGGCCGGGAGCTGGACGGCGTCTAAAAACGGCTCCCTTTCCAAGGTCTCTTTTTCAATCAGAATTTTAGCTACGCGTTCCATGGCTTCGCGATTGCTGGCAATAATCTGCTTGGCCTTCTCAAGCGCGTCGGCAATCAATTTATCGATTTCTTGGTCGATCTTCTCGGCAATCTTTTCCGAATAGTCCCTATTCTCATGGATGTTGCGGCCGAGGAAAATCAAATCCTCGCGTTCGCCGTAAGTGCGCGGGCCAAGAGCTTCGCTCATGCCCCATTGCGTCACCATGTCTTTGGCCAGTTGCGTCGCTCCCCGCATGTCGCTCGAAGCGCCGGTCGTGATGTCGTTAAAGATGATCTGTTCCGCGGCGTACCCGCCCAACATGATCGATAAATCTTCGAGATATTCCTCGCGTCTGCGCATGTGGCGGTCTTCGGTCGGCGTCTTGATGGTGTAACCGGCGGCGCGTCCGCGGGAAATGATGCTGATTTTTTGCACCGGATCGGCGTGGGGCAGGAGATGGGCGACCAGGGCATGGCCAACTTCGTGGTAAGCCGTGGTATCGCGTTCCTCTTTATTCATGACGCGTCCGCGGCGTTCCGGGCCTAGCATGACTTTTTCGATTGATTCCAAAAGTTCATCTTCGCTGATGGCGGTTTTGCTACGTCGTACGGCCAGGATGGCGGCCTCGTTCATCAAGTTCATCAAGTCGGCGCCTGAAAAGCCCGGCGTCCTTTCGGCTAACTTGCGGAGCGAAACGCCTTTGGCTAAAGGTTTATGTTTGGCATGGATCTTCAGAATGGCTTCGCGGTCGTCGATATCTGGCGGATCGAGCACGATGCGCCGGTCAAAGCGTCCGGGGCGGAGCAAAGCCGGATCCAAAACATCCGGACGGTTAGTGGCCGCGATAATGATGACGCCCGCGTTAGGTTCAAAACCATCCATCTCGACCAGGATTTGGTTCAGGGTCTGTTCGCGTTCGTCGTGAGAGCCGCCTAAGCCCGAGCCGCGTTGGCGGCCCACGGCGTCGATTTCATCAATGAAGACGATGCAGGGCGCGTTCTTCTTGGCGCGCATGAAAAGGTCGCGCACGCGCGAGGCACCCACGCCCACGAACATTTCGACGAATTCCGAGCCGCTCATGAAAAAGAAAGGCACGTCGGCTTCGCCGGCAATGGCGCGGGCCAAAAGGGTTTTGCCGGTTCCGGGTGAGCCCATGAGCAACACGCCTTTGGGAATCTTGGCGCCGAACGAGGAAAACTTTTCGGGCGTCTTCAAGAACTCCACGATCTCCATTAATTCATGTTTGGCTTCTTTGACTCCGGCCACGTCTTTGAACATGACCTTATCCTTCGCGTCTTTCAGAATTTCATGTCCGGCAAACTGGCCGAAAGAAAGGGCCTTGTTGTTCTGCCCTTGGACTTGGCGGAAGAAGACCCACATGATGGCCAAAAGCAAAAGCATGGGAATGGCGCTCGGCAAAATGAGCGAAGCCCAATAGCTAAAGCCGCCGGCTTCCTTAATATCGGTCGGAATGGCCCTCATTTGGGTGGCATCGATGCCATAATCCTTGAAGGTGGTTTGAAGCGATTCGGCCGGATCTTTAGTTGAGATTGTTTTGCTGCCATCTTTGTAAGTCGCTTCGACTTGGTCTCCGCTTACGGTCAGATTAGTCACTTCATTCTTTTGGACAGCCGTGGCCAGGCTGGCGATATCGGTATGCTTGGTCGTATCCATCGAGGTCGTCGCCAAAATAACGGCCAGGATCACCATGGCTCCGGCGAAGATGATTATGTTGCGGACTGTTTGGTTCATATGTTTAAGAGAAACGCAATTATGCGCCTTTCCATCAATATTATCAAGTCCTGGTACTTTAGCAAGTCAGAAAAAGCCCCATAAAAGGGGCTTTTTCTTGGATCGTTATTTCTTTTCAGGTTCAGCCTTGGGCTTCTTGAGGGAAAGTCCCAGGCGATGGTTCTGCGGATCGATTGAGACGATGCGGAAGTCGAATTCGTCCCCGACGCGCGCGATCTCGTTGACGTCCTTGACCGGCTTCTCAGCCAATTCGCTGATGTGGGCCAAGCCGTGGATGTCCGGATCAAGCTCGACGAACAAACCGAACGGGTTGATCTTGAGCACGCGGCCTTTAACCCATTGGCCTTCCTTGTATTTGGCGCCGACGTTCAACCAAGGGTCATCCACTAACTTCTTCATCGAAAGGAAGATCTTGGAGCCTTCAAGGTTGATGATCTCGGCCCTCACGCGGTCGCCGACTTTGAGCACGTCGCGCGGATGGTCGATGCGCTGCCAGGCGATTTCGCTGATGTGGACCAGGCCTTCAAGGTTGGCGTCGAACTTCACGAAAGCGCCGAAGTCGGTGACGGCCGTGACGTTGCCTTCTACCGTGTCGCCGATCTTATATTTGGAAATGACGCTTTCCTGTTTGGTTTCCCAGACGGCTTTTTCCGAGACGATAAACTTACCTTCCTCTTCATTCACGTCGATGACTTTGACTTCGAGGTCGCGGGTCACCAACTCCTTGAGTTTTTCCAGGATGCGGATTTTTTCGCCGCCTTGCACGCGAGGATAATTCTCGGGCGAGAGCTGCGAGACGGGGAGGAAGCCGGAAATGCCTTCCAAGCGGACGATGAGGCCGCCTTTGTTAGCTTCGAGCACGCGCGCGGTGATCACGGCGCCGCTCGTGTAAAGTTCCTTGATCTTTTCCCAGGTCTTCTTGCGGCCCGCTCCCTTTAAGCTGAGTTCAAGCTCGCCGAATTCGTTGTCCAAGTCGACTACCGTGGCGTCGATTTCGTCGCCCACGGCCAAGCTGGCTTGCGGATCCATCTCTGGTCCGCGGACCAAGCCGACGGCCAGGCCGCCGATGTCGATTCTGACTTCGTTACGTCCGACTGAAATAACTTTGCCATGCACTACGTCTCCGATTTTCGGGAAAGAAGTGTAGTTCTTTTCCTGCAGGAGCTTGGCAATTTCTGATTGTGGTTCGTTTGGATTAGGATTGGTTGTCATAACTGTTACTCTTAGCCGCCTTGCCGGGCGAAACCAACGCGGGGCAGTCAGCCGCCCCCGGAGCGACGCGTAATCCGCGTCTTAGGCCCACGGGGACATATATAAATTGAGTAGCAAGATCATACTCCGAACCAGGTGATTTGGCAAGTGTCCGGACGTGTTATAATGGCCGGATATGGAGGAGCTTTCATTAAGCCTGAAAAACCGCTTACCCATGGTGGATTTTTTGGCCGAATGGTCCGGTTTTGCCGGTCCCGAGACAAGACCCAAGGCGGAAGCCTTAATCCAGGCTTACGACGACGGCCAAGAGCTGGATAAAACCGCTTTGGCCGAATTGGTGATCGAGCTGGCCAAGGAGGTCTGGCCTATCCGGTTCGCGCTCCACAGATTCTTCGGCGAAGAAGGCGCGCTCATCGAATGGGACATGGTGGAAAAAGCCGTCCGCCGCAGCACGGCCCATCTCATGGAAAGATTCAAACGGTCCACCCGTTGCCGGAGCTTGGACGAGATGTTTAAGCATGAGGATTTTGACCAAGCTTTTAGGCAAGAGGAAAAGAACGAGATCGAAAGCGTCCGCCACCACCTTTTGGAAAGTTATTGGGCTTCGCATCCATCCTCGCTGCAGCCTTTGATCGAAGAGGGCCGATCGTTATTATCCGGTTATGAAGAGCGGTTGGAAGAACTAAAAAAAATCGCCGAAGGCTGGCCGTCGCTCTTGGCTGAAGAGTTGCTTTCCAAAGTCAAAAGCCTGGAAGACAGGATTTACTTCAAAGGCGAGAACGTTTCGCTTGAAATCATGGACGGCGAGCTGGCTTATTACCGCGAACAAAAAGAATTACCGATTGAGGAGTGATTACTCCGATGTCATGACCAGCCTCGGCACGAGTTCGCCGCGGTTGTTTTTATTGTAGCCGACGTGCAGCGCGTAGCCGTTGGTTCCGTAAGCTGAATCGATGAAATAATCGCGGGTATCCGGCAATTTCGAAGCCTGGGACCGGCCGCTGAAGGTCATCAGATGGCGACGATAATCCTTCAGAATCCAATTTTTACCGTCCCAGACCAACCCCGCTTCAGGGAAAAACAAAATTTCATTTTTCGTGGCGTCTACAAAAGATGAAAAATGCGAATCAAGCCGGCGCGAAGCCGATCCGTCAAAATAAGTAGCAACGATGGTTGGCTTCTTGCGATCGGTTAAGGCGGTTAAAGCCAGCACGGCCGCCCCGTTCGAGGCGAAAGTCGTGGTCCGATTGATGGCTCCGAATGATCGATCCACTCTCTTGAAGCCTTGCCCGTCGAAAACGTAAAAGCATTGTCCACCGCTGGTCAGAACGCTCATAAGCCAACCGGTGCGAAGCGGATAAACGTCCATTTTTTTATAGCCGCTCTGAATCAACTCGCTTGGCAACGGGATATTGGCGATCGTCTTGAGCGAGCTTTGCCAAATGATCAGGCTACGGCTCATGGGAATAATCCAAAAACCCCGTTTGCCCACGATTTGACCCACCCATTCCTGAGGCGGCAGCGAGGTCATGATCGGGCTAACGTTTTTCCAATACATGCCGTCAAACTGAAAAGCCATGTCCGGTTGGGTGAACCAAGGACTCGAGTCGCCGACCACCAGCCAGCCTTGGCCGTCCGAAGCGATTTGGCGGATTTTTTGGAAACCGTAATTTTTGAGGTCGGGAGTCAAATCAAAAATTTTCCCTTTGGAGGTGACTTGGAAAAGCTGATTGGGATTGCCGGCCAGCCATTCGGTGCCGCGGCTTGAGGCGAAAGAGATCAGCGGGTAATTAGCCGTCTGATCAAGCGTGGTCGTGGGAATCTGGGGGGAGAGGTCGGTCCACTTAAAAACCGGCGCCGCCAAAGTCGGGTGGGCAAGGCTTAAACAGGTCGCACATAAACTGGCGATTAGGATGGCTTTGACGGCCATAATTGGAACATACCTTGCCTGACCATGGTTTTTTGTCAACCTGGTTCATGCAAACAAAACTCCCGCCGAGGCGGGAGCCGTATCACCCCTCGATCCCCTCTTAAAATAAGAGGGGAAGCAAAGGGGTGATAATTACTTTTTGTAGATTGTTTTGTAACCGTTCCAAGTTGAATTGCCGAGATTGTCTATCAGCTTGGCGCCGTAGGTGAGCGAACTCGCGCTGTACGGGCCGCCGGTGTAGGAGCAGGTACCGGATCCGTTGCAAGTCTGCACCACGTCTCCGTTGACGTAAAGTTCGATGCGCTGGATTCCGTTGTCGTCGGCGCCATTGGCCGTGAACGTAATGTTCTGGCCGCTGGTATAACCGTTGTCGGCGCTCGAGTTCACGCTGAGCGTGCCCGGAACGTTGATCTGGTTATTGCCTTGGCTGTTGTTATTGTAATTGTCGGTCAATTGGACGTAAGTCGTGTCTGACCAAACGACATTCGAATTATTGTCCGTCACCTTTACCTGGATCGGCAAGGAAGTCACATTGCTATAATTCGAGCCGGTCACGCTGGTGCTGCAGGTAGCCGAGGTGTTGTAGCTCGAGTTGCAGGTTTGGGCCAACGAATTGTTGACGTAGATCTCCATCTTTTGAATGCCATTGCCATCGTAAGCGTTGGCCGAGACGGTAAAGCTCTGGTTGCGCTGGAACGAGGTTTGGTTCGGTGAAAGCGAGATCGTGACGGTCGTGTTATAGCTATTGTTATTATTACCGCTCCCGATCTGCACGTTCTTAATGTCTGACCAGAACGTGTTGTAACTCGAATCGGTCACCTTGGCCTGCAAAGGCAAGGACATGGAGCCGCTCGTGTAATTGGAACCGATCACGTTGGACGAGCAGTTGCCGTAAGTCGAATTCGAGAGCGTGCAAGTGTTGACCAAAACGTTATTGGCGTAGAGATCAATGCGGCGGATGCCGTCCGGATCGTTGGCGTAAGCGTTCAAGGTGAACGTCTCGTTCAAACCGTACGAAGTCCGGTTGTCGGTCGTTGAAAGCGAGACCGAGGCGTTGCCGTTGTTATTGTTGTTATTCGAACTGTTATTGGTCACGTAGAGTTGCGGGTTATTGGTCGACCAGACGGTGTAACCATAACGGTCGGTGGCCTTGCTCTTAAGCGTGACGTACGTGCCCTGGGAATAATTACTGGCGTAAATCGAGCGCGTGCAGGACTGGGTCGAATTGGCCACGTCCGAATAAGTGCACGTGCCAACCAAATTATCGTTGGCGTACAGGTCCAACTGGCGCAGGCCGTTGACCGAAGTGCCATAGAAGGTGACTGAACGAGTCTCGTTGTAACCCAAATTGCTCGAACCGGTCGTATCGAACCAAGTCGAGAGCGAGTTCGAGGAATTGTTGTAGTTCGTGTTCAGGTACAGCGTCTGGCTGGTGGCCTGGCGGCTGTTATAATCCGTGGCGCGCACGTAAACCGGGATTTGCGTGCTATTGGAATAATTGCTGCCGTAAATATCAACTTGGCAATTCTGGGTGCCGTAAGCGCGGCTGAAATTACAGGTCTGCTTGGATTGGCCGTTCACGATGATTTCGATCTTTTGCAAACCGTCGCCGGCATTGGCCTGGGCCTTGATGGTCTTCTTGTCGCTGGACGAGAAATCCGAACCGGTAGGCTCGGTCCAAACCCAAGCTGACAAATTACCGTTGGTGCCCGTGTAATTGTTGTTATTGCTGTTGGAATTGTAGTTGTAATCCGTGACGGTATAGGTGCCGAGCCACGTCCAGGCTTCTTGGCCGTTTGAGGCCACCGCGCGGCCGTTGAATGAAACGGCGCTACCCAGGTTGTAATCATTGCCGTTCAAACCCAGGGTGCAGGAACCTGAATTGCCCGAAAGCGAGCAGGTCTTTTGGACCGAGCCGTTCACGTAGATGTCGATGCGGTTCAAACCGGTGCCGGCGTAACCCGTGACAGTGGCGTTGTTGGTCGTACCGCGCACGAGGTAAGGCGTGTTGTTATCAACCGTCATATTGGCGCTCACGTTGGCATCGTAAAAACTGATGATGCTGGCCGGAACGTAAGCCACGCGGTTGGCGCCGCTCGTGATTTTGGCGAACGAACCCACATTGGAAACCGTCTGCCAGGCAGCCGGATCAATGGTCATTGAACAGGTGGTGTTCTTTTTGGTATTGCCCGGCAAACACGTCTTTTGATAGACGTCGTTGATGTAGAGCTCGATTTTTTTAATGCCGTCGTTGGATTGGGCGCCGACCGTGTAAGTCGGTTTGGTGTTGCTGGCTTGGTAACGGAAATTCGGGTTCAACCAAGCCCAGTAGGTGATGCGGTTCTTCATGCCGTTCACCGTTCCAACTTTCTCGTTGTTTTGGGTGTAAGTCGGAGCCACGCTCGGCGTAACGTAACCCGTGCCCTCATCCGCGCGCACCAGCTTGGCCGTCAAAGGCGAAGTGGGGGAGCTTGAACCAAGGGATGAAACGGCGCCTCCCAAAAGAAAGGTGCCATTGCCATTGCCGATGGTCTGCACGAAATAGTCGCGGGTTTCGCCGTAGGACTGGAAGTTAGTGCCGTCAAAGCGCAATAAATTCTTACCCACGAGGATCATCCAGGATTTGCCGTTGTAGGCAGCGATGGCCTTATTCAATGAATTTTGAAGATTGGAATTCAGAACCGGGCTAAGGTAGGTATAATTGCTGCCGTTGATTGACCAAATGTGGGCATTGTTCACCGAATTGCAATCAAGACCCGGGCCGCAGGAAAAGTTATATCCCGAAAGATAAACCTGGCTGCCGTTGCTCACGATAAACCGCAGATCATACAGGTCGCTGATTGAGAGTTGGTTGAAATTGCCGTTTTGGTAGTTATAGACTTTTACGCCGTTACCGCCTTGGGGAATGGCGAAAATCCAACCGCCGGAGGTGGGCACGACTTGCGTGGCGTAAAAGACGCTTTGTCCGTCGGCCGGAGAGACGTGGCGCACCGAATACGGTTGGTTATAGCCGTTGCTGGCCGTGATGGGCAGGCTAACTTGGGTCAAATAACTAGAACCCATGTTCCAGTTGAATACGCGGTTTTGAGAAGTCACAATCATCCAGGTGCCATTATTGCCCGTGATGGACGTGATGCCTTCGTTGGAATTCAAGTATCCGCGCAGTAAACTCGTGCGGTCAGTGAAGCTGCCGTTATACGACAGGATTTGGAATTGATTGTCACGGCGCGCAATATCCTTCAAGAAAAGCGCAGTCTGGCCGTCGCTCACGATGTCGTCCACGCGCGAAAGTCCGGCATTGCGGACATCCACCGTAATATCGTTCATGATCGAACCGTCAGTTTTCCAAACGTGTCCGCCGGACCAAAGTTCCTGACCGTCGGTCAGGTACCAATACGGCTCGGCGCGGGCGATGGCCCAAACCGGACGATTGTCGCGGGCGGATAATTTATCTGAAATATCGGTCCATTGCCACGGACCAGTATCGGCCGAAGCGGCCGAAGGAATTAATGAAACGGCACACAAAACCGCAACCAAGGCGGTTAAAGCACGGCTTAAGAGGTTCTTCATAATAGATTTATTTGGCTTAGTTACGCTAAATTTAAGTATTCTTACGTTCCTCTACACGTAAAGAACATGATAATTTAGCAAAAAATGACACTTTTGTCAATCCTAGAAGCTACTTATCCATAAATAGGATATTTAGTCTAGGTTTATTGATTCAAGGTAGTTTCAAGCGCGAATAACCACTCATGCGGCTTGGCCGGATGGCAGAAGACGGTTCCAGGCGGAGCCGTCTCGGGCAGAGCTCCTGCCGTTGAGGCTATGATTGAGGTTTTGAACTGATGCGCCTCGTGCAAGGGCAAACCAAAACCCTCGTACCAAGAAGGGTAGAGGATGGCCTTGGCGTTTTGATAAAGATAAGCCAGCTCACTGTCGCCAACTTGATCCGGCGCTTTGACGTAAGAAATGGGGCATTGCCCGGATGGGCATTTAACTTTGCCGCCCAGCACGATGGGCACGATTGGTTGCGTGGGATAGTTGATGTTGTAGCTTTCGATGGCGCGCAAAGCCGTATGAATGTTTTTGCGGGGATCTGAACCGCCCAAAAGCAATACGAAGCGTTGGATTGAATTAGAAAGCCAGCTCGGTCGGGTTGCATGAACATCCGGCAGTCCAAAATTCATGGGTGGTATGACGTTGACCCTAGTTTTGTCCAATTTAAATGTCCTTAAGGCATCGCTCTTTGTCTGCTGGGAAACGCAATCAACCTTTTCCGCGTTTTCGATCAATCGTCTGACGGGCATTAGCCTATGCCACCAACGCCTTCGCAGCGTGAACCAATACGGTTCAATGATAAAAGACAAGTCATGGATGAGAATCTGGTAAGGCCGGTGAAGGTTTCCAACGAATCCCAGGTTGGGTAAGAGGATCAAATCGATTTGTCTGATTTTTTTCTCAGCTGATTTTGAGAACGAAGTCAGTTTCAAGAAGCAAAGCAAGGTCCAAAGCTTATTGGGAACTTTTAAGTGGAGGTATTGATAACCGTTTTGATCGCAAAAAGACTGTACGGCATGGGAGGGTCGCCACCCGGTTGTGATTAAGGTCACATTTTGCGGGTCACCGATCATTTGTTTGATCCAAAATCTGGCCGCCCGACTCACGCCTCCGCTTTTTTCGTCCGCCAAAGCCCGCGCGTCAATCAAAATACGAGCCATAAACGTTTCCCAACATGGCTTCGTCGGTCTCTTGCACGGGAACCAGGTTCAAACGGAAGCCAATTTGCTTGATTATTTTTTCTTCAAACGACGCGAATGAGAATTTTTCGGCATGGCGTCTGATTTCTTCGGGTTTGTAAGCCTCTGGTTTGTGGCGAATGACCGCGTCGCCGATATCTTCCCAGGCTTGAGCATCAATGAAGACGCCGGTTCTGCCGGGTATGACCGTTTCCGCCGCGCCGCCTTGCCCAAACGCGATGACCGGCCGGCCGGCCGCCATAGCTTCGATGGCCGTAATGCCGAAATCCTCGATTTGCGGATGGATGAAGCCGATAGCCCGCCGATAAAGTTTTATCTTTTCCTCATCATTGACCGCGCCTACGAATTTGGTGCGGCGGCCGGCCAGGCGTTTAAGTTTTTTAAGCTCCGGCCCAATGCCAAAAATAATCAAAGGGATGTTCAGTTTGGCAAAAGCTTTGACGATCAAATCAAACTTTTTGTAAGCTACCAGGCGCCCGCCCGCCAGCCAATACTCGCCGGGATGGCGCGACATTGGGATGCGGTCCACGTCCACCGGCGGGTAGATGACTTCGGCTTCGCGGCGGTAGTGGCGCTGGATGCGCCGACGGCTTGTCTCAGAATTCGTCAGCAAATAATCCGGCCGTTCGGCCGCCTGTTTATCCCACAATCTTAAATTATGCAAAAACCAGGGCAGGGCGGCGCGGATAATTCCGGGTTGGGGGAGGTCGGCCAAATATCCGATGCGGTGCTCCCATAAAAATCTCGTCGGCGTGTGAACGTAACTGAAATGTTTTGATCCGGCCGGGGTAATCACGCCTTTGGCAAAAGAAATCGAGGAAGAAAGGATGAGGTCGTATTTGCTCAAATCCAAATGTTCGATGGCCAGGGGATAGAAAGGCAAGTACCACTCGTAAAATTTCTTGGCCAACGGCCAATCGTTCAAAAAAGACGTGCGAATGTTTTTCTTCTGGAAATCAGGATGGGTTTTTTTGGGGTTGTAAACCGTCACGTACGTGTCCGCTTGCGGGAAAATCCTTTGGAAGGCTGCCAGAACGCGTTCGGCGCCGCCGTCCTGCATCAAATAATCGTGCACCAGGGCGATGCGCGTTTTGCCCAGTTCCTCTTTGATCCTCTGGACATCAGTCGGCATGGCCCTATTCTAAAGGCCCGGCACAGCTTTGTCGGCCAGGAATGTCAAGCCTAAACCTGCGCGAACAGGATCATGTAGTTGTTGCCGAATTTTTTGGCGCACTTGGGGCAATAGGCGTAATGGACGTAATAATCTTTGGCCTTTTTATCCTGTCCGGCCAGGTATCCGTCCATCTCTTTGATAAATTTAGGAATGTCATTGTAAGCGCCAGCGAAAACTTTACTGATGAATGATCCGGATAGGTTCACGTTTTCGGCTTCGGGCACGGGTCCGGTGACTGAAACGTACATCTCGGACTTGAACGGACTAGGATCCCTGAAGAGCAAAAGGGTATCTGTCTTATCCGGCTCGGCTTTTTGCGCGCCTTCCACCATCTTCCAAAGCTTGGTCATCTTCTGGCCGATCATGGGAGGGAAGGGGATATGGAAAAAGGTCGGCAGGCTGTCTTTGATGAAAGGTTTGCCATACCAATCGTGGGACTTTTGGTCCCACTTTTCGGGATGAAACTCCGGGCAGCACTCTTGGCTTGAGTTGGTCATATTTAAAATAAATGATTTATAAAAAAGAGCGTGACCATCTTAACCAGATTTGACGGAAAGGTAAAGAAAAAGCCCGGTTAGGTTCACCGGGACTCAGGTTCTGGGATCAGAGGTTGATGCAAAAGGGCGGGCTTGCTTTCGGGAGGATCGACCGGAAGGAACTCGTCCCTGAGAGCCGACCAGCAGGCGCTCGTAAAGCCGCTCCGTCCTAAGTAGGCCTTGCCGTTCGGGTCGAACAACACCGGCTGGCCCGGCACTCGTTCGATGCTCAGGCGCGCGGCCAGATTATCCTCCTCACTCTTGCCGTCGAAACCCACGCCGAGCACGGGGATGTGACTCTTGCCTTCATCGACCAGCATGGTTTTGAGAATTCCGGGCAGAGCCGCAGCCATACCGGCACCCGCGATCACGATCACGTCCTCTGGTAGGTTGTGGGCATAACGCGCCAGCTCATTGAGATTGCGGTGGCAACTGATCACGTTCCAATACACCTCGGTCTCCCCCTCGCTTTGAACGCGTCTCAGGACCGCGAGCCCCTCTTCCATTTGGCCGAGGTCGGACTTGCTACCGATCACGATCTCGATCTTGACCTTGGGCGGCTTTACGTCCAAGTCCATCACCTCGTTCTGGAAGGATTCGAGCTTCTGTCCAGTCAGCCGCCAGAAGATGTAGCGGTAGAGCTGGGTGGTGCGTCTGACGATATCATCCGGCACCTTCAGGTCGTGAACGAACTCGACGTCCTCGGGCTTGCAAGGATCCTGCTTATTGATGTCGAACTTTTTGCCCCATTCACGCACGAACTGTTTGTCGTATGATGGAGGACTTGAATAGATTCCCCGCTTCTTCCAAGCTGTCATCTCCCAAAAGCGAGAGGAATCTGGGGTCAACACTTCGTCGGCCAAAACGAACTCGCCGGTTTTGGGATCTTGCCCCCACTCGAACTTTGTGTCGGCCAGGATGATGCCTTTTTTGGAGGCATAAGCCTGCGCGGCTTGATAGAGTTGGAGCGAAAAGCGTTCAACGCGGGCGCCATACTTCTCCGCCACGCTGTCGGCCGTGATGTGCTCATCATGACCTTCCTTAGCTTTAGTCGTGGGCGTGAAGATGGGGAAGGGGAGATCGTCACCATCCAGTATTCCGGGCGGCAGCTTGTGTCCGCAGACTTGTTTCGTCGCGCTGTACGGTTTGAGGCTACTCCCGGTCAGGTAACCGCGGACGATCGCCTCGCAGTCGCACATGTTGAGTTTGCGGATCACCGCTGCGCGTTGCAACAAGTTTGTATTCTCGCGGAGTTCGGGCGGAAGATACTCATTAACTTCTGCGCCACCGGCGAGCAGGTCGTGATTGAGTTGCGGCTCTATCATCTGGCGCCAGAAGTAGTTCATGGCCGTGAGGATCTCGCCTTTCTGGGGCACGAGCGCGGGCAACACGAAATCGAATATGCTCAGACGGTCGGTGGCCACCACGAGCAGCTTGTCCGGATGGCCTGGCAGGACGTAGGTATCTCGCACCTTGCCTTGGTGCACGCGTTCGAGACCGGGGATGGATTCGGAGACCACGTTCGGGGGGAATTTGGGCATGAGGCCCTCCTTTCCTAGGTTGAATTGTACGGAGCTGTCGCCAGTCTAAAGGCAGCCGGTAATCCCGTCAAATATGGCAATTTTAACGGCTTTGAGCTAAGGTGTCGGCGGGTTTTTACAAAGGAGGAACCGTGCTAAGCACCTTCAAAAAAGCAACCAAGTCGGCTTTGGAAGAAGTTCAGGAAGAGATGCGCGTGCGCCAAACCAAGGAGGTTTTCCTTCTGTTTGCCATGGGCAGCCAATTCGACCATCTCATCAAGCAGTCCCTGGAAAAGCTGGGCGTGTTCTGCCTGGTAGCGGATCCTAGCTCTGTCACGGCCGACGACGTGCGTGAACTCAAGCCCATGGGGATCATCCTCTCCGGCGGACCGGCTTCGGTCCAAACTGAGCCGCCGCCCTTCGACAGGAAGATCTTCGAACTCGAGATGCCGATTTTGGGCATCTGTCTGGGATTCCAGATGTGGGCCGATTATGCGGGTTTCACGGTTACGGCATCCGCCGGCCATCGAGAATTTGGCGTGCACGATGCCACCCTGGACAAATCCTCGAAGCTCTTCGAAGGGTGCGGTGGGTTCACTGCCGTTTTAGAAAGTCACGGTGATCGCGTGGAGCCGCACGATGGTTTGCATGTCATTGCCAAGACGGACAACGCTCCCGTGGCCGCGGCTCGTTATCACAACCTGTGGGGCGTGCAGTTCCATCCTGAGGTCACGCACACCACGCATGGGCTACGCATGCTGGAAAACTTCTGTTTCCGGATTTGCTGTGCCAAGGATTGCTTCCCGGCGACAAATATCGCCCAGCATAAGATTCGGCAGCTTCGCGAGCAGATCGGCGAAAAGCGCGTGCTCCTGGCCCTTTCAGGCGGATCGGATTCCTCGACCGTGGCCTACTTGCTCAAGGAAGCTTTGGGAGGCAAATCGGGCCGGATCCGCGCCATCTACATCCGCGGGATCGATCGTCCGGACGACGAAGCATTCGTGCTCAAGTATTTCGGCGGTCAGGATTGGCTCGAGCTCAAGGTCGTGGACGCCACGCAGCAGTTTTTGGACGTTCTGGCCGGGCACGTGACCATGAAGGCCAAGCGCGTCGCCATGCGCGGCGTGTACAAAGCCATCCTAGAGCAGGAAGCCGAGCAGTTCGAAGCTTCCTTCATCGCTCAGGGCACCCTCTACACTGATATTTCGGAGAGCGGGGGAGGCTACGATGCTGGCGCGCGTAAAGCCGTTATCAAGCAGCATCACAACACCAATCTGGACTTCAAGCTTCCGGAATTGTTGCCCTTGGCTGACTGCGTCAAGGACAATGGCCGAAACATCGGTCGCACTATCGGAGTTCCCGAAGAGTTGCTGGTGCGCCATCCATTCCCCGGTCCTGGCCTGGTGGTCCGCGTCGAAGGCGAAGTCACGGCCGACAAGCTGGCCATGGCGCGAGTCGTCGATTGCATCTGGATCGAGGAGCTGCGTAAATGGCAGCTGTACGACACCGTCTGGCAAGCCGGAGCCGTGATCACCCAATCCGTCACCACCTGCACCAAGGGCGATGATGCGGCCAGCGGAGTAGTGGTGGCTCTGTGGGCCGTCTGGAGCGTGAACGGCTTCACGGCCACTGCTGCCGAGTTGCCGAACGACTTCCTGCGTCACGTAGCGCGGCGCATCACCAACGAAGTTCGAGCTGTCGGCGCCGTGGTCTACCGCTTGTCCGACAAACCGCCCGCGACCATCGAATGGGGCTGATGGTTCGCCTCTGATCCGCATCTCGCTCGAGAGCGGATTTTTTTATTAAAAAACGCCGTCGCTGGTTAGGCGGCGGTTCAACGAGACTATTTCTGGAGCACGAGTTCCAGGAAGGAATGAGTGTGCTCTACAGGCTGTGGATCGACCCGCTTGAGGTCATGCTGAACGAGCATTTTCCATCTTGCGATTAACTCGCGTACAGCTGGTTCCTCTTGGGAATAATCAACCCGCCCTGACGAGTCCGTAATGAGCAGATTGAAATGCACGAATAGCAAACCCGAAGGCACGAGCACACGCCTGATTTCTTCCAAAGCCGCGCGTTGATCCAGATAGTGGATCACGTTGAGCATCGAACAGGCGTCGATGCTCGAATCTGGAAAGGGCAGGTGGCAAATATCGCCGACTTGGAATTTGCAGCGTGGCCGAAGGCGGCGTGCAGATTCAATTTCCTGTTCATTGATATCGACACCAAGCGCATCGATATCCATGTTAGTGTAAGTCTCCACATCTCGCCCGGCGCCGCATCCCAGGTCCACGAGCTTGCCCTGGAAGCAGTCGCTCATGAGGTAGAAGGCGAAGAATTCGGCGTGGAGCCTCGAATGCTGATCCCAATGCCTGCCTTTGCTGTACTTGTCGTAAAGTGCGGTATTCTGCATGTCATGCCTCCTTGTGGGAAATGGGGTATCATTTTTTAACGAAATTGTCAATCCTTTGGATGACAGAGCCGAGTTAAAACTATTTAAACAAACTAAAGTCCCCTCCTAAAATGGGAGGGGAACATCGGGGCGGTATGTTTGTTAATAAGCTCCCTTCTTCTGTATCACCGCAAAAGGCGTTTTCAATAAGATATAGAGATCAAGCAAAGGGGACCAGTTTTCGATATACCAAATGTCGAGCTGAGCTTCTTCTTCAAAGACCAAATCGCTGCGGCCGGAGATTTGCGCCATGCCCGTGATACCGGGTTTGATCGTCAGGACGCGGCGTTGCGAATCGGAATACTTATCGACTTCGCGCGGCTGATGCGGGCGCGGGCCAACGAGCGACATCTCGCCAGTCAAAACGTTGATGAAATTGGGCAGTTCGTCGATTGACCAGCGGCGCAAAAATTTTCCAACCTTCATGACGCGCGGATCGTCCGCGATTTTGTAAACGGCGCCTTCCTTGATGCTCTTAGTCTTGATCAACTCGCGTTCCATTTCCAAATTCTTTTTTGAATTGGCGAATTGCGGGCCAATCGAAAACTTTTTGTACATTGAGCGCAACTTATAAGCGAAAAAAACTCTACCTTTTTCACCCACGCGTTCGCTTTTATAAAGGATCGGAAAACCGTCCTCAAACAAGACCAGCAAAGCCCCGATAATCCAAAGCGGGGAAGTGAGGATTAGCAGGAGGATGGAAAAAACAACGTCTTCGGCGCGTTTGGCGATGCGGCCCCAACCGTCTAACGGCGTAGGTTTGACTTCGATCAAAGGCACGCCGCCGGGCGTGGAGACTTCGATGTTGGTGAAGCTGGCCGCGAACACGTCAGCTAAATACCAAAACTTGAGTTGGTTGGTGCTCGCGAAATTGATCAAATTCAAAGCTTTCTCTTTAGGCAAATCAGGATCAGCCAAAACCACGCCGTCTATTTGGCGCCGGTTAACGGCTGATCTTAAAGTCTCGCGCTGCGAATCGTTCCAGTCACCTAATTGTTTGGCTACCGTGAAACCGAAGATAGGGGACTGCTTGAAAATCTGGTTTAAGTTTTGCGCCTGAATATCACCGCCGACCATGGCCACCCGCATGTGTCCAAGCCCAAGCCTCAAAAGTTGGTGTTGGATCAGCCGGAGGATCAAGCGACCGAAATATACAAAGAAGATTGACAATGCCCAGATGGCTATCACGATAAAACGTGACTGGGTGAGTTCGCGGCGGAAGAAAACCGAGGCGATCAGGACCATGGCGCCGGCCGTGCAAGCCAAAATCACGCGTCCGAATTCGTTCCAGGCGCGCATGGGCCGGGTGGAATACAAACCGGCAATGATGAACATCAAAATCCAAACTCCGATGAAGGTGATGCTGGTTTGGACGTAAGCCGAATATGGAATGTCTTGCAAAATGGGCCTGACCTCCGTGGCAAAACGCGAATAACGGAGCAGGTAAGCGGCCGCGGCGGCGCAAGCCAGGGCGATGGCATCCAAAGGCAACCGAAGCGCCGTAAACCACAAATTAAAACGATTCATGGCCACATTATACAAAAAATCCGCGTGGGTTGATAGAGACGCAAGATTTTGCGTCTCTACCCACGCGGATTTTTGTCTCAGGCCAGACTATAAGCCGAATTTTGTATTCCGATTTTCATCGGAACGATGACTATCTATCTAGCCCCGCAATTGCTTGCGGGATCGTGCGAGCGACCAGCTCCGGATCCTAATGAGGGTTCCGGAATCTTGCTCTTGCACCAGAGAGGGTTTGCCGCACAGCCATGTCACCATGGCAGGAGGAACATGGCAGGCTGGAGGTCTTTATGACACATCCACCTTGTTCCGCTTTTCACCTTTCACCCGATTTGCATCGGGCTAGTATTGTCTCTGTGGCACTTTCCCTGGGTTTCTGGGGAACGTTCGGCACGTGTCCGTTCGTTCGCTCCATTATATCCCGGCCGCCGTTAGCGGCTCTCAGTTTGCTTCGTGTCGAGCTAGGCTCGAAACGAGATATGGTGTCCGGACTTTCCTCCCCGTAAAATTCGCTTGCGCGTCTCACGGGGCAGTCATCCGTCTAGCCTGAGTGGGCTAACCATACCAGAAAATCGGCCTTTTGTCAATTGTTAGGATATCGATTTATTGGTATGATTACGGCGATATGCGTAAACGCTCGAAGATCGCGTGGTTGGTGGTCATAATCCTGGTCCTGCTCGGGGCTATCTACTGGTGGTTTTGGTCCCTGGGCAATCTGCCGGCAGATATCCAGCCCAGAATACAGCTAGTCGTCGAAAAAGGAACGGCCAACATCATCAGGTCAGGCTCACAAGACAAAGAAAAGGCCAGTAACGGCATGGAACTTCAGCCTGGAGATCAAGTCATGACAGATAATGGATCGGCAGTTGATCTCATGGTTTTTGACAGGGCGGTTACGCGTTTGGACGAGAATTCAAATCTGACCATAACGGAAGCAAGTTTAAATAACACGACATTTATTGATCGATGGAAGCTCGGGGCCGGGCGGGCTTGGTCGCGCGTCTTACGCCTTATCGATTTAGATAGCGTTTACGAAGGCCAATCCAGCCAAGTCATCGCAACCGTGCGCGGTACGGCTTTTCTTTTAGCCGCGAGCCAAGACAAAATCAGCTTATTGGTCGATCACGCGGCTGTCCGCGAAGCTAAAGTTCGGAACACTAAACCCGAATTCATTGTCGGCGGCCAATGGATGGATTTCAAGCCCACGGGCGAGGTTCAAAGTAGGGGAGACATCTCTTCCACGACCACCGTATCAAATGATATTTTGCAAAGGATAAACATAGAAGAAGACACTTGGTTGAATAATAATAGGCAACAAGATGCTCAGTATCTTGAAAAAATAACAACCGCCATCATGGCTTCTTTGGGCGGGAGCAAGGGCATAAAACCGGATAGTTGGCTTTACAAAGTCTCGCGCTGGTCTGAAGGCTGGCATTTGTCTTTGGCTGGCAAGAAAGCGCCGGAATTGAAGTCCCGTTACATCGGACGCCAGCTCGGCCAGGTCTATGATTTGATTAACCGCGGCAAATCAGGTTTGGCTTATCAGATGTTGTCGCAAATAGAAAAAGACATTAACGCTTTAATCGACGGAAACCAGGGGAGCGATTATCGCACGGCTTTAAAACCCGTTATCGGCAAGGCGCTGTTGGCGGTCTCCGAAGTCGATCCGAATAGCAACGTCTTTAGATTCAAGATTTCCATGGAAGATCTCTATGCTTTGGCCTGGGAAGACGTTCCGGCGCAAACTTTTTACGCGCGTTCCCTCTCTGTCGACGCCAGGTTGGACGAAGCCGAGCGGTTTAAATGCGAACTTAAGGATTCCGACCAGGTCAAAGAAGCCATCAACGCGGTTATTCAAGGGATGGCCAGGCAGAAGAATGATTTTGATAAAATTAAATCCGGCTTGACCAATAATCAAAGGACGATTTTGGACGAGAAGATGCAAGTTCAGGGCTTGCGTCTAGATTATTTGAATAAACGGTTGCAAGCCTGCTCCGTCCCAGGGCAAGGAGCAGAATTACCTGGAGCGACAGCAACTTCGACGACGGCCACGACCACGCAAACCAATCCTCCTAGCGGTCAGCCAAATTCTTCCAACTCGACCGCGCCCACGACTCAGGCTCAGGTCACAACTACAAAAGCGACTACTCCGACGAATCCTCCCGCAACCCAAAATCCTTCAAGCCTTGGGCTGATTAGGATCGAGCTTTTCGCACAACCTAATCCGGCCAATGTGGGAGATAAAGTGAATCTGTTCGTCAAAGGCTATAAATCAGATGGATCGACTTTGGACGTTACCGCCAATGCGGGTTTCCAGATCAACGGCAGTTTAGGCACGCTTTCCGGTTCGGTTTTCCAGACTTCCAAAGCAGGTTCAGTAACCATTTTAGCTACGGTTAATGATAGCGGAAAGATTTTATCGGCCCAGACTTCCTTGGCCATCAACCAGTCGGTTACTTTATCGAGATTGACCATTCAGCCAACTAACATCAGTTTGAAGCCTGGCCAATCGCAACCTTTGACAGCCACGGCTTATTACAATAATGGATTCACCAAAGACGTGACTTCGTCCGTCACCTGGTCACTTTCCAACTCGTTGGCCACCATGGCCGGCGCCAGCATCGTGGCCGGCAACTCGGCCGGGGGAGTAACCGTGGCGGCAACTTATAGCGACGGCGGCAGCAAAGTTTCGGGTGACGCTTATTTCCAGATTGTGGCTACGGCGGTCACTGGGTTGCAATAAATTCAAATATGCAATTTGGCAAAAAACGAAACGACTGGCAGCGACCGTTATTGGTCGGCTTGGCCATCGGACTTTTATGCGCGGCCGGCATGGCCTTGGGCTTGCTTTCGACCTGGAGCCATCGCCTGACGGATAGGCTGTTCACGTCACAAGCGCCTGACGCGCGCGTGGCTATCATCGCCATCGATGATGCCGCGATGGCGCGGCTGGGCCGTTGGCCCTGGCCACGCGCCGTGCACGCCCAAGTGATCGACAAGATCAGCCAGGCCAAGCCGCTGGCCATTGGCTATGACGTCAATTTTCCTGAAACGTCCGATCAAGAGAATGATAAGGCCCTGGCCGATTCTTTGCGCCAAGCCGGCAACGTGGTTTTGCCGATCGAACTGACCTTGATCGCCAAAAATTCAAAATTATTTTATGATCCGGCGCGCGTTTTGACGCCCATTCCGCTCATCGCCTCGGCCGCGGCGCGGCTTGGCCACACGAACACGCCGCAAGATCCTGATGGCGTGGTCCGGCGCGTGCCGATTTGGGTTTTTTCCGACAAGCCGTCCGACCAAGTCGTCCTGCCGGCGTTTACCTTGCAGATTGCTGAAATCGCTGGCCTTAACCTCGATCCAAAAAGCGTTGTCGACGGACAAAACAAGTTGATCGTGCATTACATCAACTCGCCCAAGCACAGCTTCCCGACTTATTCGGCGGCTGACTTAATCGACGGCAAGGTCAAACCCGAACAGCTGGCCGGGCGTTTCGTTTTAGTCGGTTCGACGGCCCCTGATCTTCACGACGAGCAGCTGGTCCCGACTTCCGTCACGCAACCAATGCCCGGCATCGAGATTCACGCCTCCCTGCTCGACACTTTGCTTAAAAAAGATTATCTCCGCGAAGTCCCAATCGCCTTATCAATCTTTTGGCTGATCCTGATCGGCGCCATATTGGGTTTTCTGGTGCCAAAACTCAAAGCGCGCTGGGCCATTCCGCTCGCCGTTGGCCTTTGGATTATCACGATAGCCACCTCGTTCGTCTTGTTTGACCGCGGTTGGATCGCGGATCTCCTGTGGCCGACGATTGCCATCCTCTTTGGCTTTGGAGCCGTCATGCTCGAGCGCCGCATCGCGGCTGAATATCAAAAACGCGAAATCCGCAACGCTTTTTCGCGCTACGTGACCGAGTCGGTCGTCGAATCCATCCTTTCGGATCCCTCGAAACTCAAATTAGGAGGGGAGAGGCGCAAGATGACGGTTCTTTTTTCCGACATCCGCGGCTTCACTTCCATTTCCGAAGGTTTGAATCCTGAAAAATTAGTTGAGATCATGAATAAATACCTCTCGCGCATGACGGCCGAGGTTTTTAAGCACGAAGGCGTGCTCGACAAGTACATCGGCGACGCGGTTATGGCTTTTTGGAACGCGCCTTTTGATCAACCTGACCACGCCAAGCGCGCGGTTGAGACGGCGTTGGACATGCTCTCAGCTTTGAAGGAGATGAACGCGAATAAAGCGTTTGGGGACGTGGAGTTGAAGATCGGAGTGGGCGTTAACACGGGCGAGATGGTGGTCGGTAATATGGGATCCGAGGAGCGGTTTGATTACACCGTGATCGGCGACAGCGTTAACCTGGGTTCGCGCCTTGAGTCTTTGACCAAAGAATACGGAGTTTGTCTTCTCATCACCGAGTCTGCCCGCCAGGAACTCAATAACGGATACCTTATACGCCAAGTTGACCTGGTGGCCGTCAAAGGCAAGAAGGAGCCGGTTAAGATTTTTGAAGTCATGAAGCGTAATAAGAACGCGTCGCAAGCCGACAAGCAATTCATCAAGAAATTCGAGGATGCCTTGGCCGCTTATTTCGCAAAAGACTTTGCCCAAGCCGTCCAATTAACGTCCGAGTTACTGTCTGAACGTCCAGAAGACGGGCCATCAAAGACGCTCAAAGCTCGATCCGATCACTTTTTACAAGAACCGCCGCCCGGTGATTGGAACGGCGTTTGGGTGATGACTAAGAAATAACCTTGATAATATGAACCTACCTAAGAATGTCTGGAGATGGGCTTTCTATGACTTCGCCAATTCCAGCTATGTCTTGATTTATCAGGCTTTTTTGCTGCCCATTTATTTCTCCACGGTTTTATTGACTAAGGGCTACAGCCTAAGCGCTTGGGGAATAGCTAATGGGATCTCGACGGCCTGTGGGATAGTCTTGGCAATAATCATCGGTAAATATTCGGATAAGCATAATCGATTAAAGGTTTTTCAATGGACGATTATCGCGAGTTTCTTGGGCATGTCGGCCATGTCTTTGGCAGTCGGCGAATGGGCGAGCTGGGTTTTTTATATTTATATTTTCACTAACTCGGTTTTTATCGCGTCGCTTTCTTTGTCCGATTCGATTCTGCCTCATGTTGCCGAAAAAAGCAGCACTTACGAATACAGCGGTTTTGCGTGGGGGTTTGGGTATATCGGAGGCATCGTGAGCATGGTAGTCGTCGTGATCCTTCAACGCGTTTTGTCTGAGTACTCGCCTTTGGTTTTTTTAAGCGTGGCGATCTTTTATCTGATTTTTTCGTTCCATGCCCTTAACGGCTTAAAGTCGGCCGTTTTGAATGTTGAGCAGGCTAAGGCAAGTCAAACCGGCGCTATATCGCGCAGGCGTAAGATTGCCTTGTTGATCGGATATTGGCTCATAAGCGAATGCATTACGGTGATTATTCTCTTTTTCTCAATTTTTGCCTCCAAAGAACTTGGATACACTAATCAAAAGATAGGCATGATCCTCTTGCTTGTTCAGCTGATTGGGTTTCCCGCGACCTGGTTCGGGGGCAGACTGGTCAGGAGGATAGGAGATATCAGGCTATTGGGCCTTTCGATTTTAATTTGGGGCATTGTCATAGCGCTGATGATTATGAAGTCAAACGGGATATCTATTTATGTCATAGCCATTCTAACCGGCCTGACAATTGGCAACAGTCAATCGCTTATCCGCGCCCAATACGCCAACATCATCGAGAAAAGCGAATCGGGCTACCAGTTTGGCATCTATTCGTTTATTTCACAGGCGGCGGTTTCAATCGGGCCTATCTTGTACGGTTTCGCGAGTGATGCCCTGCAAAGCCAGAAGATTCCTTTGATATTCCTTTTCGTTTTGATGGTCGTGGGTTTCTTTTTAGTGCGTTGGGTGATGACTAAAAAGTGACACTGACGTCGGACGTCCAATGAAGGCTCGCTGGTCTGTTCAGACCTTCGGTATTTATTTATTGAGATATCGGATGGCTTGAAGCAATTGTTCTTCGAATTTTTCATCCATTGAAAATACTTTGAATCCAAATTTTTTTGCTTCAATCTCGAAACGTTGGCTATAGAGTGCCACCATTTTCCCGATCTTCAGAAATGTGCCAGTTTTTTTAGTTCCTAAAATGAGCCAATCATTGGGCGTGGTGCTTTTATGGACGTCTTCAGCGAATTTTTTAGCGTCGCGTTTCACTATAAAAATTGCCTTAATGTTCTTTTTTCCGTATTTCTTTATCAATTTTTGAGCCAGGCGGGGAAGGATGTGATAGCCCTCAATGATATAGTCGTTTCCGTCTTTGATTTCGCAGATTGTCATCATGTCAATCGCGGCGAATACCGGCTCGGCCTCTTTTCTAAGAACGTCTACGATCTTTTTTGATGAGTAAGTATCGTAGAACTCATCGTTGGTCTTATGTTTTTTACGTAAAAAGGCATAGGGATGTGAATCGTTCCATTCTTTCCGACTCATATAGGCTCCACCGATGACTTCCAATGTATCGCAAGAAATCCAAGGGATGCCCATCTTTTTTGATGCAGCTTTTGCTAACGTGGTTTTGCCGCATCGCGGGGGACCGCCAATGAGATAAATCATAAGCCTTTTTTTGATGATCAAATTTCTGCTCGTTTTTCCAATTCTTTCATGTAAGCATCCTTTTTTTGTCGATACGCGCCGTAATCATCGGGATATTTTTCAAAAAGATCCAGCTTGAGCTTGGAGTAAGCAGCCGCTTCTTCGGGATGAGAACGTAAATGATCCCTGAATAAGAGGAAACGTTTTGATTTTTCATGGTCAATGGGAAAACAATGGATATTTATCAATCTGTTTCCATCCTTATTTAAAGCAAAAAGTCGGCTGCCCGGAGTTACATACTCGCCAAGTGCTTCGTATCCCAGATCGGCCATTTTGTCGTTTAACTCATCGACCAAATTAATGTCTTTTACGGTAATCAAGATGTCAACAGTTGGTTTACTAACCATCCCTGGAACTGAAGTACTGCCGATGTGTTCAATTTTCTCCGCGATGCCGCCAAAAATCGGAGCTACTTCGTCCTTTACCTTTTCAAAGATTATCGGCCAATTCTGGTCGTAGGGGACGATCTCGTATTTTCTTTGAGAATAATCGTGTTTTGACATGCTTCACCTTCCCAATCCCATCTTATTCCTAACAATTTTCATTTTAGCTTCGGCTACGGCCAGGGCTTTGTCGCGGCCGGCGTCTAATGTTTTGTTTAACTCGGTTGGATCATCCAAATAGCCTTGGATCTTGGCGCGGATCGGGCCGACGTGGGTGATGACGGCCTCGGCCAGGGCTTTTTTGAAATCCCCGTAGCCTTTGTCATCAAAAGCCGCCTCGATTTCCTTCATGGTCTGCCCGGTCATGTGGTGGTAAATCGTCATGAGGTTGGAAACGGCCGGTTTCTTTTCGGCGTCATAAACAATGCCGGCTTCCGAATCGGTCACGGCGCGCATGATTTTCTTTCGGATCACGTCGTCTTCGTCCGTCAAAAACACGGCGGCCATTTCGTGCTCGTCGCTCTTGGACATTTTTACGGACGGGTCTTGCAGACTCATGATGCGCGCGCCGAATTGCTGGATCAAAGGTTGGGGGATGACGAACGTGTCGCCATATCTTTCGTTAAAGCGTCTGGCCAGGACTCTCGCTAACTCCACGTGCTGCAATTGGTCTTCGCCCACGGGCACAATAGAAGTGTCGTAAAGCAAGATGTCGGCGGCCATGAGCACGGGATAGCCGAATAAGCCCAAACTGGCGCCGCTGGCCCCGCCTTTCCGCGATTTATCTTTATATTGCGTCATGCGTTCCAGTTCTCCCATTTTGGCGATCGTCATCAAAAGCCAGCCAAGTTCGGTATGTTGCGGGACTTCGCTTTGGACGAAAAGGATGGATTTTTTTGGATCAATGCCGGCCGCCAAATAAATGGCCGCCACCAGTTGGATCCTCTGCCTTAGGGTCGTGGGATCATGCGGGACGGTGATGGCATGCTCGTCCACGATACAAAAATAGCAGTGATGCTGCTGTTGGATATGGGCCCATTGTTTGAGGGCGCCAATGTAATTGCCGATGTGCAGGCTATGGGTCGGCTGTACCCCAGAAAAAACGATATCCTTCATAAAATTGATGAGATGGGCATATCCTACCAAGCCTGGCTAAAGGCGTCCACTCTAAAATCTTAGCCTTTCTGATGCTTTTTGGATCACGCGTAGCACGTGAGGCGGCAAATTCAAGCTCTCAATTTCCTCGAGATTGAACCATCCAACCTCGCTGACCTCTTCCGGATCCATGGGTTTGGGATCACCAGAAGCGATTTGGGTCGTGAAAACGATAGTTAATTTAAACGGATCTTTGTCGGTCCACATGTGACTGTCAAAATATTCTGGATCGGTTATTTCAACTCCGATTTCTTCCTGAACTTCTTTTCTAAGATTGTCTTCCAAAACGTCCTCGGCCGGTCCACCGGATTCTAATTTGCCGGCCGGTAAGGACCAAAGGCCGGGAACCGTATCTTCTTTGGGACTCCGTTTGCCCAAAAGAAAACCTTTCTGCGGATCGTAGATTACGGCCGCGGTTGTAATGCGATAAACTGGAACCATATTTATTATAATAAAAACCCCCTGGTTAAAGGGGGATTTAATTTACACTTCAATAATCAACGGAAGCACCATTGGCCTGCGTCCTGTTTTAACGAACAGGAGCTGGCCGAGTTCTTCGCGAACTTTATCTTTAAGATATTGCCCGTTGGCGCTGGAGCGCGGATCATCGTCTTTTAGCACAGCCGCTACTTTGCGGCGCGCGTAAGGCATGAGTTCGTCGTGCTCTTTCATGAACACGAATCCGCGCGTGATAATATCGGGTAATTTTAAAAGCTTACCGGTTTGCGCCGAAACAACGGCCATCACGATTGCCACGCCGTCTTTGGATAGTTCAATGCGGTCGCGCAACACGATATGGTTCGTGTCGCCCACGCCCAAGCCGTCCACAAAGACGTATTCAGTCGGGACTTTCTTGTTGGTCAGCATGCCTTGGTGGTTCTTATCGAACTCCATGATTTGGCCGTTATCGGCGATCATGATGTTTTTAGGATCAAAGCCGCCTTCCTCGGCCGCCTTGGCGTGCAACCTCAAGAAAGAATGATGGCCTTCGATGGGAATCAGGTATTTCGGTTTGATCATCTGGTGCATGTATTTCAAATCTTCCTGGCGCGCGTGTCCGCCGGCGTGTACGTCCATCATTTGGTAGTGCACCACCTCGGCGCCTTCGCGATACAAAGTATCTTTAAGCCGTTGGACGCTGCGTTCGTTGCCCGGAATGACGGACGAGGAAAACACGACCGTGTCGCCCGGTTCGATTTGCAGGGTTTGATGTTCGCCGTTGGCGATGCGCATGAGCACGGCGCGGTCTTCGCCTTGGGCGCCCGTGCAGATGATGGCCACTTGGTTGTCCGGCATCTTCAAAGCCTGTTTAATGTCGACCAAAGTGCCTTTTTGGACTTTCATGTAGCCCAACTCTTGGGCGATGGCCACGTTGGATTTCATCGAGAAACCTTCAATGGCCACTTTGCGGCCGAGGCGCTCGCAGGCCCAAATAATCTGCTGGATGCGGCCTAGCATGGACGAGAACGTGCCGATGATCACGCGGCCTTTGGCGTTGGTGATGATGTCGTCGATGTTGTGTTGGATGTCGCCTTCCGTAAGCTGGCGGCCGGGGAGCGAAGCGTTGGTCGAGTCGGCCATGAGGGCCAAGACGTGCTTATCGCCCAGGGCTTTGATCTTTTCGATTTCAGTCGGCAGATCGCCCGAAGGGCTGGTGTCAATCTTAAAGTCGCCCGTGTGGACCACGATACCGACCGGCGAATGGACTACCACGCCGAACGAATCCGGAATGTTGTGAGAGACGCGAAAAAATTCGATCTTAAAGCTGCCCAACTGGAGCACGTCGTCGGATTTGACCACGTGAATCTTGGGTTGGACCGAACTCTTGTAATCATCCTGGCGTTTCTTGATGATGCCGGCCGTCAGGGCGCTCGTAAACAAGGGAGGATTTCCCAAACGAGGCATGAGGTGCGGCACGGCGCCGATGTGGTCCAAGTGGGCGTGAGTAATGATCACGCCGCGGATATTCTTGAGCTTGTCCGCGAGATAACCGATGTTCGGGATGATGTAATCCACGCCCGGCATGTCGTCTTCGGGGAATTGCAACCCCATGTCGATCAAAATGATGTCGTTTTTATACTCGATGAGCGACATGTTGCGGCCGACCTCTTCGTTGCCGCCCAGCACCATAATCTTAAGACGGGCATCCTTGCTCAGGGTGTCCTTATCCGTGCCGGTTTTGAGGCGCGGTTTGTGCTTATAGGCGTGCAGACGCACTTCTTCCGGCTCAAAAGCGCCACGGCGGCGACCGCCTTGCTTGCCTTTGGCCTTTTTGCCTTTAGCGTGATTGAAACCTCCCTTGCCCTCGATGGGGCCAGGCGCGTTTCTGGGGCTTTTGATGACTGGCGTGCTGGCAGCGGCGCTGCGCAGGTGCTCGGTTTTCAAAGCCGCTTGTTTGATGGCTTTGGCAATGATTTCCTTATGGTCAATCCTGTGAGCGGAAGGCTCAGCATTGGCTTGGGGAGATTGCTTGAAACGGTTAAAGCTAGAACCGCTGTTACCGAACCTGCCGGACCTGCCGGAAGGAGGGTATTTGTAGAACAGTGACATACTTGTCCGCCTGTGGCGGAAATAAAAATTCTTAAACCGTCGTCGCCGTTTAGGGCGTATATATCTCAAAAAGATTGATCTATCAGATTCAGAAAACGTTTAACTGTCTTGAATCACGACTATTGGAATTTGGCTTATTTAAGCCCAAATTGGCAGCAACCGTTATTCATTTATACAAACAATATAGCACGTAGGGCTGGGATTGTCAATTAGCTCGGCGGAGCCTTCTCTTTAGCGATTGCCAATCTCTTGAACATTTCTTTTTTGGCGGCTTGTTTTGATGCCTCGTCGAGCTGACCGTATTCTCTATAAAAACTTTCAACTCTGCTTTCCACTTCTTCGCCTGAAACAATATGACTACGGCCGCCCGGTATATTTAATCGAATATTGCGTATAGTCATGGCCTGTTCGATCAGACTGTTAAAATTTTTTATGGCATCGATCATCCGTATTTTTTTGGCATCCGTATTGTCTTCGATGGCTCTAACATCTTGCCAAAGCAGTTCTTCTATTCTCGAATATTGGTGTTCAATTTCCTCCGGTCGAGTCGTCGTATCATTTATTATTTCGTTAAGTTGGGCGACCAGGTCTTCTGGAATCAACTTATATCCGCGTTCAAGCCCGCGGTGTGACCGGATATTCTCAATATTGTCGACTTGTTTCCAAAAATTGCGTCCCGCCTCCCATACTTTATAATCCGGGTCGCTCCATTGAAAATAATCTTTAATGAGTTTCACGTTCCATTCAGCTGCTTGAGGCGTGGCATGCTTTTCTGATTCCAAGCGTTTGATAAGATTTAAGCGCCAAGTCTCCCATGTGTTGCCGTTGGCATGGCTAATGGCAAAATCCATGATTTCCGCAAAATATTCCGTCATCTTGGCCTGGGTCTCGGCTTGTTTATCTTTATCGGTTTTTGCCTTTATTGATTCAGGATAAGAAAATTTTGGGCGACCCGGATCTGAAACTGCAACCAAAGTCATATACTTCAGGCTAAGCGATTGTTTGGCACTTAATCTGACGTTTGAACCTGGATCTGCCGCATGTGCCAATTCATGCGACATCGTTTCTAGAACGAACAATCTCGTGTTACGGCTCGCGCTTCTTAAAGAATCGGAAGTGAACTCTATTTTAATGGGGTCGCCTTTCCAGGTCCTTTCACAATGTGCGAATTCAGCTTCTCCTTCCAAACCTGGGTAAGGCATGGTTACGAAATGAGGGTTGATCGAGATGCTTTTTAAGTTGGATGACCAGGAGCGTGGATAAATATCCAGTAAATCCCGAAAAGCTTTTTCATCAATATCCAGTATATCTAAATTTTCCAACGCCATACCCGTTGATTCTTTGTAGTTATCAGCGTAGGCCTGGTGCATGGCAAATTCGGCCGAAAGAGCATCCTCGCCCACGGCTGACTTTAGCTTATCGAGCATGATCGCGTAATCCGGCAATTCCGGGTCTTCAGGCCTTTCCCCTTCATGAATAGCTGACAGCGGTCCACGTCCGATTTGGGCGCCCATCGAGCAGGCCTCGATCGAGGGTGAGGCAACCATTAATAAACCCGCAATGGCTTTGGCGCGGCTAAGTGAACACATTTTTTCCAAAGTTGTTTTCTCCGGTGCCTTGAAAGGATTATCAAAATTTGGGCTCATGGGGGGCATTATAGCAAAAAAGACCTTTTATTGTTTGTATCTTGTTTTTTAGTGTTTGGTGTTTACAAAAATCCCCCAAAGGGGATTTTTGTTGTGGTGGGCGGGGAGGGACTTGAACCCTCATGATCTTGCGATCGCTAGCTCCTGAAGCTAGTGCGTCTACCAGTTCCGCCACTCGCCCTATCTTATTTTCTCGGCAGAGCCTCGATCAAAAATTTGACGCGAGTGTCGGCCTGGGCGTCTGTTGACGCCCGCGAAAAGCTCTTTATCGCTTTTCGCCCACTCGCCCTCGGCTAACCAAGAACGGACAGATTATGTCTTTAAAAATAAAAAATGTCAAAGCGTTTACTTCCACCGGAGGCCGGTCTTTATGTACCACTGGCCAATGTCCTGGAAACGGTCGCCCGGACGGGCCAAGCGCATGCTATCGTTCACGCCTTTGACGCGGCTTGAGATCACGTAAGTATAGAATGGCCGAGTCAAGAAAAGGGCGGGCGAGCGTTTGAGGATGGCCGTCGCCAAATCGGCGCGGCTCTTTTCGAGCATTTGCGTCGAAGTGGCCGAACCCGTCTTTTCAATCAGATTGTCTATTTCCTTATCGGCTAAACCCGAAAAGTTCATGCCGCCCTGGGCGGCCTGGCCGCTCCACCAAATGGGGAAGAGATCTTGGTCGGGACGCAGCAGCACGTTCCACAGGACGACTTGCGCGTCGCGTTCGCTGCTGGATTTTTTGAGCAACAGCCGCGCGTCCATGGGTTTGACTTCGACTTGCGCGCCCAAAAGCGACCATTGGCGCTTGAGCACGTCGGCGACTTTAAGGAGTACCGGTTCGTCCGGAACCATGATCGACAAAGTCAGTTTGGTGGACGAAGGGGTAGAAGTCGGTTGGGGAGACGGTTTCTTGGGATCTGATTTTTGGTAAACGCGAACCGCGTCATTCGAGGGCACTACCCAGCCTGATTCTTCGAGTAATTTGCGGGCTCCGTCCAAATCAAAAGTACTGGAAGCGGACAGGAAGGGATAGGGCGCGTCGGCCACGGCCGCTAGGCCGCCGTAAGGTGCCAAAAAGTCTTGGCGATTGACGCCGGCGATCAGGGCTTGTCTGATTTTTTGGTCGCTCAATGTCTTATCTTTAAGGTTGAAAAAGGCAATGGTTTGCTGCGGGATTTCCAAAGCCACCGAATGCCAACGCGCGGCTGAATGAAATTTTTCAGATTCGTCTGAAGGGATGAAGGACACGGCGTCCACCAAGTCGGATTTAAGCGCGTCTTCGGCCGATTGCCTGTCCGGGTAAAACTGGAAAGTCAAAGTTTTGATGTGCGGTTTTAGGCCGTAATATTTTTCATTCAATTCGAGAGTGTACGACCGGATCACGCCGTAATTGTCGCGCGTGAACGATTTGACCACGTAAGGCCCGGAACCGATGGGTTTCAAATTTAAAGAGGCGAGCCTGGCGCTTGAGGCTGGAATGTCCTGCCAAAGGTCCGAAGGCACTATGCCAACCGTTAAGGCCGTCATGAAAGTCGCGTCGGGCTGGTCCAAGGTGAATTGGACGGTCGAATCATCCACCACGTCGACTTTGACTCCGCGGAAAAGCGGGGCAAGCAGGGAACTGCGGGCCGTGTCTTGAATGGACTCTATCGTGAACTGGACATCCTCGGCCTGCACGAGTTCGCTATTGTGGAATTTGGCGTCCGGCTGGAGCTTGACCGTCAAAACTTTACCGTCCGGGCTCCATTCGTAACTCTTTGCAAGATCCGGAACCACGTCCATGCCCTTCATGCGGAATAACCCGGAATAAATCAGGCTGCTCAGATCGGCATCGGCATCGTTGGCCGGGGCGTCTATAGGATTAATGGCCTGCGGTTCCCCGATGATGGCTTCGGTGAAGGTTCCGCCTTGGGCCGGGATGGCGACCAAATGGTTGGCGGCGGAGATGGCGAGGGCGCAGACGCCGAAAATACCGAAAAGGCCAAGCGAAATTATTAAAATTTTGCGTTCAGTCTGGTTAAGGACCCTCCCGGCGTAACGCAGTTGTTTCCAGCGCGGGATATTGGTTGGTTTGGTTACGGCTAATACCAAAGCATGGTCCCTGGCCGCGTCAGGGATTTGTTCAATGGATGTCTTGGAAGCCGGGGTGAGCCAAAAAAGAATCCTGCGGACCCACGCGCGGGCGCGGGTAAGCATGGCAGGCATACTTGGTTATTAGGCTAGCGCTATATTAAGGATGGCCGTGGCGAAGAAGAGTACGGCAAGCCCGATGGTGGCGTAATACAAGCCTTTTTCAAGTCCGCGTTTTGTCCTGAAAACCGTGCTTTCACCTCCAAAGGTGGCACCCAAACCCGTGCCGCGCTGCTGCAACAATATGGCCGCTACGAGCAGTGCCGAAAGCACGATCTGGATGATGGGAAGAATGATTTGACGCATGGCTGACAGGTTATATCTTTGTACCCCTAACGTCAAGGCATGACCGTATGCTAAAATAGGCCCATGGAGGAAAATAAACCATGGTACGGGCGGGTCTGGGGCATGACCCTTTTGGCTATATTATTTTTGATGCTGGTCGGCTCGGTTTTTTTCGTGCGCCAGGTTTACGTCTTTTATAATGAACTTAAGGATGGAAAAAAACCGGCTTTTTTGGTTGAGCGGCGGTTTTCGGGAACTCCGAACAGCGTGGCCAAACCGGATATCGATCTCACGGCCATCCGCCAAAAAACTTTGGGTAAAGGCGACGAGCCCTTTGCCGGCCCGGCCACTTCGAGCCACGAGATCGTAGAGTTTTTGGATTTTGATTGCCAATACAGCAAATCCGCGCTCAATACCGTGCATGACATAATCCGTACCCGCCCCGAGATTAAGGTTATCATCCGCGATTATCCACTGACCGACATTCATCCCGACGCGGAGCAAGAGGCCCTGGCCGCCCGTTGCGTGTGGAAGCAGGGCAAACCGGACGTTTATTGGAAATACCATGATTTGCTTTTCGCTAATCAGGATAGACACGACGCGGATTCACTCAAACAATTCGCTTACCAAGCTGGCGCAGATTCAAGATTTGAAACTTGCACGCAAACTTCGCAGACGGCCGGCGGACTGCAGCAATCAATGATGGATGCCACGGCTTTGGGGGTGTCCGTAACCCCGACCTTTTTCGTGGATGGCCAAATCGTGGAAGGCGCCGCCGACGCGCAATATCTCCTCGGCCTGATCAAATGATATGCGGAGGTTGATTGGATTGTTAATGGTCTCTTGCGCGGCTTTTTTGTTTTTATCAGCCACGCCCGCGGAAGCCAACGTGGTAGCGCTTAACTGCGAACCCAATCTTGGCAAATGCGCTCCTTCCCAAGGGGCTTCGGTGTGTCCATCTGGCATGAATTTAGTCGCTCCGCCGGCACCAGATGTCGATGAGACTGGCATGACGGAATATACGTTGAAATGCAGCAATCCGGGTTGGATTTGTTGTAAAGGCACGATCTCAGGCAAGACTGGCGGCTCGGCAGAAGAAACTAAGGGACTATGTCCGGCGAACCAATCATATACAAAGGCTGGGTTGGGTAATGTTCCCTGCGGCGCGAACCAGTGCCGTGCTCAAGGCTTTCTTTATTTCACCGATTGCTTGAGCGAAAACGATTGCGCGGCCAACCGGGGCGCCACGGACGGCGGGAATATGGCGGGTTGCGGAGAGGGGACGTTCTGTTGTCGCATGAAGAAGAATCGCTGCAACGACGCGAGCACTGACCCGAATAAAATTTATTTGTGCACGTCCGAAACCAGCTGCACGGCCAAGGGCGGCAAATCGATAGGGAAAGGTTTTGGCTGCAGCGGCCAGGACTACCCAACTTGCTGCGAATTCTCGGACAGTATGGAAACGCCCATGTTGAACGCGGGAGAACCGTTTAAGGGTTTGGGCGGAGCGATGGGCGGCAGTCAGACGCAAGTCAACATACGGGCCCGTAAATACCAAAACATCAATTCTTTCTGCTTCACCGAAATGGAGTGCGCCCAAGCCTCCGGGCCAAAAGCTTGGGTCAAAGGCAATGGCTGCCCAAATAAAGGCAACACGCAGCAAGGTTATTGCAAAGCGCCGCCGCCGGTTTATGATCTCCAATATCCTTTGGGCGGAGTTAAAACCATCGGCGATTTAGCCAACTTCATAGGGCTGATTTTCAATTACGCCATGGGCATTATCATCATCGTGGCGGCCGTTATCTTCGTGTACGGAGGTTTGCGCTACATGTTCGCGGCCGTATCAAACGACGTTGAGGTCGGCAAAACCATCATGATGGATTCGGTGATTGGGCTTCTCCTTGGCTTGGGGGCTTATACCATCATGGCCAATGTCAATTTCAATACGGTTAATCTGCGCCCCTTTGATGTTTTCATGATCAACAAACTTTCCTTTTACGATACATATTATTGCAACGACGTAAAACCGGCGCCAGGCAAGACGGAAGCCATGTTCCAAGACGCGGGCAGCCCCATCTCGCCCCTCGATTTGAATATCACCAAAGGCTATCCGCTTAAGCTGGCCGATACCCAATGCGGCAAAGAATATTTTATCGAAGGGGGCGACTCGTTGAGCATATGTACCGGCAGCAAATGCAACGCCGGAGCTTGTTTGAACTGCGCCGCGGGAGGCAAGAATTGCCAATCAGGTTCCGAAAAAGAGCACGTGTGTTTTGATAACGATTTGGGCGGAAACCTGGTTTTAGAAAGTAAGCTGACGGCCGAAGACGTCAAAGGAGTTTTATTTTGCGCTTATAAATCCGGCAGCGATACAAAGATCGATACCATGGAATTGGGCAAGGCGAGTTTTGAAGGAGCGGTAAAATCCGCGGGCCCAACTTCTGGTTGGATTGGCCGATACGCCATAAAATATCGGGACAAGATCGACGCCATCGAAACTTTTAAAACGGCTTGCATGGCCAAAGGCGCGCAGAACGTGCTTTTTACCCTCAATGCCAGGTTTAGCGGCGACGAAAGCGCTTTTGGAAAATGGATGAGAAGGGGAAGCGAGGTCTTGCCTTTAACGGCCGCCATCTCTTTCGCCACCGGGGTCAGTTCGCTGGATGAAACGAGATTCATCTTAAGCAAAGACGATTGCAATAAAAATATTTTATCCGATGCGGTAACCGTTACGGCTTATAAGGATTCTTTTGCCGCCGGTTTGAGCGCCTACTCTAGTTTTGAGGAAGCCATGGCGCAAACAATCATAGCCCCAAAAAGTTATTGGTCCGCCGATGAGATCGTCAACTCCTTGAAAACCAAGCAAAGCATAATGTGTAATTTTACGGTCGTCGGGAAACAAATTTGACGCGCGGTCGGTAACTCTTGCCCCTATTGACTATTTGTGGTAGGCTCAGACGTAACATGCCTGCCTCGAATTTCATTTCAATCAAGGGCGCGCGCGTCCACAATCTCAAAAACGTTTCGATCGATTTGCCCAAGAACAAGCTGGTCTTGATCACCGGCCTTTCGGGCTCCGGCAAATCCTCGCTCGCTTTCGACACGGTGCACGCCGAAGGACAGCGCCGCTACATGGAAAGCCTCTCGTCTTACGCCAGGCAGTTTTTGGAGTTGCAGGACAAGCCGGACGTGGACGAAATCCAAGGGCTTTCCCCGACGGTGGCCATCGACCAAAAATCATCTTCGCATAATCCGCGCTCAACCGTGGGCACCGTCACGGAAATTTACGACTACCTGCGCTTGCTCTTTGCCCGCGCCGGCCGCGTCCATTGTCCCGTTTGCGGCCGCGAAGTCATCAAACAAACCCAAAAGGAAATTGCCGAAAAAATCGTTTTCATGGCGCAGAACTCCGACGTGCTCCTGCTCGCTCCCATGGTGCGCGGCCAAAAAGGGGAACATAAAGTAGTCCTGCAGGCGGCCGAGCACGCCGGTTACCGCGAAGTGCGCTACGACGGCACGCTGGTGGACATCCACGAGCTCATGCGCACCAAACTCGATAAGTCCAAGCCGCACGACGTGGAAGTTTTGGTTTCCCGGATCACTAAAAAATCCGGCCTGGTGCCGACCGCTTTAAATGAATTGCTGAAAGGTGCGCTTGAGCTTGGCAATGGCATGATCCTGGCCGTGGCCGAAGAGACGGGCGACGAGGTCTTATTTTCGGAAAATCTTTACTGCCCGATCGACAATCTTTCTTTGCCGGTCATCGAGCCTAGGCTTTTTTCCTTCAACTCGCCCCACGGCGCCTGCCCCGAATGCACGGGCCTTGGAACCAAGCTTGTTTTGGACGCGGATTTGGTGATGCCCAACAAGCGCCTGACCATCGCGCAGGGCGCCATTAAGCCGTGGACGCGCATCGCGGGCAACCAGACCACGCATCTCAAGCTGGTGGAGGCCGTTGGCAAGAAATACGGGTTTTCCATCCACCAGGAAGTAAGCCAGCTCTCGAACGAGGCCATGAAAGTTTTGCTGGAAGGTTCGGGCGAAGACGTTTATGAAATAGAAAACAAGAGCATGGTTTTCCCCGGCATTTTGGCTTTGCTCGAAGAGAAGTATAAACAAACCGATTCCGAATACGTGCAAAAGGAAATCGAAAGTTACATGCGCGTCTTGATCTGCCCGAGCTGCAACGGCCGCCGTTTGAACAAAACGGCTTTGGGCGTGACGGTCGCCGGCAAGAACATCGCCGAAGTAGTTGAGTTTTCGCTCGAAGAATCGGGCGAATTGTTCGAGAAAATCGGCAAGTCGGCGCCGGTCAAAGCCAAATCAAGCAAGATCTCGCGCGCCAAAGCGGAAAGCAAACCGGATCCTCAGGGTTTTACGGAGCAGGAAAGAATGGTAGTGGGCCGGGTCCAGGCCGAAATCAAACGCCGCATCAAAAATCTTTTGGACGTGGGTTTGGGTTACCTGACTTTGGACAGGAGCGCCGTTTCGCTTTCGGGCGGCGAGTCGCAACGCGTCAGGTTGGCCGCCCAGTTGGGCTCCGATCTTTCCGGCGTGATCTATATTTTGGACGAGCCCTCGATTGGCTTGCACCAACGCGACAATGAAAAATTAATCCAGACCATGAAGCGTTTGCGCGACATCGGCAATACGGTGATCGTAGTCGAGCACGACGAGGCTGTCATGCGGTCCGCCGATTTCATCGTGGACGTGGGCCCTGGAGCGGGCGAGTACGGCGGCGAAATAGTGGCGGCCGGCACTTTGGCCGAGATAAAAAAACACAAGGAATCCATCACCGGCGCCTATTTGCAAGGCAAAAAGTCCATCGCCGTGCCAAAAGCCAGGCGCAAGGGCAACAATAAAAATTTGGTCGTGCGCGGGGCCACGGAATTCAACCTCAAAAACATTGATTTCAAACTGCCGCTCGGCAAACTGGTTTGCGTGACGGGCGTTTCGGGTTCGGGCAAATCAACTTTGATCTTGGATATTTTGGGCCGCGCCTTATCCGCCTCTTTTTACCACGCCAAGGATTTGCCGGGCGCCCACAAGAAGATCGAAGGCATGGAACATTTGGATAAAGTCGTCTCGGTCGACCAATCTCCGATCGGCCGCACGCCGCGTTCCAATCCTGCCACTTACACGGGCGTCTTTACCGGCATCCGCGACCTATTCACCGACATTCCGGAAGCTAAGATGCGCGGCTACGACGCCGGTAAGTTCTCGTTTAACGTTAAAGGCGGCGGCCGGTGCGAAGCCTGCGGGGGAGACGGTTATACGCGCATCGAAATGCAGTTCCTTTCCGACGTTTACGCCGAATGCACTGAGTGCCACGGCAAGCGTTACAACGCCGAAGCCTTGGAAATCCATTATCGCGAGAAGAATATTGCCGACGTGTTGGACATGACCGTCGAAGAAGCCAGGCGTTTCTTCGTGGACCAACCTTTAATATACGAAAAGTTATCCGTCTTGCATGAAGTCGGTTTGGGCTACATCCGTTTGGGCCAGCCGGCCACCACGCTTTCGGGCGGCGAAGCCCAGCGCGTCAAACTGGCCACGGAACTTTCCCGCCGCGCCACTGGCCGCACGCTTTACATTCTGGATGAACCCACGACCGGTTTGCACTTCGACGACATACAGCGCTTATTGCAGGTCTTGAACGCTTTGGTCGACAAGGGCAACACCGTGCTGGTCATTGAACACAATTTGGACGTCATCAAATGCGCCGATTGGGTCATCGACATGGGCCCCGAAGGCGGCGCCAAAGGCGGTTTGATCGTGGCTGAAGGTTCGCCCGAAGACGTGGCCAAACAGAAGAAGAGCGTCACCGGCCAATACCTCAAAGAGATCCTGAAATAATTGTTCCAAAGCGTCCCAATATGGTAATCTATTGGCCATATGAGACGCTTTTTGATATCAACTTTCATCTTGGCGGGAGGCTTGCTGGCCTGGACGGCAGCCCAAGCCACGGCCGTGGACATGAATAACGTGACGCTCAAGACGTCCAAAACGACCGTCACGGCCGACGGCATCGACCAGGCCACCATCAGCGTGGGAGTCAAAACGGTTAACTACCTGCCGGCTGAGGGCGTGACCGTTAAGCTCACGACTTCGCGCGGCAGCCTGGATGAAATCACCCCGGCCGAAGCCACGACTAATGGTTTCGGGTCAGCCCAATTCATCATGAGGTCGCTTAAAAACGGGTCGACAACGGTCAACGTTTACATCAACGGCCAACTGGTAAACAAAACCCTTGAAGTCACGTTCGCGAACGGTTTGGACGTGGGCTTGGCCGCGGGCAGCCTGATCAAAATCCCGAGCGACAACGACGAAAACACCTACGCCGATTCGGCCGTCTATTACTACGCCAACAACGGCCGGCGTTACGTCTTCCCGAACGAGAAAGTTTACTTCACTTGGTATCCGTCCTTCGATAACGTGAGGATCCTTTCCATTGAAGACATGTCAAAGATCCCCATCGGCGGCAACATCACTTACCACCCGGGCGTTAAACCGGTTAAATTCCAGACTGACGATAAAGTTTACGCGGTTTATAGGAACGGGGAGCTGCGATGGTTGAAGACCGAAGATACTGCCAGGGGAGTATACGGTTCGGATTGGACTTCCAAAGTCGACGACATCAGTGAGGCTTTCTACGTCAACTACCGCTTCGGGACGCCTGTCGAAAATCCGATCGACTTTATGGCTGACACGATCGCGGGCAAATATTCGACCATAGAAAAAGACAAAGGGATATAAAAAAATTCCCCCGGTCGGGGGAATTTTTTTATGCCGTTTTAACTTTGGGTTTGATTTCCTTAAGGTGTTTCTTGGATTTGCGTACAAAATTGATGACCTTGCGCCTGACTTTGATCTGGCTGACCAATTCAAGTTTGGCGATGGTCGGCAACTGGAGGGGGAAAATCTTTTCCACGCCCACGCCGTCGCTCGTTTTGCGGACGGTCATGGTCTTATGGAGACCGGCGCCGCGCACATTAAGCACAATGCCTTCATAGACCTGGATGCGTTCCTTTTCCTCGCCCTTGGGATTCTTTTCGCGGATTTTCTGGTGCACGCGAATCGTCATCCCTGAGCGGATGTCCTCGGCGTTAATGGTTGGGTAATTGGTTGTAGCCATATTTTTGCTGTGCGGGCATGTTACATGTTAGCCCCTTGGGAGTCAAGTATTGGCTCAAGGGAGGCAAAAACCCGGTTGGCCGCCTCTTCGGCGCTTTTAAACGGGGTGGTGTCCAAAACCAGGTCGTAATGGTTTTTGTCCAGGTAATCGATCCCGTATATCTTTTGGTACCGACGGACGTCCGAGGCCTTCCTGGATTCGAGGGTTTTTTGGATTTCGGCCAAGTCTGAACTCACTTTCTCATCAGGCCGTTCGTCTTTGGAGGCCGATATGCGTTTGGCGGCTTCGGCCGGATCGCAGTCCAAAAATATTTTGAAAGAGTTTGGCATGAAATACCAGGAGAGCCGGCCTTCCATGACGAAATTTTTTTCTTTGGAGGCCAATTCCTTTTGGTATTCGTCGGCCTTGGTGTCCGTCGAGCTGTCAGTCTCGCCCAGGACATTGAATTCATCCAAAGTCATGCCCTTTTCCATGGCCATCCTCCCGCGGAGCGCGCCGACCGAGTAAAAAGGATAGCCAAGCCTTTCGGCGATCATTTTGCCGACTGAGGTTTTACCCGAACCAGGGACGCCGGAAATAGTTATGATCATATGAAATCTTTAAATGACGGATCAGGCGGGAGGCTAAAGGTCATTCTTTCGTGGTCCTTCGGATCGTCAAATGTCAGCTCGACGCTTTGTAGCATGATGCGGCCAATGCGATCCGTTTTGATTTTTGATTTATAAAGTTCGTCTCCCACAACCGGGCAACCGATCGCGAAAAGATGGGCGCGGATCTGATGGGTGCGGCCGGAAAGGATTTCGACTTGGAGCAAAGAATATTTCTTAAGTTTTTTGATAACTTTGTAATGGGACCAGGCGGCCTTGCCCCGGCTTTCCGACTCAGGCCGGGCGGCCATGCGGGCTTTGGTGCCGGATCGGGCTATTCGGAAACGGATGTCGCCTTCTTCCTTGGGCGGAGCGCCGTGGACCAGGGCGAGATAAACTTTTTTTGTGGCGTGATGCGCGAACTGTTGTTTCAAGTCGTCAAAAGCGTCCTGTGTTTTGGCCGCGACCATAAGCCCGCTTACGTCCTTATCCAGGCGATGGACTATGCCCGGCCTTTCCGGATCCTCGCCGACCTTGGCCAGGGGAGGGTAGTGCTCGATTAATAAATCAATCAGCGTTCCGTTTTTTTGTTGCGAATCGGGATGGACCAAGAGCCCGGCCGGTTTGTTGACCACGATCCAGTCGGGCGTTTCTTTAACGATCAATTTGTCCAACTTAATATTTACCCGTTTTTCAATTTCTCGAATTTTCTGGGCTTTAGCCGTGGCATGTATCTTGTATTCGATTTTGTCTCCAGTTTTCAAAAATGCATGGACCGAGGCTTGCTTGCCGTTGATCAAACCCGCGCCGCCTTTCAACTGTTTGGCAATAGCGCTTCGCGTGGATTCCGTTAGTTTAGACGCCAAAAAAACGTCCAACCTTTCGCCGGCTTCGTTTGGTTTGATGATCCATTTATTTTGCATAGCCATAGATTACATGAGACCAGGTAAAAAAAGAAGCCCGTTGGGGCAAGTCGCGGTCACTTGAGCTTGTGGCCTTCGAGGGCGCACTTGGAGCGCACGCGCCGGCCGATTTCGGCCCGGCAATCTTCCATGATCCGCAGGGCGCAGCGGTGAAGGAATCCCACCGCCTTTCTGATCATTTCAGGCCGGTGAAAGGCGGCCGCCAAAGTGTCGGATTGTTTGGTGAGATTGTTTTGGTACCTGACAATCCACGGAAATATATCGCACGTCCCTTCGCGTTCACTCAGGAAAAGTTCCATTTGCCTCACGCCCGCTTCGCTTGGCTCTTGCGCGCACAGAGGCTTGCTAAAAGCCTGAGGCCTGAGATTCACCAGGCAAATGATGATGCCCAGGAAACTGCCGTCTTCGCGCAGTTCTTGATATTGATCCAGCAAAGGCCTGAGTTCTTTCTCGAGAGGAGGGTATTCAATGAACAATGTCGCGTATCGGTCTAGCATGGAGCGCCTCCTGATGTAGGTTCATAACCCCGGAAGGCCTTTTTGTCAAGCTTTGGACCCGGTTATATAATCCAGCCATATGTCCAAAAAGATCGAAACCCCATCCGTCTCGGCCTCAAGGGAGACCTTGCCTTACGGCGGCGATAAAGCCGATTGGGAAGCCACGCAGGTTATTGGTAGTTTGCCTGATTCCCCCAAGGTCATCGCTTACGCCTTGCTTAGTCCGGCGGAGCTGGAGGAATACCATCCGGAAGGTGAGGAAGCCGGCTTTGTTGAGAAAGCCAAATACAAGCAGTCCAAAGGTAGGACCCCGACCTTGAGGTTGGATCTCGGAAAGGAAAGGAAGACTAAGGACGGGGAGAATGGCAAAGAGCCGGTTAATGTCTTGGAAAAACAGGATGAGGCTAAAAAGAAATTAAGAGCTTTCCTCAAAAGGGAAAGTAAAATTTGGAAAGAGTTGGAGGATGAAGAGGCGAAATTGGGAGATAAGGATTCCGAAGCTTTGGAACAGGACAAGAATTTTGTGCTTCATGAGATGTCCGGACTCGCGGAGCTCTTCATGAAGTTCGGCGATGAGTACCAAGGAAGATTAAACGCCGGAGCCGAACAACTTTATTTCGAAATCTGCCGCCGAGAGGGGATTGATGAAGAGCTGGCCGAAAAAGCCTGGAATATGGCCTTGAAAAACAGCGTCAGCGACCTCCCGAAATCCAAAAAAGCGAGCTCGATCCGCTAAGCTTGGCCGGTTTGGACAGCTCTTCGGGCGCATTTACTTGACAAAGCTGCAGAATTTTATATTATGTATGCTCGTCGTTTTGACGATCGTACCTTTGGAGGTAGAGAGATGGAAGAAAACCAGCGGGAAATTCGGTCCCGATTCGAAGATGTCTTCAGGATACAGAAAGAATCTGAAACGCGTCTCATGAGGCTGGCTGACATGATCATCGTCACCCGTATCGGACGCGATGCGGAAGACCAGTTGGGGCGCGAGGTCGAAACTGGTTTGACTCCTGAGCAGAGGGAAGAGGTCAGGAATCTGAGGGATGAGATCCGGATGGCCGTGGAAGCCATTCGACAGGCTTTTCTTGGGCGGTTCAAGCCCAAGTTCGCCTCTCTCTTCCTGATCGCGGAACGTTCCGCTTATCACAGCGTAAGCTTGAGCGCCGTCTACCAATGCGCGCAGTTGGCCCGTGATGCCGTGGGTTTGGATCCCGACGAGCTCGACGATGTCCAGCGCGCGGCCAAAATGGTTGATTTCAAGTTCAAGCATTCGTCTCCCAACTCCTCCCCGCCTCCTCCGCCTTCCTCGACCGAACAGGCTGAGCCTGCCGATTTGGTCGCTGTGGCGTCTTGATGCCCTTTGGGGCAGTCTCGTGAGCCGTAATTCGGCTCTTTTTTATTCTTAATCCCCTTGTCCCCGTGAGCTAAGCTCAGCTTTGCCTTATCGAAGGGGGAGGTTCGAAGCTCTTGAAAAAAGTAAGAATTAGTAGTAAATTGTGCGCATTCCGGGCGCTTAGCTCAGCGGTAGAGCAGATGTCTTATACACATCGGGTCGTAGGTTCAAATCCTACAGCGCCCACCATCAAAAAATTCCCTTTCGGGAATTTTTTATAATAAAGGTTGCATAAAATCCTCCGGCTCGGGCGGTTTGCAGGTCATCCAGGTCCAGCGCACGTGCGGGTCGTCTTTAGCCGCGGCGTGGACGTAATCAATGGAAAGGGGATCGTGGGCATAGCCGCAACCCACGTCGCGTCCAAGCGTCTCGCGCAACTCACGCATCAGCCGCTCGCGTTCAGCTTTTGCGATGATGCTGGCCGCTCCCACGTGCCTGTGCCAAAGGTCGGCTTCGTTTTCGGCTTTGAGCGAATTGATGTCCGGCCAGCCGGAAAGATATTGCAACAAACTTCGGAACGGCATGGTTTTGCGAACCGGCGCGTCCACCATAATCTCGGCCGGCGAATCGGGGTGCGCGGCGTGGAACTGTTTAATCAGTTCGGCCATGTATTTGATTTCAAGTCCGTTCAACGTCACGGACCGGTTACGCACGGCTTCGTCGATTTCCGGCGGTTGGATCACTGCAATGGCGTGCCAACATCTTTCCCTCAAGGCTTCCGCCAGTTTGTCGCGTTTGCCGGGCGGGATGATTTTGCTGTCGGTCACGTTATGGGTCGCGCACCAGCGCCGGTCTCGGTCGGTTAACGCGCAGATGGCGATGACCATCGGTCCGAGCACCGGCCCTCGCCCAGCTTCGTCCACGCCGGCGTACCTAAATTCATCCGGAGTCGGTTGTTTACGTGGTGGCTTGATGGCTGGAGAACGGGACATATTAGCTCAGACACTCATCGACCAATTTTTCCAAATACTCGAAACCTAATTTAAAGAATACGCCGTCATCCAAACCAAAACCCATGGTTCGCTTGAGAAGATCATCGGCTTTTTCCGATCCGCCGGCCGCCAAAAGCTCTTTAAAGCTGATAGCGAATTCCCTTGGATTTTCTTCGTGTTTTTTAGCCAGGGCAAAGACTAAAAGTAAGCTCGCCGAATAGGTATAGCAATAGAAAGGATGGAAGAAAATGTGGCTGATGCGCGCCCACGTCCATTTTTCTTGGTCGGGATAGTCGATTGAATTCTCTCCCAAGGCGCGTTTGAGCCTGAGCCAGTTTTCCGCCAGCCAATCCGCCGTTAAACCTTGTGCTTCGGCTTGCACGAAAGCTTGTTCCTCAAAGCGCGTAATGAGAGTTTGTTGGTAAATTGCGTTGGTTGAATGTTCGATGAAATGGCGGAGGGCGGTTTTGTAGGCTTCGGGCGATTGTTCTTTCAATCTGCGCAAGAACAGTAACTCGCCAAATTGCGAAGCCGTCTCGGCTAAGATGAGTCCCGGATGGCGCTGGACCATTTTTTGCTTAGCGAATAGCAGGGCGTGCACGCCATGGCCGACTTCGTGCGCCAAAGTTGTGGCATTGGCCAGCTTGCCCTGGTAGCTCAAAAGCACAAATGGATGGTCGGGCGCGAACATGCAATAAGCCCCAACCGCTTTATGGGGGAGTGGTTTGGCGTGAACCCAGGAATTATCGAAAAACTTCTTGGAAAGTTCGCCTGATTCTGATCCCATGTCAGTGAAAGAACCCACGACCATGTCTTTAGCTTTGTCCCAGGCGATCTCGGTCGAAGCGTCCGACGCCAGGGGAGCGGCCATATCCGCGGCCGGCAAAGCCGTAGTGTTCATTTGTTTTGCTTTCCAAGCGAAGAAGCGCGTAAAGATCGGACGATGCTTTTCGGCCGCGGCTAAAAGCTCGGGCACGAAGCCGACGGGAAGGTCGTCACGATCGGCTACCCAGGAAAATATGTCGGGATACTTGCGCAGGTCTTTTTCGGTCAAAACGTTGCGGACCTGTTCGGTGTAGGCGAAGGTTAAATTCGGATTTTCCTTGGCGTAAGCTTCGCAACGGCGACCGTAAGCTTCTGATCTGATTTTCCGGTCAGGGTGTTCCAGTAAAACGCCAATCAAAGACGGCGTCAGCTCGACTTTTTGGCCGTCAACCTCCATTTCCCCGAAAGGCAGGCGCGGATTGAGCTGGTTTTCAAATCGCGCCCAAGCTTCGCGCTCACGCTGGAGCGTCAAAATCAAAAGACGTTCCTGGTCCTCAGGTAACAAGTGCGGTTTGACGCGCCTGGCTTGGCGGATGAATTCCATGAATTGCCCGGCCACGGGGTGATCTTTAAGGACGGACGCGTCTTCGTCCAAAAGTCCGGCCACCATGAGCGGAAAAAATGAAATCTCCGATTCAGCTTGCGACAGTTTAGTTAGAATTTTTTGGTTGAAAGCCGCCGCTATTTGATCGGTCACGTCCTCATCCGAACGCAGGCGGGCATAGTCGGCCAATTTATGGCCTAGTATGGCGTGGCGATCGTAGGCTTCCAAGGCTTGATTCCAGGAGTTGGCGTCGATCGGCGGCTGGCCGAGCGCCTCCTTGAGGCTCGCGAGTGAGCGGCGCAGTTCATCCATGGCCGACAAATCGGATTGGATTTGCGGATCGTCAAAGCCGATATACTGGTCGGTCAGGTCCCAAGCGGGAAGTTTCGTTTCGCTCATATAGTCTTAGCTTAAGGCCCGTAAAACTTAACGTCAAACGCTTTGACGCATGGAGTATGGCGTATTAGACTGGCTGATATGTCAATTTTAGTTTTTGGTAACGGATGGATAGGCAATAAATTCATCGAGCGTTACCCCGAAGCGCGAATGTCCACGGTTTTCGCCAAAAGTCCGGCGGATATCGAGCAAGTTCTTGAGGCCGAAGATCCCGACGTGGTTTTGAATTGCGCCGGAATCATCGGACGGCCCAACGTCGATTGGTGCGAAACCCATCAGATCGAAACAGCTGTCGGCAATACCATGTTGCCGATCATGTTGGCGGAGGCATGCGCCGCGCGAGGCATCCACTTCACGCATTTGGGCAGCGGCTGCATTTTTTACGGCGATTCGCCCAAACCCGGCGGCTGGCTCGAAAGTGATTACCCGAATCCGGTGGCTTATTATTCCAAAACCAAAGCCGCGGCAGATTTTGTCCTCGGTTCATTGCCAAACGTGGCCGTCGTGCGCTTGCGAGTTCCGATGGATTCCGTGCCGTCTCCTAAAAATACCATCACGAAACTCATGAGCTATCCCAAAGTCATCGACGTTTCGAATTCCGTGACGGTCATCGACGACTTATTGGATGTTTTTTATAAGGTGATGGAAAAGCGGGCGACCGGCATCTTTCACGCCGTGAATCCGGAACCCTTGAAATACCGGGACTTGGTTAAATGGTACGAGGAGATCGTTGATCCAAACCACAAGAACGAATGGATATCGGAAGATGAATTGGTGACCCAAGGCATCGCGGCCAAAAAACGTTCGACCAACATCCTGGCCAACACGCGCCTGCCCGAAATCGGCATCCATATGCGTCCGACTGAAGAAGCTGTCAAAGACGTGTTGCGCGCCTACGCCGAAAAACTGAAAGTCACGGGCGCGAAGTAGTTATATCTGACATATAGATTTCTATGTATATCTACTTATTGCGCCATGGTGAATCGACTTCAGACATTGAGGATCGATACGGAGGGGATTATGATGATCATCTAACGGAAAAAGGTCTTGAAGAATCCAAGCAGTTGGCCGAAAAGCTAGTGAATAAAGGCATCGAAATAATCTATGCCAGTCCCAGAATCAGGGCTTTAGAAACTGCGGATATTCTACGAGAGCGGCTGGACTGCAAACATGAAGTTATCCAAGATTTGCGGGAAAGAAACTCTTACGGCGTTTTGACTGGCATGGTTAAAGCCGAAGCTAAAGAGAAATATCCCGATTTGGTCGAAGCTGTTAAATTCTATGGGAATACCATAGAAGGTGCGGAAAAATACGAAGAATTTACGAATCGCATCAAGAAGGTTTTTGAGCATCTAACATCTGGCCCGGAGCAGACCATTGCTATAGTCACCCATGGGGGACCGATCCGTTGTTTTTTTCGTGAAGTGCTCAAATTGGGAGAGATTGAGACTTTGGGGGACTGCGCCATTATAAATTTGGAAAAGGATGGTGATTATAAAATTAAGTACGTTGAGGGCATACTTTCCGAGGCAAGGATATAACCACGGTGAGGCTCACCCCCGAACCCCCGTGTCATTTCAAATTTTGCGGAAAAAGTGGAAAGGAAAAATAAAAAAACCCCCGAACTCGTTAGTTCAGGGCGGAGAGACCGCGGAAGTGGCGGCTTTTTGGGGCTTGCACATGCAGATGTAAGTTGAGAGCCCCTCAATGGTGAGGTGATAGCAGTTATCCTTGAGCTCAAGAAGCTTGATGTTCCGGCAGTGGGCCAGCGCGTCAGCCATGTCGTGGTCGCGGACATGTTGGGCGTGAAGGGCTTGCTCGATTTCGCGCGTCTGGAAGACGCAGCTTGTCCCGTCGGGATAGCCGCGGCCTTCCGAGTTGGCGGCCGCGATGTCGTGCAGGTTGCAGTAAAGGGCAAAACCGTCGATCTTATTGGGCGGGCGGTGGGGCGAGTGGTTTGGCGTGGCGAACGGAATGCACATTCCAACCTCCATTTGGGTTCACGGCCCGCCCAAACTACCACAACTTTGACCATGCTTCAAGCCCGGCCGAGGCGAGATGTTGATCGGCCGTCGCGCTGACCGTAAACTATCCGCGTGACTGACATTATTGACCCGCGCCACGAGGCATTAGTCGAGCATCTTTTCCAGAGGGCCTTGCAGGTCTTGGAGATGCCGGGCTTTGAATTGCGTCCCATGAGGCGGAGAACAAGAGGGGAAGGTCGCTTAAGGTCGGTTGTTTACGGTTACACGCGCCTCGACCGCAAATTGATTACCGTCGACCTCTACACGCCGCGCACCATGAAGGCCCGTAAAATCGACGCCATCCTTCGCGTTATCGCGCACGAGTTGGCCCATCACCAAAAACCGCCGCGCGTTTATCGCCAATGGTTCCGTCTAGTGCGGATGATCCACCACCCGCCATTCTGGACGCAATATCGCCGGAACGTGGCAAGCATGCAAAAAGACGGGATATTGGGTACGTATTTTTCTCCACTTACCCCCGGGATTTGACAGCCCAAACTTTCGTGGTAAATTCAAATACGCTTATGGCCGCCATTCGCCCGTTCAAGGTGACCCAAAAAAATTCTCCAGCCGACGATCTTTGCCGGTTGGTTTTAGAACCGTCGGACGGCCAACCGGTTTTTCCCTATACGGCCGGCCAGTTCGTGATGGTTAGGGAGAATAATGAAGGTGGCACCTCCACTTGTCCCAGGGCTTTTTCTTTGGCTTCGGCGCCCTGCGAATCGCAGAATAGGATAGAGCTCGGCATCAAAGCTCAAGGGATCCTTTCCACTGCCCTTTGCGCTTGCCACAACGGCGACACGTTCTTCGTTCAAGGCCCTTACGGAACCTTCACGCTCAATAAAGAGGTTAAGCGGATAGTTTTTTTCGCGGCCGGCGTTGGCATGACTCCTTTCCGGGCGCATATCCGCGAGAGCCTCATGACGGGTTTGAACCAGGAATTGGTTCTTTTCTATTCGAGCAGGAGTTTGGAAGATCTCATGTACCATCAGGAGTTCGTGGAATTGGCCGCCAACCATCCTAATTTCAAATACATTCCGGTCGTAACGCGCGAGGCGCCGCCTGGCTGGACGGGCGAGGACCATCGCATCGATTCGGCCATGCTTGACAAATACGTCAAAGATTTTTCCTTCGGTGATTTCATGATGTGCGGGCCCGTCCCTTTCATGGACGGTATCAAGGATCTTTTGCAGTCCAAGGGCGTGGATACCGACAAACGATTGCGGTTCGAGCGGTATTGATTTATAATCAAGCCGTTCATTCTTAAACTTTTTTATGAGAAAAAACTTATTTAATTTTAGCGTGGCGGCCGGAGTCCTCGCCTTGCTTTCGCTTTACGGCCTGGGATGCAATCCATTCCAAAAAGCGCAAGAAACCATCTCCAACAAAATAGGGGAGAACGTGGCAGAAGGTCTTTTAGGTAAAGCGACGGGAGGTAAGGTCGACATCAAAGACGGGGGCAATACGGTGACTTACAAAGATAATGAGAATGGGGGAACGACCAGTTTTGGCGAGGACATCAAGTTACCGGACGATTTTCCGAAGAGCGTGCCTATCTATCCCGGCGCCAAGATCGGCGGCGTGACCGTGTCCAGGCAGGGTAATCCTTCGGCTTGGGTTGTCTTCAGTTCGGCCGATGAGGTCAAAAAAGTGACCGATTGGTACGAGCAGCAGACTAAAGATAAAGGATGGAAGCAGGATTCGAGCATGACCATCGATAAGGCCGAAATTAGGACCTATGTCAAAGATAATGAAAAGATCGGAATTAGTGTTTCTCCCAGCGACGATGAGAGTAAAGGTAAGAGTTCAGTCATGCTCACATGGGATCAAGAGCTTCCGTCGGCCGATTCAGCCCAATAAAAATCTAAACGCAAAAAAGACCGGGTAACCGGTCTTTTTGTTTTGGTCGGGGCGGCGAGACTTGAACTCGCGGCCTCCTGCTCCCAAAGCAGGCGCGCTAGCCAACTGCGCCACGCCCCGACGACTGCCAGATGATAACCGAAAACCTCGCGTTTGTCGAGCCTTGAATAGCTTATATCTGCCTGCTAAGCTTAGCCCGAAACGGAGGGACAATGATGGCCAATCTACGAGTTATCGGACTCATGCTCACGCTCCTTCTCTCTTGCGCCGCGCCAACCGTGACGTCCACGGTCAGCCATCCCGGAGATCAGCCCACGCGTCCCAGCGAACCGATGGCGCCCAGCCTCCAAGAGCAGCCGGTTGTGGCCGTGCCGATCCAGACTCCTCCCCCGCCCAATCCCAGGCTCAAGCCGATCTCCTCAGCCGGATATCTATCCAACCAATAGCCAATATCCGGCTCTTTTATTTCTTGCCACTTAACCTACTTTCTGATAACTTATTGCGCGTAAACAATCAAACTGCGGGTATCGTATAGTGGCTATTATGCGACCCTTCCAAGGTTGAGAGGCGGGTTCGATTCCCGCTACCCGCTCCAGCGGAGAGACTCCTTCAGGGGAGTTTTTCTGTTGGATCCAAGGTCTTGCATAATAGGCAATCTTTGGGTAATATAACGCCCGTCGTGCCGAGGTAGCTCAGTGGTAG
>JAQURS010000001.1:227898-233246 GCA_028715505.1 Patescibacteria group bacterium
GATTCCCGCTACCCGCTCCAGCGGAGAGACTCCTTCAGGGGAGTTTTTCTGTTGGATCCAAGGTCTTGCATAATAGGCAATCTTTGGGTAATATAACGCCCGTCGTGCCGAGGTAGCTCAGTGGTAGAGCGAAGGACTGAAAATCCTTGCGTCGCGAGTTCAATCCTCGCCCTCGGCACCAGGGGGGCGTGTAGCTCAGTTGGTTAGAGCGTTACACTGATAATGTAAAGGTCCCTGGTTCAAATCCAGGCACGCCCACCATGCGAAAAAATCCGGTTAGCCGGATTTTTTCATTGCCAGTCGCGGATAATTGCTATATTCTAGCCATGCTTATGTACCGGTCCCGGTTTGACGTTTTGATGGCTTTGATAGACCAGTTTCAAGCTTGGGGCTATTCGATTATCCTTCTGATTTCGATTCTCGAATCATTGGCCGTGGTCGGCCTTTTCGTGCCGGGCACGACCATTACCGTCATCTTCGGCTTGTTGGCCTCGCAAGGCGAATTTTCCGTCTGGATTTTAATGGTTTGCGCCGCTGTGGGAGCCATCATCGGCGATGGCATTAGTTACTGGTTCGGCCGTCAGGGCAAAGATTTCTTCAAATACGAAAACGTGATTTTTAAAAAAGCCCATTTGGATTACGGTGAAAAATTTTTTAAGGAACACGGGGCGAAAAGTATTTTTCTCGGCCGCTTTATCGGTCCACTTCGGCCTCTGATCCCGTTGATCGCGGGGCTTTCCAACATGAAACCGAAAATATTTTTCCTTTGGAACGTCTTGAGCTGCGTGCTTTGGTCAATCGCTTTCGTTCTGATCGGATATTTCTTTGGCCATGCGTGGAAGTTAATCGGAGGGGTGTACGGGAAGCTTGGAGCGATCGTGGTGGTTTGTTTAATACTGGCTTTCGTCTTCTTGTGGAGGAGAAAGCAAATTGTAAAAACATAAATATGCGCATAGGCATTGAAGCTAGGATGATGGGCCCCGAAAATACTCGGGGCTTGGGCCGTTATATCCAAGAACTGACGTCGGCCATGATTGAGGTCGCTCCCGAAAACGATTATGTTCTGATCGCCCGCACGGCCGGGCATGCTCTTCGAGACAAAGTCGAAACAGTCGTGGCGGATATTCCTTGGTATTCTTGGAAAGAGCAGAGGAGAATGCCAGACGTTTTAAGAAGCTTAAAGGCCGACGTGGTGCATGTCCCTCATTGGAACGTGCCGCTTGGCTATTCAGGACCTTTGGTGGCCACTATCCATGATTTGCTTTTAAGGCATCAGCCGGATAGCGCCAAAACCAGCACCCGTTCTTGGCCGGTCCGTGTCATTAAACGTCTAGGTTTTCGATTAGTTTTGGACCATGCCATCCAGGCGAGCCGCAAAATTTGCGTGCCGACCGAATATACCAGACAAGATCTCATCAATCTCTATCCTTCTACCGCGGACAAAATCACTGTCACCGGAGAAGGCATCTCGACTTTAAGTCCCCCTTCGATAAGTGGGGAAGCGAAGGGGGGATCAAGGTCGTTTTTGTTGTACGTCGGCAGCGCCTACCCTCATAAGCGCTTGGATTTACTGATCGATGTGTGGGAAACCATGTCCAAACTATTGCCCGACTTGAGATTGGTTATTGCCGGGGAGCTGGATGTCTTTATGCAAGCTAAAGATGCCGAAAGTCGTCTGCGAAACATCCCTAGAATCGAGTTTCTCGGTAAAGTGTCCGATCAAGCCCTGGCTAACTTATATCAAAACGCTTTAGCCTTGGTTTTTCCTTCGAGTTTTGAAGGTTTTGGCCTGACTCCTTTGGAGGCTTTGGCGGCCGGTTGCCCGGTAGTCAGTTCGGACTCGACTTGCCTGCCCGAGGTACTTGGCAAAAAGGGCGTTGTCTACTTCAAATCCGGCTCTAAGGATGGTATGATAAAGGCCGTCAAAACGGTGGTGGATAACCAGGATAAATTTAGAAATGAGGCGGTGGCGGCGGGGCCCGAATTAGCCCTCCGGCACTCTTGGAAACAGGCAGCTATTAAAACCCTGGAGACCTACCGTGCAGCCGTTTTGGGGTAGGAGCATGGAGGATTGGAAATCTTTATCCGTGGGTTTAACGGAGGACGTCCCCGCGAGGGCCGATGATTTTGAATCGAGTTTTCTCAAAGTTATCGAACAGGAAGGAGTCGTGCTTTCGACTCCCATGGGCGTAAAAAAGAAAACTAAAAAGTTCAACCAGCCGACCAAGAAGTCGTCTTTTTTAATAAATAAAAAAACGATCTCGAGTTTCGAAGACGCGGCCGAGAAATTGGATTTTGAAGCGGTCGCTTGCATCGTGCGCCGGCATGAACCGCCCAAATCAAGACCGGTTACGATTAGTTTTAGGGAGCATGAGCGCAGTCCTTTTGTGGTTTCGCTGCGTGATTTTTCATTCCATAATGAAGAGAACGTCGGCGAGCGCGTGCCGGTGGCCGAGCAGGTCGAATACTCGCAAAGTTTGGCTCTTGGCAAGAATAACGCTTACCAAGCAATGGCGTCTTCCGCCCTTAAATCCAAAGTTGACCCGCGTCTCAAGAAACTCCAAGCCAACCAACCGGTCGCGGCTTCCAGCGCTTTGAGTTTAAGGCTGCTTGGTCATCGCTTGAAGTTAGCCACCCAAGGCCTTTTCAAAAAAGCCGAAAAAGAAGTTGAAGTTTTGAAAGAAGATGAACAAGCCTTCGTCAAAGAGGCGGAACAGGAGTTTACCGAAGCCGCCGAAGAAGTGGCCGAAGCCCGTTTTTCATACGTCAAAGCCGGTCTGGGATTTTTAGGTTTGGTCGTCATCATCACTTTGCCGGCCCAAGCCTTGGTGGCTTACCGTAACTTAAGCAGCGAAAAAGACCAGGTCGAATTACAAAGCCAGCAGGCCGTGGCCGCCTTGGCCAATCTTTCAACTTCAGGCGACCTCAAAGTTTCGGCGGAGCAACTGCAGGATGCTTCCGGAAAATTCAAAGAGGCCGATAAACTTTTGGACGAATCAAGATTGCTGGCCGTCAGCGCGGCGGCCGTGGTGCCCAAACAATACAAAAGCGCCAAATCACTGCTCGAAGTCGGCGACAAGATGACGCAGGCCGGCCAACTTTTGGCCATGGGTTTTGGCAAAGTCTTCGATGATCCGGCCAGGGGACTGATCGAAAGGCTGGAAGTCATGAGCGCCTATTCGCGCGGCGTCCTGCCGCTTTTGACGCAGGCCGAATCTGCCGCGCAAAAGGTTGATGTCGAGTCAGTGCCCGAAGCGCAACGCGACCAAGCCAAGGAATTGCCGGGCAAAATCGGACAGGCTAGGGATTCTGTACGCGAGTTTTCCGTTCTGGCGGACGCTTTGGTTGGATTTTTAGGCAAGGACCGCGCCAGGACTTATCTTTTAGTTTTCCAAAACCAGACTGAACTCCGCCCGAGCGGTGGATTCATGGGTTCGGTGGCCGAAGTCACGGTTGACCAAGGCAAACTCACTTCGATTTACGTGCCCAAAGGCGGAACCTACGACCTCAAAGGCCAGCTGATCGCCAGGGTCATTCCTCCCAAACCGTTACAACTCGTGCAAACGCTCTGGCAATTCCAAGACGCCAACTGGTTCGCGGATTTTTACAAGACGGCTGAGAAGATTAGGTGGTTTTGGAGTAAGTCTGGCCAGCCGACCGTCGACGGCGTCGTAGCTATCAACGCGTCTTTCATGGAAAAGGTTCTCAAGGTCACGGGTCCGGTTGAAATGCCAGAATACGGCAAAACCATCACGGCCGATAATTTCCTGCTTGAAACACAAAAAGCGGTTGAGATCGAATACGACAAGGAAGCCAACACTCCCAAAAAATTCATCGGCGATCTTTTCGATAAAATGATGGCCAAAGCCAAAGATTTCACGCCCGATCAATGGTTGGCCCTTTCGTCCGCCAGCAGCCAGGCTTTGGATACCAAGGAAATCCAAATCGCCATGTTCAATACGGAGGAGGAAGCTTTGGTCGAAAGGTTTGGTTGGCAGGGACGGCTCAAGTCTGCTCCGGGAGACGAGCTGGCGCTGGTCGCGGCTAACATCGCGGGCCAAAAAACCGACGCCGTGGTGGACGAGAGCGTCAAACACGTGGCGGAAATCCAAGATGATGGCAGTATTATCGACACCGTCCGGTTGACGCGAACGCACAATGGGCAAAAGGGCGAGCTTTTCAGGGGCGTGCGCAATGTTCAGTACCTCCGCGTTTATGTGCCCAAGGGATCCGAGCTTTTGGATGCCCAAGGGTTTGATACTCCGCCGGCCAATCTCTTCAAGCAGCCTCTGGAAACCGACGCGGAAGATTTGGAAATCGCGGCGATCGATAAAACAGCCAAGCCGGCCGCCGGTTCGGTCCAAATTGCTTTTGAAGATGACCGCACGGTTTTTGGCGGTTGGCTGCAATTGGATCCTGGGAAGAGCCAGGAAGTTGTCTTGCGATACAAATTGCCTTTCACGGTCGCTGATGTTTTACAAAAAGTACAAGAATCTCCCGGTCAGAATCCTGAGAGCGCCACGCGGGGAGCTTATCTGATGCTGTTCACCAGCCAATCCGGCAAGAACCGGCAGATTTCCCAAGAAGTTAAATTAGCCGGGAACTGGAAATCGGTTTGGACGCGCAATCCGGATGGCACAGGAGACGTTAAGCAGGCGGCGGATGGCAAGGGTCTGGTCTGGCAAGGGCTTTTGGACCGCGATCAGGCAACGGCTGTTTTGCTTACAACCAATCAGGACGGCCATGAACAAGAATAGGAAGTTTTTTGTGCGTCACCTGTCTGATATCAGGCAGGAGACATTAAGGCGCGATAATGAAGTCGAGCAGAGTTTAAGGACGATCTACGCCGAAGAGGAAGGCAAGATGCCCGACATGACGCGTCTGGAAAAAATCAAAAGCCACGGCTGGCTGGTGGCCGCCATCGGCATACCGTTGTTCGTGATTTTATTATGCGGCGCGGCTTGGGCCGGTTTTTGGTTCTTCAAATCTTTCGACGCTTTCAATGGAAAAAATTTGGTTTTGGCCGTCGAAGGCCCGAGTGAAATCTCCTTGGGCGAGGAGACGACTTTTTTCATCAATTATTATAACCCCCTCAAGGAGCCTTTTGACGCGGTCGAAGTTAGGGCCAATTTCCCGGCTGATTTCGTGGCCACGCAAACTTTGCCCCAAACCGCGGATAAGAACTTGATTTGGAAAATTGGCGGTTTGGCCGGGGAAGAAAAGGGGACGATCACCGTTAAAGGCAGGTTCACCGGCGCTTTGGGTACCGTTTCGGCCATCCAAACCGTAGCGACTTACCGTCCTAACAACCAAGCGGACGACCTTGAAGCTTTAGCCACTAAACAGAT
>JAQURS010000002.1:0-153613 GCA_028715505.1 Patescibacteria group bacterium
CGGCTTGGATCATTAAAAAATCAATTCCTGGCGACACGCGCTGTTCGGATGATATCGACGTTTCCTGTCTTTTGGTTTCGAGCGACGGCGGCACGAGTTGGGCGCCAATCACGGCCAAACACGTCAACGTCGAAACATTTAAGATTTACGTCAGGCCTTCGCAGTCTCCGTTTACTTTGGTCGGAAGCTCTTATCTTGTTGACCAACAGCCTTTCGTGACCATCCAAGTCAAATTGACTTACAAAACGGCTATTGAAAAAGAGAAGGTGAGTCTTGAGACGCAAACGACCATATCATCCAGAGTTTATGAAAGGTAACCAACCCGGCAACATCACCGCTTTGGCCATGATCATGATGGCTATGGTTTTGTTGGTTGGCATCGCGGTCGGCGTGGTCGTTATGGAAGGTTCGCGCCGGGCAGTCGAGACGGATCGTGCCGTCGGCGCTTACTACATGGCGAATTCAGGCATCGAGATGCAGTTGTATGACGTGCGCAAAAACGGACTCCGGCTTTCGGCCGTGGCGACTTCCACCAGTTTGTATCCCGGCGGATCAAGCTGGCGGTCAACGACCGGTTACGAAACCTCGACCGTCAAAGTCGTTTCGCAACTCGGAGAAGAAGAATTGTCTTTCGCGGATCTCTTTGATCCCGACGCTTTGAATCAGCCCTCGGGAGTTGCCAGGGTCAACGTCACTTGGGATGGGGTTGGGGCCGGCTGTCAGCCTGATCTGGAAATTGGTTACACGGTTTGGGATGTTGGTACCTCGATCTCTTGGCCGGTAGACGCGGCTGATTATGTCATTCAAATCGGGCCTTATGCCTCGCATCTTGGTTTTACGGTCGGTCCGCTTGATACTTCCAAGGCTTACCGTCTGCGCCTCAGACCTTTTAAATGCGCGGCCAAAGATATCAGAATTACTATGATGAATGCAGGTGGAACGTCCATGGCCTACCCCGGCGAGATTACTTTGGGGTCAGAAGGGTCGTACCAGAAAACTACCCAGCGCCTTTTGGTCACCATGCCGCGCCAGGCCATCCTTTCGGGCATTTTCAGCTATATCGTTTTCTCGCAAGAACAACTGTGCAAAAAGGTTGGGGGGGCTGGAGTATGTCCTTAAGACTTTTCCTCTTGTCTTTCTATTATTTTCCTGTTACGTATTATTAAGATAGTAAGAATCGTCGGAATGATATACAATAGGCTAAGCTATGAACCCAGATAAGATTAAAGAAATTGAAGGGAAAGCCCTAGATCTGTTGATAACTGTTTTCTCTGAAGAGAATGCTTTTAGTATTCCTATAGATGTTTCAAAGATTGCAAAAACTTTAGAATTGTCCTTAAAAGAAGGTAATTTTATTGATAAAGAAATAGTTGGAGCTTATGACAGGAGCTTGAAAACTATTTATATCGCGAAAAGCGATCCTTATACAAGAAAAACTTTCACAATAGCTCATGAAATGGGTCATTTTATTTTACATGACGAAAAAAATCAGGAAACTTTTTATAGAAAAGATTTAATTTTTGTTGGCAAAGAAGACAAACCACAAGAACAGGAAGCGAACTGTTTTGCGGCGAGCTTATTGATGCCAAAAGGTACAATACTAAGATATTTAAAAATTACTAAAAATGTTGAGCTTTTGGCTGATTTTTTTGGTGTTTCGTATAGTGCTATGTCCTTGAGACTGAAAAATCTTGGTTTTTTTGATTAGGCTATATGGAGACGGCTAATATACCGGAAGAAGTTGAGGGTTTTACGGATGTTCCGGATAATGGTTTGGATCCGTGCGATATAAAATTATACAATCAAAGTATATTAACCTTGGAAGTGTCAGATAAAAAACAGAAATTAATTGCGAGGTGGGTAGTGGCTGGTACTTTAATGTTTTTATTGTTGGTTCAGAATTCTTTCATTGGGTATTTTCTTCATTCAGCATATAGAGACAATCGATTATCAGAATTCGCCACAGTAATATCGATAATTTGTACTGCTACATTAGCTGAAACATACGGAATCATCCATACCATGGTTCGTTGGATATTTTCCGATATGGAATATAAAATCCGTTAAATTCAGACGGTAATAAGTTCGAGCGAATTTAACATCTTCGATCTTAGTCGAAATTTGTTATAGTGTCATGAACACAAAAATAATGGTAAAGAGGGTGCTATTTGTTTTTGTTGTCATTCCGGACGTGATCGGGAATCCGGAAATAAAAATTTTATTTTATTTTTTCTTCAACGGTTCCATTAACGGCAGCCCTCATTATTCCTAGAGTTGTTTTGCTGTTGTGGTCAGACTTCTCTCGAAAGTCATTCATGTTGTTTATTTCACTCAGAAGAACTATTAGCTGATGAAATAATTCACTAGTTTGCCAGAGCAATAGAGTAGTGTTTTTATTCGTCTCTTCTTCAATTGCATTTTTTTCTTTTAATCCAATATTTAAAACATGAAATAAACTGCCATAAAATGAACCATGTAGCGCTTCTGATGCGTCATCATAATAAGCTTGCTGATATGCCAAAAATAAGCTTACATTAATTGTTTTGTTTTGTTTCAATAGAAATCCCAATCTTTTTTCTATTTTTGGTATTGGAAATTTATATTTGTTATCCTTTTCAAATGAATCAATAGCTTCTTTAATCAAAGAGTTATCTTCAATTTTTTCAATACCCTTAAAACTAAGTTCGATTTTCATTAACACGTTATCATTTTCATCTTTTACGACTTTCCCATTTTCTTTTCCTCTGGCGTATTGTCGAAATATGGTGTGCTGGGTACATTTGAAAAATGTATCTTCATCACACAGTAATAAATAGCAGACATTTGTTATCCGCTCAAAAAAACCTCTGGCAAGCATAATTCCCTCATTGTAAAATCGTTGATTTTCTTTCATTAATAATAAAATGGCATTACCCGTTCCCAAAAGAGAGCCTATCATAGCCATGATGGACAGGGACCTGTTTTGTAGCTGCCTGGTTTCAATGATACCTCTAACCAATGTCATTTCTGCGGAAAGGTAGTTTCTCATTGAATTTAATAATTCATTTGAGCCAAATTTTTGTTGTCTTATTTCCATATTACCCTCAATAAAAATAAAGAAGAAAATCAATTTTCTAAAATATTTTTCTATACGAAATGTAGTTGTCAACATCTTGCATCTTATATCGACTTTACCGCATTGTAAAAACTGCCATGGCAGAAATGTGTCTTTTTTGCTATTATCTTGCAGTAAAGTGCAGACCAAATCGAAGTATGACCCAAGCTCAGGCGGCCGAAAGAATAGCCAAATTAAGGCAAGAAATAGACCGGTACCGCTACCAATACCACGTCCAGAATAACCTTGAGATTTCCGAGGGGGCTTTGGATACGCTTAAACACGAACTATATAAGTTGGAGTCAGAATTTCCCGAGCTGATCACCCCCGATTCGCCCACGCAAAGGGTGGCGGGCGGAGTTGCCAAAGGATTCAAGAAAATCAGGCACGAGGTGCGTATGCTTTCGCTTGAAGACGTTTTTTCTTTCGAGGAGGCGGAGGAGTGGTTGAAACGCGTTAAAAAAGTTAATCCGCATTGCGATGACGAAGGACTTTACGCCGAAGTAAAGATGGACGGCTTGGCCACCTCGCTGATCTATGAGGATGGCAAACTGGTCCAGGGCGCCACGCGTGGCGATGGCACGGTGGGGGAGGACGTGACGGGTAATGTCAAAACAATGGAATCCATTCCGCTTTATTTGCGGGTGCCAACGGACCGCGAGCTGGACGCGTACGTCAAAAAGTTTCACGGCAAATTGGACGAGAGAAAAGTCAGGTCAACGGTGACCAAGCACGCGGGACGTTTGGAATTCCGCGGGGAGATTTACATGCGCCGGAGCGTTTTAAAAAAGTTGAATGCTGAACTCAAAAAGAGAGGTGAACCAGAGCTAGCCAATCCGCGTAACGCGGCGGCCGGCGGCATCCGTCAATTGGACCCGAAGATCGCGGCTGAACGCCGTCTTTCATTCATGGGCTGGCAAGTGGTCGGCGATACGGGAACAAGAACTCATGAGCAAGCGCACGAGCTGATGAAATTGCTTGGATTTCCATCCAACGATTTTAACGGCCTTTGCCGTGATTTGAAGGACGCGCAAAAGATCATGGATAAGATCGGCGACGCGCGTGAAAAGTTGGATTATCAGATTGACGGGGTGGTTATTAACGTCAACGACGACAAGGCTTTCTCTGATCTTGGCGTGGTCGGTAAAACGCCTCGCGCGGCCGTAGCTTGGAAATTTGCGGCCGAGCAAGGCACGACGGTCGTGCGCGATATTAAGGTCTCCGTCGGCCGCACAGGCGTCCTCACGCCGGTGGCTGTCATGGATCCAGTCCAATTAGCCGGTACAACCGTGACGCATGCCACTTTGCACAATGAAGATGAGATTAAGCGTCTTGGCTTGAAAATCGGCGATACGGTTATTGTGGAAAAAGCCGGGGACGTGATTCCTAAAGTGATCGAAGTCTTGCCTCGTTTGCGCACCGGCAAAGAAAAAGCCTTCCACATGCCCACGCATTGTCCGATTTGCGGCTCAAAAGTGACGCGCAAGGAGGGCGAAGTCGCGACCATGTGCGCCAACCCGCGTTGTTTCGCGCAGGAGCTGGCGCGCTTGCGGCATTTTGTGGCGCGCGACGCTTTGGATATCCGCGGGCTGGGCGAAAAAATCCTTGAGACTTTTTTGCAGGAGAGCATCGTGAGCGAACCAGCTGATCTTTTCCGTATACAACCGGGAGATTTGGGAGGTTTGGAAGGCTTTGGCGAAATCCTTTCCAACAAGCTAGTCAAAGAGATCCAAGGCCACCGCAGAATCACTTTGCCGCGGTTTATTTACGCGTTAGGCATCCGCCACATCGGCGCCGAAAACGCTTTGCTATTAGCCCGTCACTTTAAAACCTTCGACAAGCTCCGCCACGCCACGCTCGAAGAGTTGGACAGTATCGAAGGCATTGGCGACGTGGTAGCCAAAGCTGTCCATGAGTTTTTTCATGATAAGGAAGAAATGGCTAAAGTCGATCATGTTTTGGATTTTGTGCACGTGGAACGTGAAACCAGCGAATCAATCCAAGGTCCTTTGGTTGGCACGACTTGGGTTTTTACCGGCTCGCTCGAATCCATGGCGCGCGAAGACGCTAAAGAGCTGGTCAGGAATTTGGGCGCCGACGTTTCAGAGTCAGTCTCAAAGAAGACGAATTATGTTGTGGTTGGCGCTGATCCGGGATCCAAAGCGGACAAGGCTAAAGAATTGGGAGTTAAGATATTGGATGAAAAAGAGTTTTTGAAGATGGTCAAATAAATTTCTTTGTCATTCTTGCGAAAGCGAGAATCCAGAAATATGTTAAAAAATTTTTATAAAAATCCAATCGAAATTATTAAAAAGGATGTGCAAGAATGGGTCGAATCTGTTTTCTTCGTAAAATTTCCTAAATGGAAGCATCGAGTTGCCATTATTGTAATGGGATCTGTTCCTTCAGGAGCATACGATAAGTACAGTGACTTGGATTTACAAGTCATCGCAAGCGAAAAGGAATTAAAAAAGTATTCTTTGAATCAAATTAAAGAATTTAAAAAATTGATCATAAAATCAGGCTTGCCGATTCAGCTTCACAAACCCGTTGCTTTTTCGCAAGTTAAAAAACTTGGCCTAGAGTGGTCGAACGATGGTGAAATACGAGAGTATTCTCGTGCTTTGATCATTTCGGATCCGAGTGGGGAATTCGAGAGGCTAAAAAAGAATCTTAAAAAATATCCGAGGAACGTTTTAAAAGAAAAATTGGATTGGTTAATCGCCGAATCTAACTTTAATATAGCCGATAGATTAAAAATAGCGGTTGAAAGGAAAAACGAATTTTATATTGAGGCTTTAAAAATAGAAACAATCCGTTATCTGATGAATGCTTATATTATGGGAAACGGCGCTTGTCCGGTTTATGACAAACATCTTTTTTCAGAAATTGAAAAAATTGGCCATTCGGATAAATACCTGATTTCTGCGAATAAATTGATGAGGACGCGCGACGGGAAGGAGGTTTTAGAAAAGATCAAAGTTTTAAGGGATATTGTCATGACGGATTTGATTCACAAAAGGTTGATCCCCAAAAGAACAGAAAAGGAATGGTGTGCATTAAGGCCAAAGCGAAAAGTGGTGTTTTAACTTTTAATTTAGTGCATCTTGTTCCACTCCATGTTATCTGATTATTAGTACTTGTTGTCATTCTTGCGCCGCGCCCGCCACGCTTCGCTGGCGATGCGGGCGGGAAAGCGAGAATCTAGAAAAATTAAAAATATTTTATGAAAATTCATTTTCTTGGGCTCTCGGCTTTTTTAATAGAGAATAAAAAGGGCTTTCGCGTTCTAGTTGATCCGTTTAATGACGCTCCGGAGTGGTCGCTTGGACCTAAATTCCCAAAAAAATTCAAAGGTAAAGCTTTAGGGGCCAATTTAGTTTTGATGACCGAACCGGATGCTGACCATGCCTATGCGCCAGGTAATTTGTTGCATAACGCGCCAAAAACAAAACCAAACAGTAATCCGTTTCCAGACTTGAATTTAAGGGGAACGGTCGTCTACGAATACAACGGCGACCTAAATGTCGCGTGGCATTACACGATTGACGGATTGCGTTTAGCGCATTTTGGAGACAATTCGTACGTTTTTACGAAAGAGCAATTAAAAGAGATAGGCCATCCGGATATCATTTTTATATCCCCTCCGAAGGTGGACAATAAGGCGGTCCTTGATTTAACCAGAAAAAATATTGAGCAGCTTAAACCCAAGGTTGTTATCTGGGCGCATCATCTTGCTCCAAAAAAGTTGCCAAAAGCAAATGACGTCGCGGCTCTTAGAAAATTTTTTGTTAAATATTTCAAAGACAACGCGAGTACAAGTAAGGGATATACGGGAGAGAAGAGCTTTATGGAGCTTTGCTATATTTTGGAGCACGCGATAGAGCTGAATAAAGAATATTCGGGCATTACTTTAAACAAACCATTTTTGGAAATTAACGAAAAAAGTATTAAACAAATAAAGAATAGGCCTTTGTGCGTTTTGTTTCGTTCCATGCTGTCTGATTGTTAGCATTTTGTATTAAGAGGTTGGAAATTGGGAGCTTTCTTGTTATAATGGCCTAAATGAAACCAAAAATGAGCGTTTCGGCCGTACTGAAAGCGTACTGGCCGTATGTTAAGTCCCAAAAAGGTTGGGTTTTTTTGTCATATTTCGGCGCCTGTGTGGGCGTATTGGCTGGAGTCTACGGACCATGGCTTTATAAGGCGCTTGTAGATAGTATTACTAATAATTTAAACGACCCGTCTAAAGCGGATCTATTGCGGATTCTTCTCACGATTTTGATTGTTAATTTGATTGGCTGGCTCGGTTATCGGATCGGCGGTTTTGTTTCCTCTTACGTCCAACCGATAATTATGGCCGAAATGGACCGTAAGAACCTTGATAATCTTCTTGGCCACTCGTACCAATTTTTTACTAATAGTTTTGCGGGCTCTTTATTGCGTAAGATTCAACGTTTCTCGCGTTCGTTCGAGCGCATTATGGATGAAACCGAGTGGAATCTGTTCCCTTTATTTATAACCATCGCCGTGGCATTTGGCGGCTTGTATTTGCGTAATGCCATTCTGGCTTGGAGTACTTTAGGGTTCGTCTGCGTGGTCATTCTGGTTAACGTTCTATTTTCAAAGTGGAAATTAAAATACGACCTGCAAAGGGCTGAAAAAGATACGGAAGTTTCCGGCGCGCTGGCGGACGTTATCGGCAACAGCGTCAACGTAAAATTATTTTCCGGTTACGCGTTTGAGAAGAATAAATTTTTCAGCGTCACTGAAGAATTGAGAAAGCTGCAGAATCTAACCTGGTATTTGGGGGAAGCGAATTTCGCTCTTCAAGCCCTGTTGGGTTGTTTTTTAGAATTCGGCATGATGTATCTGGCGGTCAGTTATTGGCAAAAGGGATTGATATCAGTTGGAGACGTAATTTTGGTGCAAGGTTATCTGATAGCTTTGATCGGACGTCTATGGAACGTTGGGCGCGTCATGCGCAATCTTTACGAAGCGTTTTCGGACGCGCAGGAAATGGTAGAAATATTGGATACGCCACATGGGGTTAAGGACGCGAAAGGGGCTAAGCAGTTAAAAATTACCCAAGGCAAGATTGAATTCGTAAAAGCTTCGTTCAACTACAACCAAACCAGGGAAGTGTTGAAGGATTTTGAACTGTCCGTCGAACCAGGGGAGAGGGTGGCCTTGGTCGGGCCTTCCGGCGCGGGCAAATCGACCATCGTCAAGCTGCTTTTGCGCTTTTACGATCTGGACGGCGGGAAAATTTTCATCGACGGCCAAGACGTCAAAAAAGTCACGCAGATCAGTTTGCGCGATCAGATCGCGCTCGTGCCGCAGGATCCGTTTCTTTTTCATCGCTCGGTCCGCGACAATATACGCTACGGCCGACGTGACGCTTCGGACCAGGAGGTCGAGGAAGCGGCTAAGTTGGCGCATTGTCATGAGTTCATCGAGAAACTGCCCAACGGTTACGAAACTTTCGTGGGCGAGCGCGGCATCAAACTTTCGGGAGGGGAGCGCCAACGCGTGGCTATTGCCCGCGCCATCCTGGCCAACGCGCCCATTTTAGTTTTGGACGAGGCGACTTCGAGTTTGGACTCCGAATCGGAAGCCATGATCCAAGACGCGCTCAGGAATCTGATGAAAAATAAGACCGTTTTGGTCATTGCTCACCGTCTTTCCACCATCATGCAGATGGACAGGATTGTAGTCGTGGAGGACGGCCGCGCCGTTGATCAAGGATCACATCAACAACTGCTCGCGAGGGAAGGACTTTACCAAAAACTTTGGACTATCCAGGCCGGTGGTTTTATAAGTTGATTCCGCCCCAAACATAAGTTAAACTGGTCTGGCATATGAAACTATCCAAGGAAGAAATCGCCCATTTGGCCAAGTTGGCTAGGTTGGATCTGCCCGAAGACAAGCTCGAAAGGATGACCAAGGATTTCGGGGCAATTTTGGAGTACGTGGACCGGATCCAACAGATTGACGTTGAAGGCGTTGAGCCGTTCACCATGCCTTCCAGAGACCAAGGCTGGCGGCCGGATGAAGCCGTTGAATCCGATGAAGTGACGCGCGAACTTATCCTCTCGAATTTCCCGGAACGCGCCAACGATTTATTGGCTGCTCCGGGCGTCTTTGAAACCCCCAAGAAATAGTATGAAGCTGCTGAATGAACTGACAATCAAAGAAGCCCGCGAACTTTTGGATAAAGGCGAGATCACCTCGAGAAAGTTAACTGAGGCCTGCCTCGATCAGATCAAAAGCCTGGACGGCGCGTTGCATGCTTTTATTGAAGTTTTCGAAAATGACGCTTTGGAAGCGGCGGATAAATCAGATATTAGGCGCGCAGAAGGGAATACGCTTGGAAAGTTGGACGGCATTCCTTTGGCGATTAAAGACAACATGTTGCTTCAAGGCAAGCCTTGTTCGGCCGGTTCTAAAATTCTGCGCGGTTATGTTGCCGCGTACGATTCAACGGCCGTGCGCAAGCTGATCGAAGCGGGCGCCGTCATTTTGGGGAGAACTAACATGGACGAGTTTGCCATGGGTTCATCGACTGAACATTCGGCATACGGCCCAACCAAACATCCGAGGGATATTGAACGCGTGCCGGGCGGATCGTCCGGCGGCAGTGCGGTCGCCGTGGCCGCCAACATGTGTTTGGGTGCTTTGGGATCCGATACGGGCGGTTCTATCCGCCAACCGGCTTCACTTTGCGGCGTGGTCGGCCTGAAGCCTACTTATGGTCGCGTTTCGCGCTATGGCTTGATGGCTATGGCCTCGTCGCTCGACCAAATTGGTCCATTCGCGAAATCATCCGAAGACGCGGCCATGATCCTTGAAACAATCCAAGGTCAAGACCCAAGCGATCAAACGACCAGCGATGCGGAAGCATTTAAACCAGCATGGGATTCGCTGAAAGGTAAAAAGATCGGTCTGCCCAAGCAAGCTTGGAAGGCCGGGGGCATTGAAGAACGGGTAAGTGAGAAAACCGAAGAAGCGCTGGCCAAGTTAAAAGCAGCCGGAGCCGAGTTGGTTGAAATCGATTTGCCTTACGCCGATGAGGCCTTGGCTGTCTACTATATATTGATGCCTTGCGAAGTTTCGGCTAATTTATCCCGTTTTGATGGCATGCGTTATGGCCTTCGAAAGATCGGTTTGCCATTATTTGATACTTACGCGCAATCCAGGGCCGAAGGATTCGGAGACGAGGTCATGCGCCGTATATTACTTGGTACGTTTGCCCTCTCGTCAGGTTATATCGATGCTTATTACGTCCGCGCCAAAAAAGTCCAGACGTTGATCAGGCAGGCGTATGAAAAGGCTTTTAAGGAAGTTGATTTGATTGCCACGCCGACTACGCCCACCACGGCTTTCAAGCTCGGTGAAAAATTGAATGACCCGGTCGCCATGTATTTGGAAGACGTCTTTACGGTTAGCATCAACGTGGCCGGAGTGCCGGCCGTGTCCATGCCATGCGAAGATGATGGCGGCATGCCGGTCGGCCTGCAACTTATCGGCCAATGGTTCAAAGAGGATGAACTTCTGGGAGCCGCGAAATTATTAGAAAGCTGATATGTACGAAGAAGTTGTTTACACGGGATCGACCGGCACGCCGGTCGGTTGGATTGTTTTTTGGACGATAATCGGCATCGCCGTCGTTATTGGTTTGGCTTTCTTGGTTCGTTGGATCAAAAAGCAGATGTCCCGACCCGAGATGATGGGCATGTCTCGCGAGGAAGTCACGGAAAGATGGCAGGAGATACGCAATGTCAGCCTGCAAAGCGGCCAGATGGGCATGAAGATGGCGCTCATGGAAGCCGACAAGCTTTTGGATTCCGCATTGAAATCGATGATGATGCCGGGCGATACGCTTGGCGAAAGATTAAAGACCGCCTGTTACAAATACCCAAAGCTCAGGGAAGTTTGGTGGGCCCATAAATTGCGCAACCAATTAGTGCATGAGCATGATTTCAGGCTTTCGGACCGCGAGACGCGCCGGGCTTTGGATGAATTCGAACGCGCGCTCAAAACGTTAAAGATCTTATGATTCCTTGGTTCGAGCTGCACATCATCACGATCGGTCCGATTACCATCCAGGTTTGGGGCACGCTGGTTGCCCTCGGGTTTTTAATGGCGACTTGGGTAGCCGCTCGCCGAGCCAAAAAACAGGGGATTGACCCCATTCATCTTTGGAACATGGCGCCGTGGATTTTGATCGCGGCTTTTGTGGTAGCCCGTTTGTTCCATGTCTTTTTTTACGATCTGGCGTGGTTCATGGCTCATCCGTCCGACATTATCAATCCTTCGGTGCCCGGTTATTCGATGATGGGTGGCGTGATCGGAGGCGTCGTAGCTGGACTAATTTATATCTGGCGCAAGAAACTCCAGCTCTGGGTTATGGCTGACCTCGTGGCTTACGCCTTGCCGCTCGGCACGGCCATCGGACGTATTGGCTGCTTTCTGATCCACGACCATCCGGGGACATTGACCCATTTTATATTGGGCGTTAAATATCCTGACGGCGTCCGGCATGACCATGGCCTCTATCTTTCATTGCTAGGTTGGGGCATGTTCATCTTGTTTTATATATTGGGACGCAAGAAGAGACCGCCAGGTTATTTTGTCGGGCTTTGGCTGGTTATAGACGGTACGGTCAGGTTCATTTTGGATTTTTACAGGATAGGCGATAAGCGTTACGCTGGATTGACTCCCACCCAATGGCTGCTTATCCTCACGGTCTCGGCTGGCGTGGTATTATTAACCCGCGTTTATAAAAAATATGGACCAAGCAGATAAAACAAGACAGATTTTTTTGATCGGCTCGATTATCCTCGGCGTTTTGATCGTGGGAGGATTGGTTTGGGCCATCGCCATGGGGCCAAGCGGAGGGAATAATATTGATTCGAACATTGTTTTTAACGATGATTCCAATCCGGCCCAAGGCCCGGCCGACGCTAAGGTCACGGTCAGGATCTTTAGCGATTTCCAATGTCCGGCTTGCAAAATCGCAGACCCGATCGTCAAACAAGTCATGCAGGACTACGCGAGCAAAGTCCGTTTCGTTTGGAACGATCTTCCTCTGACTTCGCTGCATCCGAACTCCAAGGTGGCCGCCATAGCCGGGAGATGCGCCCAAGAACAGGATAAATTCTGGGAATACGCGTCTAAGCTCTATGAAACGCAAGACAATTGGATTGGCCTCACGTCTCCAAATGATTACTTCGCGAATTTAGCCGCCCAGCTTGGCCTCCAGAGGGAAAGGTTTGTTTCCTGTCTTGGCGGTCAGACTCCTGTCATGAAAGTGGCCCAGGATGTGCAGGAAGCCGCTTCGTTCGGCCTCGAAGCGACCCCAACTTTTTTCGTGAACCGACAAAAGTATGAAGGAGTCATTGACCTGCAGACTTGGCATCAGATTATCGACGCGGCTTTGGTCAAATAATTGAGTTGACAATTAGCTCCGCGACCCCGAAAATATAGCTTCGATGACAGTTTAAGCTGTTGATAATTTTATCCACAACTAATTTTTCTTCAATTGTTCTATGGAACATTCAGAACAGACCAGCGATTCCGGAAACTTTTGGCAGGGCAATCCTAAGACGATGTTCGCCTTGGGCCTTGTCACCGGCGTAGCCGTCATGTCCGTAATTGCCTTGGTTTTCGTGCTTGATTTCTTGTTTTCCGGCAAGACGGCCGGAGCCATGGCTGTAAACAATCAGCAGCAGGCCCAACAAGTCGCGCAGCAACCTACGGACCAGCAACCGACCGACCAACAGCCCACCCAGCCTTCGCAACCTCCCAAGGCCGTGGATGACAAGGATCATATTTGGGGCAATAAGAATGCCAAGGTTACTTTGATCGAATATTCTGATTTCGAATGCCCCTATTGCGCCCGCCATTACGATACTATCAAACAGATCCAGCAAGCTTATCCTAACGATGTGCGTATCGTTTTCCGCCATTTTCCGCTCTCTTTCCATGCTAACGCCCAAAAGGCGGCTGAAGCTTCGGAATGTGCCGGTGCCCAGGGCAAATTTTGGGAGATGCATGACAAGATTTTTGAGGCCAACAAAGCCGCCAAGATGGGCGTAGACCAATGGAAACAGGATGCCAAAGATCTAAAGTTGGACACCGCCAAATTCAATAAATGTTTGGATGGTGGCGAGATGGCTAGTGTGATTTCAGCCGATCAAACCGAGGCTTCCAACGCGGGCGTGAGTGGCACCCCGGCCACTTTCGTGAACGGCGAGCTGATCGAAGGCGCCCTGCCCTTCGCTTCCTTCCAGGCCAAGATCGACGCCGCGCTTAAGTAAATTGTGAATGCAAATAAAAAGGCGGGCTTCGGTCCGTCTTTTTTAATGTTGACTCACGCGCGGGAAAGTGGTTTCATAGCGCCCGGAGGTAGCCGAATGACAATCAATCTTTGGATCGTGATCATTACAATCAGTCTTACCTGCCTAGTCGGGCTCATCGAAGGGGTCTTGAATCGGCCCAACTTCCCAATGAGCGCCATGGTCATCTCGCTTGGCATGCTCGTGCTCCAGCACTCGATTCTCTATGACAAGATGCTCGAGGCGGAGGCGACCGGCCGGTCGTTGATGGGTGTTCTGGCCGCCACTGCGGCGAACATGCCCGGCATCTTCAGCGTTTTCATCTGCTTCACTCCTTTGGCATCCGGGCTAATCGCCGCTTACTACGCCTATCTGACCGGTAGGATGGGGCGGAGTGAAACCCGCGAGACCGGACGCATGACTTGATCCTCGGCGACTCTGCCGGGGTATTTTTTATTTATAAACTAAATAACGCATCCGTGAGGTGGGATTTCGGATGCGTAGATAGGTGGGAGTTAGGCAGTGATGAGAATGAGCTTCTTGTCCTTATCGATTCCTGCTGGGTAGTTGCCAGCAAGCATCAGTGAGCGCATGGGCTCGGTTGCCCGAGCGTCGACGCTTTTTCCAGTGGCAATCAATTCCACGGGCATGTATACGAACCAGTAGAAAGCACAGTGGATGTAAGCGCCGTTGTAGTGCCAAGGCTTGCACCTTAGTGATCCGCCCAATCTATTCCTGAACATGAGCACCCACTTATCCATGGGATCGACGAAACGGTAGATACGACGGAGTTGGTCACTCTCATCGCTTAGGTCTAGATCGAAAGGCGGGTCAATCTGCATGTCGATAAGGAAGTAAGCCCTTGTCTCTATGCTGATCGTTCGCATTCCGACGGCTTCTGCCCAGTACATGCCGTCGATGGCACGTTGAGCGAGTTCGGCGTTGAGTGGACTGAACGCAGGCGCGCTGTTGTAGAAAGGCCTCAAGACTTCCATGATGGCCTTACTTTTTTCTGGGTAGTGCGTCTCCCAGAAAGCATCGCGAGTCAATCGGCGGGCCTCTCTGGATAGTTTGCATGATTCCCGCCGTTGCTCAGGTGAAATATTGAATGCTGTCGCAGCTTGTTTGAGCAACCTATCGATATCGTCCTGGGTCGTCATTTTTACCTGCCCTTCGCGTAAAAACGCGAATTGATGTCGAGTTGAAATAGGTGCGAATCGAAGAGAAAATATAGCATAAAATAGGCTTTTTGTCAAGGGTAGCTTGAAATGCAAAAAACCGCCTTTTAGCGGTTTTTTCTGGCGGAGAGGGAGGGAATCTCACGTCGCTCCGCTCCCACGAAAACCTTCGGGTTTTCGTGTGCTTTCCTCAGCAAGTAAAAACTCCCGTTTTTACCATTTCCCGGTTCGAATCCCTCCCAATATAAAATAACACCCGATAAAAATCGGGGTGTTATTTTATGGCGGAGAGGGAGGGATTCGAAACGAAAAACGGTGATTTCGGAGATTGTGCTTGATGTAGCAAAAAGTCAGTAACGACAGCTACTTTAAGCGTTTCCCAATTTATATGTAGGTTTCATAGACTTACCTCACCTCTGGGTAACAGGTGGCAGTGTTGGAGATTGGAAAGGAAGTGACAAAAACAGGCCTTGTCCTTGATTCACCTTACCCTTTGACAAAATGCCAGTTTTTAGCTAGGATCGCCGCAACCGATCATCAAGTTCCAACTTGGTTTTCGGCTCGTACCAAAACAAGTCAAGAAGGCTCTTGAAAGGAGCGACCAATGAAAAAAGAGTTCGTGATCGTTAGCGCCAACTCCGTCTTCAAGGCACCGCAAAACATGCAGGAAGCCGAAGACCGTCTGAAGGCTTTGCGAGGCGGTATCGTTCAGCTCGAAACCACTCTCCGCGACAAACACGTGAGCCACCCTCAAACTGGGGAACGTCTTACGACCCAGCAATACTTCGAGTGGAAACGCGAAGTTCGATCTGTTCTCGCACGGAAAACCCGCGAGGCGGGTTACCTCAAGTCGTGGATGAAACTGCAAGGGAGTGTTCCCCTTGCACCGCAACAGGTCAAGGCTGAGGCGGCGTTCAGGATGCTGTGGCGCTGTGGTCAGCTCCTGCATAGATTGAGCGATGAGGGAGTCGATTTCACGCCTGAAGAGCGACAGCTCGTGGCGGACATCGAGGATTTCACTGGCCTCAAGGCCGATCAACTCCTCGAGGAAGCGCGAGCCTGCATGCAGGGAGGCTCCGAAAATGTCTTCCAGTTCGGCGCACTGATCGCTCAAGCAACGAGGGACGACCAAGACCTCGCAGTTCTGACGAGGGAATGGGAGAGAGTCAATGCGCAGACGCCTCGAAATGAGGTTCTGATCGCGAAGTGCGCCGAGGTGTACGTACGCCTCCTTGGATACTTCGGGCGCTTCGAAGACGCGATTGCAGTGGCCCGATCCCTGGATCAGACTCAACGTGATGCGGCCTACGCTTGGTCGACCATCGCAGAACACTCGGGCGATTCGGCCGTGCTTGAATATACTCGCGCCTTGGGGCGAAACATCCCTGCGGGTCAGCGTGAGTGGTTATTCCTCGGTCTCTACTCGTTCTTCGGGGAACAGGAGGATGCAGACCTCGCTACCAGCAACCCCGAATCGGAACAGCTTATCGGCAGGAGACTTGGATGGTTCAAGGTGCTGACGGTGAAGGAATACGCCGGATGGGGAAGGCTGCAAGAGGCGCATGCAGTCTTCCAACGCCTCAATAGCCCCGAAGACCGCGTACACGCTCTCGCTTGTATCGTGGGAGAAAGTGAAGACAAGGACGAGGTTCACAACCTCATGTCTATGCTCGACCACTACAAGCCCGCTAAGCTAACGACGATGAAACGCGTCGCAGCCGTACTCGCGCAGCACGGCTACGGAGATCGAGTGCGAAAGATGCTCGATTCCATGTCGACGTGGTATCTCCGTTGTGCCGGTTACAGCGTTCTCGCTCGTTTCATGCAGGATGATGCAGCGGACCTGCTCGAACGGGCGGAGCAGGCGCTGACCGCCGCCAGTCTCAACGGCGGAACGGAAGAGGGTCAGACGCTCTATAGTCTCGCCTACGCTCAAGCAACCAACGGGCGAATGGCAAAGGCTGTCCGTACGGCTCGAGTCATCAAAGAAAGAAGCGCAAGGTGCATGACGCTCCTGCTACTTAACGCTCTTTCACGGGAAGATAGCATCCCCGAGTTTCTGGAAGAGATGTTGTAGCCCTCTCACCGCACCCAACCGAAAACGCACCTTGCGGCTTCGGTCTCGGGGTGCGTTTTTTTTGAGATATATATGACTGGAATGCGTGGCATCCCTGTTGAGGGCGGAGGTCGTTCTTCCATGGCGGAGAGGGAGGGAATCTCACGTCGCTCCGCTCCCACGAAAACCTTCGGGTTTTCGTGTACTTTCCTCAGCAAGTAAAAACTCCCGTTTTTACCATTTCCCGGTTCGAATCCCTCCCAATATAAAATAACACCCGATAAAAATCGGGGTGTTATTTTATGGCGGAGAGGGAGGGATTCGAACCCTCGATACCTTGCGGTATGCGCGCTTTCCAAGCGCGTGCACTAGGCCTCTATGCGACCTCTCCAATAACGGGAGGATATTAGCTGAATATCGCCGAGATTTCAAGATCGACCCATATATTGCCTCAAACCCTAATAACCATTAATATTCTGGCTAGCACTTAATTTTTTATTGTTAAACACATGTCAGACGTTTGCCAAAGTTGTGCCATGCCCATGGTTAAACCAGAGGATTTCGGCACCAAGTCAGACGGTTCTCCAATGCAGGAGTACTGTCACTATTGTTTTAAGGACGGCGCTTTCACCTGGCCGCAAGCCACGCTCGAGGAATTTTCTACCAAGATGGTTAGCATGGCCGATCAGATGGGCATGTCGTCCGAGGACGCCAGCCGCATGGCTCGTGAAGTTTTGCCTCAACTCAAGCGTTGGAGATAAAAAATAGGTCCCGAAGCTCATTTGCTGGGGGACCAAGGAGGGTAAACGGCGGGATTCTGGATCTTCTTTTCCTTATCGTCATAGGCGAGATTGATGATCTCGCGGATCGTTTCGTCAAGATGATTGCTATTAAGCGGTATGACGCCCCTGATCCGGAGAAAATCGACTGCCATCTTGGAGAGTTTGGCCTCAGGGTTTTTGGTTTTGCTGAAGGCGGTCACTTCGCGGAAGATCAGAAAATGGTCTGCCATGGAATAGATCAGAACCATGGTTCCGATGAAGAGAGACGCTGAAACCCGTTGTCCGTTGTTCAAGGTGCGGAGATTGTCATCCATCGCATCCTCCCATTTCTGTGCCATAGTTTTGGCACGGAGTAGGTTCAGTGTCAAGCATGGACAGCGTTCGAATTCCGTCCTATACTGCCTAGTGCGGTCGCCTTAGGCCGCGATTTTAGCGTATGCAAGACAAAATAACCATCCGCGGCGCGCGGGAACACAACCTCAAGAATATCGATCTTGAGATACCACGCAATAAGCTGGTCATCTTTACGGGCTTGTCCGGTTCCGGCAAGTCGTCTTTGGCTTTCGATACCATTTTTGCCGAAGGCCAGAGGCGTTATGTCGAGTCCCTTTCGGCTTACGCTAGGCAGTTTTTGGGACAGATGAAAAAGCCCGACGTGGACGAGATCGAAGGTTTGTCGCCGGCCATATCCATCGACCAAAAAGCGCATAGCGCCAACCCGCGTTCGACCGTGGCGACCATCACGGAAATTTACGATTACATGCGCGTGCTTTACGCCCGCATCGGCCATCCGCATTGTCCTATCGGCGGGGAGCCTATCCGCAAGATGACGGTCGACGAAATCGCGGACGCGGTTCTTCAACGCACGATCGAAATCCACAGCAAGCCCGAGGAAATCAAAAAAAGGAAAAAAACCGGTGACAGCAACCAAATAACCATTCTTTCGCCCTTGGTCCGCGGCAGAAAAGGGGAGTACATGCAGATGCTGCAGCAGGCTTATGAAAACGGTTTTACGGAAGTCAGGTTGGACGGCAAATACTATCCATTACGCGACCGGGTGCCTCTTTCGCGTAACGTGCGCCACAACATCGAACTCGTGGTCGACAAGATCCCGCTGGCCTGGCCGATCGAAAATAATAAACCGCTTAGGTCGCGTTTGGTGGAAGCTATTGAAATCGCGCTCGACCGCGGCAATGATTCTGTTATTTCAGTCCTGGATGACGGATCCGAGAAATTAATGTCGGCCCGCTTCGCTTGTCCTGAACATGATTTTTCTTTCCCTGAGATCGAACCCCGTTTGTTTTCCTTCAATTCGCCTTATGGTTCTTGTCCGACTTGCACGGGTTTGGGTACGGCTTATCTCTTCTCCGAAGAGCCTTGCCCAGTTTGTCACGGCGCGCGTTTGAGGCCGGAGGCTTTGCATGTCTTCATCAACAAGAAGAGCATTGTGGACGTGACGTCCATGACCATCGAAGAAGCTAAAGATTTTTTTGAAAGTCTCAAGCTCACCGAAACAGAAATTGCCATCTCCGAAGGCATACTTAAGGAAATCATGGCGCGCCTCCAGTTTATGTTGGACGTTGGTCTCCATTATCTGACTCTAAATCGCATTGCCGGCTCGCTTTCTGGCGGCGAAGCCCAGCGCATCCGCCTAGCATCCCAGATCGGCTCAAAACTCGTCGGAGCTTTGTACGTTTTAGACGAGCCGACCATTGGCCTGCATCAAAAAGACAACGCCAGGCTGGTTGAGACGCTCGAAAAGCTTCGTGACGCGGGCAATTCCATCATTGTCGTTGAGCATGACGAAGACACGATCGCCGCGGCTGATTATCTCGTCGATTTCGGTCCCGGAGCCGGCAAGCACGGCGGCTCGGTGGTGGCTCACGGCGAAATGCCGGGGGTTTTGAACGACAAGAAAAGTTTGACTTGCGCCTATCTTCGCGGAGATAAAAAAATAAGCATGCCGGCCAAGCGCCGGACCGAAGCCAAGCAATGGTTAACCATCAAAAAAGCCAAAGCTAATAATCTCAAAAACATCACCGTCAAAATCCCGTTGAAGAGGTTTGTTTGCGTTACGGGCGTGTCGGGTTCGGGCAAATCGACTTTGGTCATCGACATCCTTTATCGCGCGTTGGCGCAAAGATTAAATGGATCAATGGCCAAACCCTCGGCCCACGAAAGCATCCAAGGCATTGATTGGGTGGACAAGATTATCGACGTGGACCAATCGCCGATCGGGCGCACGCCGCGCTCCAACCCCGCGACTTACACGGGCATGTGGACGCATATCCGCGACTTGTACGCGCTTACGCCCGATGCCCGCATGCGCGGTTACAAGCCGGGAAGGTTTTCGTTCAATGTCCCGGGCGGGCGTTGCGAACATTGCGAAGGCAACGGGCAAATCGCCATCGAAATGCATTTTTTGCCGACGGTTTACGTGCCATGCGACGTGTGCAAGGGCAAACGTTTCAATCGCGAAACGCTTGAGGTCAAATACCGCAATAAAAGCATCGCGGACGTGCTCAGCATGACGGTGGAGGAGGCTAATGTGTTCTTCAAAGACATCCCGCCGATTCATGACCGCACTAAAGTCCTTTCGGAAGTTGGCTTAGGTTACATCGAGCTTGGCCAGGCGGCTACTACTCTGTCCGGCGGCGAGGCACAACGCGTAAAACTTTCGGCCGAGTTGGCAAGGCGCGATACGGGGCACTCTATTTATATCTTGGACGAACCGACGACCGGCTTGCATTTTGACGACGTGCAAAAATTATTGGACGTCTTACAGCGCCTAGTCGACCGCGGCAATACCGTTTTGGTCATTGAGCATAACTTGGACATCATTAAGAACGGGGATTGGGTTATTGACCTGGGTCCCGAAGGCGGCGACAAGGGCGGGCACGTGGTGGCTGAAGGCACGCCCGAAGAGATCGTCCAAATAAAAGATAGTTACACGGGACAGTATTTGAAAAAAGTTTTAAGGAAATAAAAAAGAGCTCCCGAAGGAGTCTCAAGAAGATGGTTTGTTCCGGAGCCGCCTGATGGCCAGGGTGATGGTCGCGCAAAGGTATATGAACCAGTCGGCGGCGGCTGCAAGGGCATTGAAGATCGGCTTTCTGGCGAAGACGAACATGACGGTAAGGAGCAGGGCTCCGATCAGAAGGATCACGATCGTGACGGTGTTTGGATTTTCCACGGCTACCTCCCATTGATCTTTCTTTGGCAAAGGCAAAGCTACCAGCCTTTTAGTCTGATGTCAACCCTTGTCCGGCCCATATTATTGATATATATTCAGACCAGATGATTCCCAAGAAAGTTAACATAAAAGACGGCAAATTGCCCTCAAAACCCGGCGTATACATTATGAAAGACGCCCAGGGCGAGATTTTGTATATCGGCAAAGCCACTTCGCTCAAAAGTCGGGTCGAGTCCTATTTTACTCATCCGCGAGACGACAGGATTCAAGAGATGGTTTCGAAGATTGTTTCAATTGACTACATCGAACAACCGACTGCGATTGAGGCTTTGTTTTTGGAAGCGAGCCTGATCAAACGATATCAGCCTCACTATAACGTTCTCGAAAAAGACGACAAGAGTTTTTCCTATCTAGTCATCACGAAAGAGGAATATCCGCGGCCTTTTATCCTACGCGCCACGGATTTCGATGATTCATCCTCCGGTTCGTATAAAGCGGTTTACGGTCCGTTCAAATCCGCTCGGGCAGTCCGCGCTTCGCTGGATATCATCCGTAAGGCCATCCCTTGGTCATCCTGCACCCCGGGGCAGAAGCGGGCTTGCTTTTACTACCACCTCAAACAATGTCCCGGCGTTTGCGTCAACGCGATTACGCCTCGCGAATACGCCAAGATCATCCGCGACCTGATGTCATTTTTTAATGGGGGTCGTCGGGAAATCGTGAGACGCTATGAAAAAGATATGAAGGAGGCGTCTAAAGCTCAAAAATTTGAGTTGGCCGCCGAATTGCGGAATCGTTTATACGCCTTGGAACATATCCAAGACGTTTCAGTGTTGTCGAAAGACGATCCGAAAGTGGCGGTCGAAAAAGATCCGAGCGGTCTTTCGTTGGGACGCATCGAAGGTTACGACATATCAAACATCTCCGGAACTTCGGCCACGGGATCAATGGTCGTCTTTAAGCATGGCTCTCCGATCAAAGGCCTGTATCGCAAGTTCAAGATCAGGACGGTTTTAGGACCGGATGACTACGCCAGCTTGCGCGAGGTTTTGCGTCGTCGTTTCCGCCACAGCGAGAACGGTTGGGAATGGCCGGATTTGATCTTGATCGACGGGGGAGCGGGACAAGTCAGCTCGGCCTTAGAAGTCATCGCTAATTTGCAAACGGCTCGCGCCATTCCGGTCATTGGCCTGGCCAAAGGCCCTGACCGCGACAAAGACGAGTTGGTCATCCCTCCGGCTTTTCTGGCTTTGAAGGAAGCTTTGGAAAAACATAAAGACATTCTCATTCACGTACGCGACGAGTCGCATAGGTTCGCGATCGCGTATCACCGCAAATTAAGGTCAAAACTTAAGTGACATATGGTATAATACCCTCATGAAAAAGAATGAGGGTTCTTTTTTTAACCAGATTGATACTTTGTTGGGTTGGTTTGGGATGGCGGCAATTTTGTTAGCGTACGCTTTATTGAGTTTTGGAGCTTTGAAATCAGACAGCTTGACTTACCAGCTTTTGAATTTATTGGGAGCTTTGGGAGTTTTAATCATTTCACTCATAAAAAAAGCTTTCCAACCGGCGGCTTTGAATATCGCGTGGGCCGTCATCGCTTTGGTTGCCATCCTCGGCATGTTCATAAAATAATATGCCAAATTTTTTTGGCAAATTTTTAAAGAAGCTCGGTCCGGGCTTCATCACCGGATCATCCGACGACGATCCTTCGGGCATAGCGACGTATACCCAGGCCGGCGCCCAATTCGGATTCGGTCAGCTGTGGCTGGCGATTTTTAGTTTCCCGCTCATGGCCGCCGTCCAGGAAATGGTGGCGCGCATCGGTATGGTTACCGGCCAAGGTTTAACGGCCGCCGTGCGCAAGCGGATGCCCAGATGGGTGCTTTACGTTTTTGTTCTGCTTCTGGTTATCGCGAACACGATCAACATTGGCGCGGATTTGGGCGCCATGGCCGACGTCTCGCGCATGCTTGTGCCGCAAGTGCCCTTTGTCGTTTTCGCGATCTGTTTTACGGTGCTCATTTTGGTTTTGGAAATATTCCTGACGTACAAAACTTACGCCCGGGTCCTTAAATGGTTCGCGCTCTCTTTGCTTTGTTATTTGGTTACGGTCATCATCGTCACAACCAACTGGAAAGCTTTGCTCATGGGAGCGATCGTGCCGCATCTCGAGTTTAACCGCGATTTTTTCCTGATGATCACCGCCGTGCTCGGCACGACCATATCGCCATATCTTTTTATCTGGCAATCGGATGAGGAAGTCGAAGAGGAGATTTCGGAAGGACGCAAAACGGTGGCTTCAAGGCGCGGCGCGACGGTCGGGGAGATCAAGGACATGAGGCACGACACTTTTATTGGCATGGGTTTTTCGCAGGCCATCATGTTTTGCATCGTGGCTACGGCGGCCGGCACGTTTTTTAAGCATGGGCTGCTCGATATCCAAAGTTCATCCGAAGCGGCCCAGGCTTTGGCACCTTTGGTGGGTAACTTCGCGTCTTTGATTTATTCGATTGGCATTATTGGCACGGGTTTATTGGCCGTGCCCGTCCTTTCTGCCTCGGCTTCGTACGCGCTTTCCGAAGCTTACGGCTGGAAAGAAGGTTTGTATAAAAAATTCCGTGAGGCCCATGGATTCTATGGTGTTATCACTTTGTCGACTTTAATCGGGCTGTTAATCAACTTTATCGGCATTAATCCCATCAAAGCTTTGATTTGGGCCGCCGTTCTGAATGGTTTGGTAACCCCGCCGCTCATTCTCATCATCCTAAAACTAGCTAATGATAAAAAAGCGATGGGTAAGTGGGTCAACGGACGTTTCTCAAATATCTTGGGCGTGATCGCTTTCGCGGTGACCGCCGTCAGTGCCATTTTGATTTTCATATTGTAAATAAAAAAAGCCGGCTGGGGCCGGTTAGAGATGAGTGGGAGGAGACCCATTAGGCTGCTGGCATCGCGGACATCGCTCGCATTCTAGTCCATTGAGCGTAAATCGCATCAGGGGAGTTGAAAAGTCGAAAATTGCTCCACACCTGCAAATGCCTAGTCGCCCGTCCGTTCCGTTAAGGCAAAGTTCGTCTTCCTTAACCGTCTGGAAACCGCAGCTGGCGCCTATGACGCATGTCTTAGGTTTGGGCAGGGTCGGAGACCAGCATTCCTCGCGTGAGAGCTTATCCAGGATGTATTCCCCCATAAGGAATTCCTCTTTAAGGAAGACCAGACCCTTGGAGCAGACGTAGTCCAAACCATGCCTTGAATCATGACAAATCTGCCGGTCTAAGCGGCACTCGCACGTGCTGCCGTCAAAGCAGCTAGTCATCGTCGGATCGGGCTTGTTGCCAACGATCGTCATGTCGCGCAATCTTACGACGTGTTTTTTTGCCATTGGATCCGGCTCTGGTTCTGGTTCCGGTGCCAGACTTGTGGCTGGCGAGGCGGATGCTTCACAAGTCGCTGAGCTCATTGGGGGTGGCGGAATTGAGGCTGTCTCGACAGGAAGCAGTATGAACTTGATGATCAGCAAGTCGATTGCCAAGAAAACGGCGGAGAGGGTTACGGCAAGGATTACGCAATATGAGGCCACCCTAGGTAGGTCAATTTTTTGAGTTGTCATGGTGCTTTCCTCCTCTGAAGTACAAGTGATGATAGTCACGGATTTTCCATTCTGTCAATCGGAGGGGGTAAACAAAAAAGCCTCGGTGTGGACCAAGGCATCAGAGATGAATAGAGGGATCTGGGGGAGGCTCACGGGTTCTTTCCATTAGACACTGGATTTGGTCAGCGTCTTTTCGCAAGTCGGGTGTAGAGAAGTTGAACACCATGCCACAGTGGCAGATGGAGAGCTGCTCGTGTTCGGCCATGCAGCGTTCGCCTTCTTTGATCCCTTGCGGCGCGCATATCTCGCCAAATCGACAGGATTTGAGCACAGGTTCACCTGGCGGGCGACAGGCGTTGCGGTAGAGCGTGTCTCCAAAGAGATCGTACTCTTCGCTTGTCACCCATAAGCCGTGCGAGCATACGAAGCCCTTGGTGGCATTCTGGTCTCCAGAGCTTATGCTCATGATGCAAGGAACGCCATTTTCCCAGCAATGGCATGTTTTACTTTCTGAACAATCCGTTAACACGGGGACTTGATAGTGCTTACCCTTGATGATGGTATCACGGAATATGGGCGTAGCTTCCGTCTCCTCGGACGAAGGGACAGGTTCAGGCGGCTGGTCAACGCGTGACGAGGCAGATTGTGACGCGACAGGGCAGGGCGTCTCGAGCGCTTTGTTAGTTTTGATTTGGTCTGCCACAATAGCGGTGATAATAGCCACGACCAAACCGGCCGCAATGAACAGCCAGGGGTTGCTCTTGTGCTCGTTTGTCACGTTTTGGCACTCCTTTTGTTGTCAAAGTCGTCAAAACCGCGCGAAAGTGATGGTATGAACGATAGGTCTCTTTGTCAAGAGGATGTGCAAATTTAGATTAAATAAAATAAGCCTCGGCGAGGGCCTTGGCTCACAAGAAGATCGTGCAGGATTCGTTCGGATTCGGATACAGCTTATCGCACGCCTCGTCGTCTTCCAGCTTCATTCTAATCTCTGGCGTTGAAAAGTCGACGATTTTTCCGCAGTGGCAGAGCGAGATCCATCCTTTATCCAGGCAAGCCTGGCCTTCTCTGAGGTTTTGGGATGGGCACGACTCTCCGGTTTTGCATATTTTGAGCGCCGGCATGCCGCGCGGACGACAGACGTTGCGGTAGATCATGCTGTCGTACAGATGTTGTTCAGCCGTGGTCATGACAACGCCATGGGAACAGACGAGGTTTTCTCCGAGCTTCGAATCGAAGCAGGTTTTTCCGTGCTCATCACAGCCGCACGTAGGACCTTGAAAACAATTGCTTGGCGCGGCTGAAGCGGACGGGGAAGCGGGAATGGCGGTCGCACTCAAGTTGAGTTCAGCTTGAGGTTTCGTGGATGCCGAGGAGGACGGTTCTATCTTTTGGATTGCCAAAACCGGAGCCGGCGCGTTCAGCGACGAGTAGATCGAGTTTGCGACGCAGAAGAAGAAAAAGTAAACGCAAAACAGGATAAAGGCTTGCTTGGCGAACCTGGTGATTCGAATGAACATGGCTTTGCTCCTTTGAGGGCAAACTAACCGGTTGCGAGCAGCCTATCAAAAAAGGCTTCATTGTCAATCCTTTTAATATAAATAGTGGTATTGAGTGGGGAATAATAGTATCCACATTAGAACAAAAAAAGAACAATATTTTGGCTAAGATTAGAGTTAAATCAGCCTTTCTTTAAGGATTGACCATAATCATAAAGTGGCATAAACTGGGTGTCAGTGGGAGACGGTGGGAATATAAGGTTGCCGCATCTAGGGATGCGGTTTAGCTTTCCCGCTTATTATTTATGTTTATTGGAGAGTTTCATTTCTTACTCGATGACAAAGGGAGGCTTTCCGTACCTATCGGCTATCGCACCGCTTTGAACGATGGAGCAGTGGTAACGCGCGGGCTTGATCACACGCTTTTTCTTTATCCGAAAGAGCAGTGGAAGACCCTGGCAGCCAAAATAGCTGCCTTGCCGCTTTCTCAAGCGGATACCCGCGCCTTTGCCCGCCTCATGCTGGCCGGCGCCATGGAAGTGGCGATCGATAAATCCGGACGCATCTGCATTCCTGAGTACCTGCGAACTTACGCGGGGCTCACCAAGCAGGTCGTGATCTCGGGCTTGTATGATCGCCTGGAAATCTGGAACGAAGGCGCTTGGCAGGAGTATGTGGCCAAGACAGAAGCGAACGGCGATCAAATAGCTGAGCGGCTTGGACCTATCGGTTTATGAGCCAAGAACCAACCCTGCACCGGGCCGTCATGGTCCCGGAAGTTATCGACGCTTTAAAGCCCCGCCCAGGCGGCCGCTATTTGGACGCTACCCTGGGAGGTGGGACGCATTCAGAAGAGTTGCTCAAACGTTCGGCTCCGAATGGCCAAGTTTTATCCCTTGATGTGGATCCCGCGGCCCTGACCCGCGCCCGCGAACGCCAAAAGGCTTACGGCCAAAGATGGCGCATCGCGGAAGCCAATTTTCGCAACCTCAAAGGCGAGGCCGAAAATTCCGGCTGGGTGCCATTTGATGGCATCCTTTTTGACCTCGGTCTTTCGTCCGATGAGCTGGCTGACCCTTCCAAAGGGCTTTCGTTCCAAATCGACGGTCCTCTGGACATGAGATTGGGCCCCAAAGCCAACGAAGACGGCCTCACCGCCGAGACGATCGTTAACCGTTGGTCTGAAAAAGAGCTGATCGAGCTCATTCGGACCTTTGGAGAGGAAAAATTCGCGGTCAGGATCGCCAAAGCGATCATTGAACGTCGCCGACAAAAAAAATTCGAGTCGACGCTCGATCTCGCGGACACGATTCAAGCATCCGTCCCGAAAACCTCACGGATTCATCCGGCAACCAGGACCTTCCAAGCCTTGCGCATGGCGGTCAACGATGAACTAGCTTCCCTCAAACAAGCTTTGATGGATGCTGATTCGATCTTGGCGCCGGGCGGCACGGTTGCCGTCATTTCATTCCATTCCTTGGAAGATCGGATCGTCAAACAGACGTTCAAAAAATACAAAAATTACCAAATTAGCAAAAAACCTCTGAGCCCAAACGAGGCGGAGGTCAAAAATAACCCACGCGCCCGCAGCGCCAAGCTGCGCGCGGCACATAAAAACTCAACCAAAAATAATTATGTCACGGACGTACGCCATAGCTATGACTAGGCCACACCAACGCTTCGGTTTTAAGGAACCGATTGGACGCCAGTTGCCACGGGGCGCCTTTGGATGGGGCTTGCTTTGTTTGGTCGTCTGGGTGAGCTTGGCGGGTATTTACGTCAGCCAAACCGTTACGGCCGCCCCGCGCGGAGATCAATTACAAAAATTGCAAAACAACGTCGACCAATTACAAAAAGACGTGATGGCTTTGGAAGATACGACCGCCAAAGCTTCATCCTTGTATACCCTCGCTGAACGAGCGCAGGGACTCGGCCTGGTACAAGCCCAGAATCCCGAGTACATCAATCCTGCAGCCCATGCTTTCGTTCGGCGCTAAGGGTGTTTAAGGTCAGCCAAAATTCCTCCGGCCGCGCGTTTCCGGGGGAATTTTTTTATGCTATGATCTGCTTGATATGCCGTCACAATACTCCAAGGAGTTCGCTAAAAACCTTTCAAGAGTAACGGATCCCGCGGAATTGGAAAAAGCCTTGCAGACAATGATAGAAGAAATGCCGGAACAGGGTCAGGTTACTCGCGACCGTGCCGGTTATCTAATATTGGAAAACATAGACAGACTGCCTTCTGCGTCGCAGAGGAGTATCGTAAATTTTTTAAGACGCAATAATCCGAACGCATCACGGAAGCTTCGGGGCATGCTTGAGGGGATGGATCAAGAGATGAAACTCAAAGAGAAAGAGGAGCTTTTAGAACTTTCAACTTATGAGGACACCGTGGAGGGCCAGGAAGAGATCATCATGAAAGCAGTGGGTGATGATTATTTGACCGAGCGGATGCAGGAAACCCTGAGAAATAAAAAGAATTTAGGTGAACCAAGTCAAAAATTCACAGATTTCGTTTACGCACGAGGCTTTGATCTTGATAGCTCGGCATTATTACTAGGCAAACCAGCCAAAGATTGTGCTGAACCTTGGCTAAGGGCAGAAATAGCCCATGAGTTGACTTTGGATTCGAAAAAAAGCGAATTGGCTGATGAGGCTGGTATTGATTTTGATTTTCCGTATGGGATCGGACTTGCCATAGATAGGGTGCTTGAGGCTGGCATTGAAAAATCAGCTGTCAGTGATATCATTTTTGCCTCACTTTACCCGGCAACTCCTGATAACTTCAGGCTGAGGAGTTCCTTCTTGCGTTGGGCGCAGGAGAACGGGGAAAAGGATTTGGTTTATGAGATATGCGCCATAGACTCGGAGGTTAAACCGCAAGTCCAGGAAAATGAGAAGCGTCTAGAATTTATGCGTAGAGTTTATGAGCATAGCGAGGAGGATAGGCGTAAACATGAGGAGGAGAGCGGTCGTTTGAGGAAGGTTGTGAAGGAGAATACCGATGGACTCGCTTCGCCTAATAATCCTTTTGCAGAGCAGCTTAAAGGTTTTAAACCAAAATAAGCAGTTGAAAAGGATTTTGAGTTGAAAATGTGCTATACTGTGCCAATATGTTGCAAGGCACGGGGGCGCTCGCGCGATTGCTGTTCGTGGATTTGATCGGCAGCGTGGCTTGGTTTCCGATTTGGTGGTACACGACGGGCATTAAACGGATGATCCAGTGGTGCCTGGATGGTTTGAATTACCGCGTGCGCCAATACGCATTCGCGGTTTGGATTAAGAATTTTTTCGTGCCCATGTACGGGCAATACGACTGGCAGGGCCGGTTGATCAGCGTTTTCATGCGAACGGTCGTGCTGATCGGGCGGGCAATCGCTTTGGTAGCCGAGGCTCTGGCTTACGTCTTTTTGGTTTTTGTTTGGGCCTTGCTTCCGCCTTTGGCATTCATCCTGGCTTTGCAAAACATTATGTCCGGGGCTTTTATGTCCCAGGTACCCAGGCCTTGATATGAGCGGCGAGAAGATAAACGTGCCAAAAGTTCCTGAAGCCATCGTTTGTTCGGTTTGCAACGGCGATCCGAGGACTTCGCGCAATTGCAAGCAATGCGGCGGGGCTGGCATCGGCATCCCGAGCGAGGAAGGATTTTTAGTTTGGTCTACCGAAGTCACTGAGTTTACGAGCGCCGTCAGGAAATTGCGGATCAAAGTCAACGCCATCCTGCACATCGCTATCATGGCCGTGATTGTGCTGTGCTTGATTGTTTTTTTCGCGAACGTCATTCCTAATTTCACCATCGAAGAAGTTAAAACTCTCGCTTTTTGGACGGCTGGCCATTGGTTCGTGACGATTTTTTACGTGGCCATCGTTTTGGGTGCGTATTTCATTTTCAGGATGAGCGAGTTCACGGCGCCTGCTAAAGACCTTCCACACTGGCTAAATGTCTCACGTCCTAAAACGTACAATGCGTCCTCAGAACGTCCTGGCGGAAAGGACGATAAAGGACGCATTGAGGACTCGAAAGGACGTTTTTCAGTTGATGTCGCGCCATATTATTCGCCTATGGCCATGGATGTGGTTGAGTCGGCTTACAGGCTAGCCAAGGATACCGGCCGGGTGGAAGTTACGCCCGAAATACTTTTCGCGGCCGTTTTAGCTTGCCCGGAAGGCTCGCTATTCATGGTCAGGCTCGGCATGCCGTTCGAAAAAATCAAAGAGCCCTTGGTTAGGCTGATCACTAAAGGTTCGGCTGGCGCGCCGCCTATCGCGTTTTCGCGCGAAGCTAAGCGCGTGTTGGCCTCGGCTTTCGCCCTGGCGGATGAGACGCATCGCAAGCACGTGACGCCCATGGAAATCTTTTTACAGGCATTTGTCGAAAGTAAATCCTTGCAGGAATTATTGGACGGGTTGGGTTATCCCTTTAATCACGTCACGCACGTGGCCCAATGGGTTTTAGTCCAGTCCAAGATGCGTGAAGACCAGGAAAGATTCGTGCGGCTGGCCAGGTTAAAACCAAAATCCAACATGAACCGGTCCATGACGGCCAGACAAACGCCTTTGCTTGATCGGTTTAGCGAGGATCTGACTTTGTTGGCCCGTCAGGGTTATCTCGCGCCCATGATTGGCAACGACACCGTGATGGACGAGGTTTTGCGCGGTTTGGAAAGCGGGCAAAGGGGAGTCGTGTTGGTCGGCGAAACGGGAACGGGTAAAGCGGCCATTGTCGAACAGCTGGCGCGCCGCATGGTGGAAGAAGACGTGCCGGAAATCCTATTTGATAAACGCTTAGTCTCCGTCAACATCGCGCAAGTCATCGCGGCTGGGGAACCGGGTTTGGCGGCCGAGCGGTTGGTGGAAATGCTGAATGAAGTCGCTTTGTCTGGCAACATTGTGCTCGCGCTTTACGGCATCGAATCGCTAGTTGGCACTGCCAGCGGGCCCATGGATCTGGCTGAAGCTTTATCAAGTGAACTCGATAAAGGTTATTGCATGTTCGTGGCCACGACCACGCCCCAAGCTTGGACGCAATATCTCGAGAGGCGCAGTTTGGGTCAGAAATTAGTCAAAGTCACGGTGCCCGTGCCGGACGCGGACCAAGTTATCCAAGTACTCATGGTCAAATCAGGCGCCATCGAATATCAAAACAAGGTTTTTTTCTCGTACGCGGCTTTGGAAAAGGCGACTTTCCTGGGCATGCGGTATTTGCACGATGTGGCCCCGCCGCAAAGCGTGTTGAACGTGGTCCGTGAGGCAGCCGTGTCCGCTCACAATACCAGGGGAGACCAGACGTTCGTGACGGCTGAGGATGTGGCCAAGATCGTGCATGATAAGACGAATATCCCTGTCGAAATGGTGACTGAACAAGAATCGCAAAAGCTTTTGGATCTCGAATCGCGCATGCACGGCCGGGTTGTTGGCCAGGATGAGGCCGTGGTCGCCGTGGCCCGCGCCATCCGCCGCGCAAGAGCGGAGCTCCGGGAAGGCAAGCGACCGATCGCTAACTTTTTGTTTTTGGGACCGACTGGCGTTGGAAAGACGGAGTGCGCCAAAACATTGGGTCAGGAATATTTTGGCGACGAAAACGCCATGGTGCGTTTGGACATGTCCGAATATCAGGATAAATCGTCGGTCGCGCGCATGATCGGCGCCCCGGGCGACGAGCGCGGCGGGCTTTTGACCGAAGCGGTGCGCAAAAAGCCGTTTACCATCGTCCTCTTGGATGAAATCGAAAAAGCGCATCCTGATATTTTGACGCTTTTCCTACAGGTCATGGACGACGGGCGCCTAACCGATGGTATTGGCCGCACGATTGATTTTACCAATACCATCGTGATCATGACTTCAAACGCGGGCACGCCTTACATTCAGGCGGCGGTGGCCGAAGGGGAGTCCATGGAAAAAATTAAAACGGCTTTACTTGAAAGGGAGTTGAAGGGCATTTTCCGTCCTGAGTTCCTCAATCGTTTCGACGGCATTATCGTCTTCAGACCCCTGACGCGCGACCAGGTTGTGCAAATCGCTTGGCTCATGATCAACCGGATTGGCAAACAGTTGGAGGGTAGAGGCATGAAGTTCCGCGCGGATGATATCGCCGTCGAAGCCTTGGCTGACGCCGGATTTGATCCGGCTTTTGGAGCCCGCCCGCTGCGCCGCGTCATCCAGGACAGGATCGAGAATCAATTGGCCGATTTATTGCTCAAAAACGAAGCCGTTCGCCGCGACACGGTAGCTTTGCAGTCGGATGGCACCCTGCACGTGGAAAAAGCCCCGGCCTTGTGATAACTTAGTTGCGATTATGGACCAGGTTAGCTTGTTGTTAATTTGCGGGTCGGTTTTGGTTGCGGCCACCTTTTTATCTTTTATTTTAAGTATTTTTAGCCGGCGATGGGCTGTTAGGTTCGGCGCGATGGATGTTCCGAAGAGCAGCCGTAAAATACACAAAGATCCAGTGCCGCTTTGGGGAGGTCTTGGCATTGCGCTAACGTTGATCGTCGCTTCGATCGTTTTAAGTTCCGACATAGCTTTTTTATCCAAGATTTCAATTTGGCAGATCGTGGGATTTGCTCTGGGTATCCTCATCCTGTGTATCGGAGGAATGTTGGACGACAAATACGATCTCAAAGCTTGGAAGAGTTTGATATTCCCCATTCTTGCCTCACTGGCCGTCATTTTGACCGGCACATCAATAGTGCACGTGACTAATCCAGGCACGTCGGCTGCTTTGTTTTTGAATTGGTGGACGTGGCATCCTTTCGATAATGCTTTCGCTTTGTCCTTTCCGAGTGATTTGCTGACTTTGGTCTGGCTTTTGATTGCCATCTTCGCGACCAAGATCACGGATGGTTTGGACGGCTTAGTTTCCGGCATCACGGTCATCGGGGCGGCCATGGTTGGCATCCTTTCAGTAATGAGGACATATTTCCAACCGGAGTCGGCCATTATGGCGGCGGCCATCGGCGGAGCATATCTAGGTTTCCTTCCAAAAAACTTTCATCCGGCTAAGCAATTCTTAGGCGAAGCCGGCGCGACCATCGCTGGTTTTTGTCTGGGCTTCCTGGCCATTGTCTCGAGCGCCAAGATCGCCATTGCCATGGCCGTGCTGGCCATCCCCGTAGCCGATATTGCTTTCGTTTTCCTGCGTCGCATTTATAATCATAAACCTTGGTACCAGGGCGACGACACGCATCTTCATTTCAGGTTATTGGCGGCCGGCATTCCGCATAAGACGATTGTCTTGCTGCTTTGGATCGTCTCGGCTTCGGCGGGCATCATGGCTTTGAGTTTACAAACGCGCGGCAAGATTTTTTTGGTCGTGACTTTGGCTTTGCTGACTTTACTTGTCTCGTGGACGACGGATAGGATGGTTAAACGCCGCAAAGTCCATGACTAAGCTGTTATCAAAAATTTCTTTCGGTTTTGGAAGCCTGATGCTGGCGGGCTTAGTTTTAGTCGCGGTCTGGCCTTCGCAAGGTTTAACCAAAGTCGACGTTAACGGTCAGGAATTCAACGTCAGGATCGCCTCAACGGAAGCGGCCAGGGAACGCGGGCTTTCCGGCCAGCCCAAGCTAGCTGACAATCAAGGAATGCTTTTCAGATTCGAAAAACCCGGAAAATACAGTTTCTGGATGAAGGACATGCTTTTCGCGCTCGACATCATTTTTATAAAAAACAGTCGCATCGTCGACATGGCGGTGGACATGCCAGCCCCTAAAAAAGGCGAAAACATAGCCATTTACACATCCAAATCAGAGGCGGACAGTGTGCTCGAAGTCAATGCCGGGACCGCGAAAAAGTTGGGCTGGACCATCGGAGGATCGGTCTCCAAACCTTGACATAGTTTGAGATCCTGGTAGAATCGCTTCACGTTTTTTTCACGAAGGAGACAGACGATGTCAATGGTTTGCGGCGATTGCAAGGAGATGGTTGATGAATCCAATCGCGTTAAGTGGTTGGAAGAACAGTTCGACCTCCAGATGGAGGCGATTCTCAGGTCCGGCGTTCATCGGCATGTGATGGGTGAGCAGGTTTTCCGCAAACTGATTACGCGCCTGAAGGGGCAATTGGTGAACGTGGACGCTCAGCTGAACTTTCAGCTGAATTCGTGTGACATCCCGTTCCTGATCGTAATTCCTACCGGATTGGTCAGGCTTGTCGAGCAATGCTTCGACTTCAGTTGGGACGGGCGCCGCATCAAGATGCGCTTGCAGGAATCGCTGCTCGCCAATATCGCCAATGGGCGTCCTTCCAGCCACCCGTACTTGGCTGTCGGGATCGACATGGGATGCGATTACCGCCCGCTCGCGACGACGGAGTGCATGGAACATCTCAAGGCGGGCAATCAGAGCCCGTTCTTCATCGAAGAAGGTCTCGCGCTCCTGCGCTGCCAACCCAGCGCTATGCTGCAGGGTAGGTTCTTGTGCGCCAATACGCGCCATGGACCGAATCGGCAGGGCGTGACCAGTCTGCAGTTGCGCGGCGACGGCTTCGAGCTCGATCGCGTGGATGAAGACGAAATCGGGGAGGACTTCAGGTTTCCCTCGTGTACGTCCAGGATGTACGTGAGCAGCCGGCCGGTCGTTCCCAACGGCAACCCCTCCAGTTTCGACTGACCCTTTGGGTCCTCGGCCCCCAGCCAATCTCGGCTTTGGGCCTTATTTTTTTACCCTCATCCCAACCCTTCCCGCCATAGAATGGGGGAAGGGCACAGAGTTTGACAAAATTCAGTCTTTTACGTATTATACGGCCACTATGATCGCAGTAATCGCGACCGGGGGCAAACAATACCTGGTCAAAGAAGGGGACAGAATAGAGATCGAAAAGATCAAAGGCGAGAAGGGTTCAACCGTGTCTTTCGACAAGGTGCTTTTGGTGGCCGAAGAGGACGGCTCGAAGCTGGATGTCGGAACGCCCGACCTTTCGACCAAGGTCGCGGGAGAAATCCTGGAACAGGGCCGTGCCGATAAGATCACTGTCGTGCATTATAAGGCCAAGGTGCGCTACAAGAAGCGTCAGGGCCATAGGCAGCCTTTTACTAGAATCAAAATCACAAAAATCGGGTAACCCCCGATTTTTTTCTGTCATCTTGAGCGAAGTTCTACGGAGTCGAAAGATCCGGGCCGAACCAGATCCTTCGACTTCGCTCAGGATGACAATGGGAATTAAGTCTTTCGTCTGTTTATGAAAGCGTCCGTAATCGTCGCTTCGTCGGCGTATTCGATTTGGGCGCCGGTGGGGATGCCGCGAGCCAGGCGGGAAATCGTGACGGGCAACCCGTTCATTTGTCTCATGAGATACATGGCCGTGGTATCGCCTTGCACGTCGGGATCGAGGGCTAAAATGATCTCGTAGATTTGGCTTTCCGGATTTTTTATCTTTTCAAGCAGCTTGCCGATTTGCAGTTGCTCGGGCGTCCGGCCTTCGATCGGGTCGAGCAAACCTCCGAGCACGTGGTATTTGCCTTGATAAATTCCCGCGTCTTCCATGACGCGCACGTCCTGACTCGATGCTACGACGCATAAAAGGCCGGAATCGCGCCTGGGATCGGAACAGATCGAGCAAGGCGACGAGTCGGTCCACATGCCGCAGACTTGGCAGGGGACGATTTTGGCCGCCAGTTGCGATAAAGCCTCGGCGAATTGGTGAATGTTATTTTTCGGTTGGGTAGCCAGCCAATAAGCGTAACGCAAAGCGGCGCGCGGCCCGACGCCCGGCAAACGGTCGAACATGTCGGCCAAATCGCGGATGGCTTTGGGGACGCTCATAAATTAACGTCCTAAAAACGTACAAGGTGTCCTAAAAACGTCCTAACGGAAGCGATAGAGGCATTAACGGACGCTGTGAGGACGCCTTGAGGACGCCTTGAGGACGTTGAAATCATTTTCCTGTCATCTCCTGAATATCTTTGGCCAGATCAAGGCCGCCAATGTCTTTCATTTTGCCCGAAAGGAGTTTTTGGAGTTTTTCAGCCGCGTCATTGACGGCATCTTTAATCATGTCCTGAAGTTTGACTTTGTCGCCCATCACATCGTCCGTTAAAACGACCGACGTCACGCGTTGGTTGCCGTTCATGGTAATTTTGACCTTGCCCCAGCCCGACGAGCCTTCGACGTGCTCTTTTTCAAGCGTATTTTGGATCTGTTTGGCCCGGCTGCGCAGGTCTTGGAATTGCTTCAATTTGTTGAACATAGTGGGTATAGATTACTCATCCGCCGCCGAAACGTCAAAAAAGAAAACCCAGTCATTTAGCTGGGGTCGAGTTCTTGGGCAGAAGAGCCCTAATGAAGTCCCCTAGTGTTGTACCGAAGCTATAGCTGAAGACTAGGATGAGCACAGAGTACGACATGAATGACCATAGGGAGTGGTTAGGTCTATTCAGGATGATGAGACAAGCCACACATGTCGCCAACGAGAGAATGCTAACGAGCAGTCGAAGGATCTGTTTGAGTTTTTGAGTCATGTGCCACCTCTTGGAGATTCGTATTATAAATACGTAAATTATAAAAAGTCAAGCGTTTCGCTATCAGAATCAACCAACACTTAGAAACGTCAAAAACAAAAAAAGCCCCGGTTGTTTCAGAAACGCGGAGCAAGGAATTTCACGATCGTCCCCAGCACGACGCTTAGACCGACCATGATCAAGGTCAAGCTAGCGCGACCTAGGATTTGCTTGGCGGCCGTGGATTCAGGCGATCGTCTTGAAGCGTTGACGACCCTCTTCAGCTCTCTGAAAGCGAAGCCTGCGCTAATGGCCAAAGCAATCCAGATATAAGTAATCATCGGATGGTTTGACCATGGGATGTACGCTTCCAGTCCCGGCCATCCTTTGAAGATGATGAGAAAGGCCGCCGCGGCCAGCAGGAGTTCGAAGAACTTTTCTAGGTTTTTTGCTTTTTGCACGCTAATACCTCCCGGCAGAGGTTTAGCGCAAAAAGGGTGGAAAGTCAATCTTAGAACGGCGTGTTGGGCGGAGGCGTGCTAGTGATCGGCGTGTTGGGATCAAAATCAACCGGCCCTCCTCCGCCAAGGCTTCGGGGGGTAGACGGCAATTGGGCGGGGGACATGGGTGGAGCCATGGTGGGGCGCGGAGCGACAGGCGGCAGGGCTGCTCCTGCCATAGCCGGCTGAAGTCCGGAATTGCCTTGGGGTTGTTTGGCTAAGCTGCGGAAGCTGGCGCGCGTCTCATCAAAGAATAGTTTGACCATGCCAGTCGGGCCGTTGCGGTGCTTGGCGATGTGGATTTCCGCCAAATGGCGTTCTTCGGGCGAGAGGTCCTCCGTCCGGTAATTTTTATCAGCCGCTTTGCGATAGATGAAAAGCACGATGTCGGCGTCTTGCTCGATGGAACCGGATTCGCGGAGGTGGGAGAGTTTTGGAATGGCGGGTTTGACGGTTTCCACGGCGCGCGAAAGCTGCGAGAGCGCCAAAACGGGCACGTTAAGTTCGCGGGCGATGGATTTGAGGCCGCGCGTAATCTCGGCCACTTCCTGCACGCGGTTTTCCGCGCCGTTGCTGCCGCGTGATTCCATAAGTTGTAAGTAGTCGATGATGACGAAGCCAAGCCCGTGTTCCATTTGCAGGCGGCGCGCTTTGGTCCTGATTTCGACTATGTTGGCGCTGGCTGAATCATCGATGTAGATCGGCGCTTCGGACAAAGTGCCAATGGCGTGCCCGATGCGCGAAAAATCGTCGTTATCGCCCTTGTCTGACAAACGGCCCGAGTGCATCTTCCAAAGGTCGACGTTGGCTTCGGAACAGATCAAGCGATCGACAACCTGCTCCTTACTCATTTCCAACGAAAAATAGCCGACTGGCACTTTATATTTGACGGCCGCGTGGCGCATGAAGTCGAGCGAAAGCGAAGTCTTGCCGCAAGAAGGGCGCGCCGCCAAGATGATTAGGTCGCTTTTTTGCAAACCGTTGAGCATGTTATCCAGATCGGCAAAACCGGTCGCCACGCCGCGCAGTTTGCCTTTTTCGCGGTGGATTTCATCAATGCGTTCAAACGCCGAATCTAAAATGTTGGTGATGGGCGTGAACGCCGTCTTCATGAATTTTTGCGAGACGCCAAAAAGTTTTTGCTCGGCGCGGTCGAGCACCGTTTCCACGTCTTCGGATTGCTCAAAGCCCAGGGCCGTAATGTCCTGCGCGGCGTGGATCAACCGGCGGAGCGTGGCTTTTTTTTGCACGATGTGGGCGTAGTGCTGCACGTGGCTGGCCGTGGGCACGGAATTGGCCAATTGGATCAGGTAGGCGCGTCCGCCAATAATTTCGACCAAATTTTTTTCGTCCAACCGGTTGGTTATGGAAAGGATGTCGATCGGTTCGTGACGGCGGAAAAGGTCGGACATGGCCTCGAAAATCTCGCGGTGTTTGTCCGCGTAAAAATCTTCGGCCGTGATGATGTCGCCGATCTTGATGATGGCTTCCTTGTCGATCAAAAGGGAACCCAAAAGAGACATTTCCGCGTCCAGATTTTGGGGCACGAGTTTGCTATCATCGGACATATGCCCCCAAACTTACTCGGCTATTCGTGGGCGTGGAAGGTGATAAGGTCGGGGAGGGATGTGGATAAGTTTCTCGTGTGATATAATGTGGCAAATGAAACGGCATTCGAAAGTATCGGACGTAACTTTAAATCTTATTGGGACTGTCATCGGGGCGGGCGTTTTCGGTTTGCCTCCGGTCATGGCCAAGACGGGCGTCCTGGGCGGGACGCTTTTGTTTTTCGGCATCTTGCTCGTCGGTTTGCTGTTGCATCTGCTTTACGCCCAAGTCGTGCTGGCGGACCGGGCTAAGCGTCGATTGGCGGGTTACGCGGATCGATGGGTCGGTACGTGGGCCAAGTGGTTCGCGTTCGTTGTCTTTTTTTTCAAATGCGCCGGCGCCATCCTGGCCTATATCATTTTGGGCGGCGAGTTCCTTTCGATTATTGCCCGCGGGTTTGGGGTTAATGTCCAACTTTGGATTTGGCAAATCGTTTTTTGGGTCGTAGGTTCTTTCATCGTCTTTTTCGGATTGAAAGTCGTGACCCTTGTTGAAGATAAACTGACTTGGTTTTTGATCGCGGCCATGGTTTTTTCCATGGTCGTACTGGTGCCGTTTTTCGATTGGCGCGACCTGATGATTTGGCAGCCCTTGGGATTTTGGCAAGGGATTGGAGTCATGTTCTTCGCGGTCATGGCCATGACAGTCATTCCCGAATCGGTCGAAATCGCGGGGAGAAAACCAGAGATCGCGAACCGAGGAATTTTTTGGGGCACGATCGTGGCTGGCGTGATGTCTTGGGCTTTTGGCATGTCGATTGCTTTGGCTTACCCGCAGATTAGCTCGTCCAAAGACATTGGCTTGGCTTTTCCGCCGATTTTTTGGTGGCTTATTCCCGCGATCGGCTTATTGGCGGTTATCACGTCCTACCTGACGGTCACGCAGGCATTGAAAAATCTTTGGCATTGGGACGGCAAGGTGAACCCGATCGCGGCGTGGATTATCGCCGTGGTTTTTCCGCTCGTCCTGTTTTTCATTACATCGCGTAACTTTCTCGACACGATCGGCTTTGTGGGCGGAGTTTTAACGGGTCTCTCAGGTCTAATCGTCTGCCTCTGCGCTTGGGCGGCCACTCGCCGAAAAGGCGCCAAAGTCCATTGGTTTTGGAAATGGCTACCCCTACCACTCGGTTTGCTGCTTATTTTCGTGGTTTTGCAGGAGCTGGTCACGTATGTCAAAATACTCTAAACGTCCTGAAAACGTACCCAGCGTCCTGAAAACGTCCTGCCCAATTATCAAGGACGTTAAAGGACGCATGGAGGACGCTCTTAGGACGCTAATAATCATATGAAACGTTATTTCCCCCTGATTTACATCCCGGTGCTCAAATGGCTGGCCAACGTGACCATCGTGATGATCGTTTTTGGCTATCTGTTTCCCAATCCTTTGAACAAATGGCTCGAGCTTGGCATCGGCTGGACGCTTTCCATGGGCATTGCCATGTTTTTCGCTTATTGGGCATGCCATAAAGAAGTGCCGCAAGGCAAGCAGTTAGGTTTGCTTATTCTTTTTTGGGCGGTCATTACGGCTTTGATGGAAATGCTTTTGAGCTATTACACTTTCTGGGATCCGTTCTTCACCCTTTTGAATTACGCTTTCGCAGTCCAGTTGCTTTTGGAAATCCTCGGCATTTTGATCATCGTTAAAGTCCTACGCCGCCAACGGGCTTACAACGTCGCGGCCGAAGGCATCAATTTGGAAGCTTAGAAAACAAAGAGGCTAACTCCTCTGGAGAATCGACCAAATAATCAGGACTGGATTTTTCCAGTCTTGTTTTGTCATGGAAGCCCCAACTCGCGGCCACAGTGGTCGCGCCGGCTCGTCGGCCCTCGATCACGTCGCCAGTCGTGTCGCCCACGTAAAAGATTTTTGAGTCAGGATGCTTTTCTTTGACGCTCTCGATCTTTTTGATCTTGCTTTTCTCAACATCCCCACCGATGACTTCCGAGAAAACGGTTATGCCTTTGGACGCCAGGTAATCCTTCGTCAAATCAGTCAGATTCGACGTGATGGCCACGAGCGAATAACTCTTTGATAATTCATCCAACATATCCTTAACGCCTGGCATGAGATTTTGATCTTTATACTTGGCCGTCATTTCCACCCTGAGCCCGGCCATGAACTGGTTAATCTCTTTGTCTGTGATGCCTCTGGATCTCAAGCTCTCAAAAAAGTTGCCATCAAAAAAACTCACAAAATCATTTTTGGTAATGATTTCGTCCCTGTACTTCTTGAAGAGGTTGATGAAAACGCCAGACAAAAAATCCAAGGAATCGATCAAAACTCCGTCACAGTCGAAGATGATGAGGCTTGGCATATTACTCCGCCAAGTCTTTAACCGTTTTCATTAGCATGGCGACGGTCATTGGGCCCACGCCGCCGGGGACGGGCGTATACCAGCCTTGGAGTTCTTCAGAGCCAGTGGGATCAAAATCGCCGCGGACTTTACCGTCAGGAGTCTTATTTGTTCCGACGTCGATCAGGACCGTGCCATCTTTGACGCTGTTTGAAGTCAAGAATCCCGCTTTGCCAACGGCAACGACGATAGTGTCCGCTTGGCGTAATTCCTTATCTTCAAAATTGAATTTACCAGTCGTGGCTGAAGGGATTTCGATCTGGACCGTGGCGCCGGCTTTTTCCAAAATGTGTTTAAGCGGATCGGCGAAAATATGCGAATTGGCTACGATGATGGCTAAAGAATGATTGGGCGTCACGCCAGTCGAAGCGATCAGCCTTAAAATTCCCTCGTGGAGCGGGGGGACGATCTTAGCCTCGCCGTCTTGAAGGGCTTGGACGTTTATTGGATGGAAGCCGTCGGCGTCTTTTTGGGGATCAATCACGGCGACCAAGGCGTCCGTGTCGTGACCTTCGGGCAAGGGGAGTTGGATTAAAATTCCGTGGACATCCTTGTCCTCGTTCCATGAAGAGATGATGCTTTTAAGTTCATCATCGGAAGTTTCGGCCGGTAAACGCCGAACGTCTGTTAGGATTCCGATTCTTTCAGCGGCTTTTTGCTTGAGCGCAACGTAAAGCGCCGAAGCCGGATCGTCTCCAACCAAAAGCACGCCGAGTTTAGGCCTGAGATCTTTGCTTTGGATTTCGGACTTCAAATCATCCAAAATTTGGTCGGCAATTTGCCTGCCGGGAATTTTTTGCATGCCGTTAGGATACGGCGAATTTTGCGATTTGTCACGAGATCCCCTGATTGCGCCTTAAAAAGGACGCAATCTGTCCCCTTGATAAGGGGACGGTGACTAGTAAACAGGTTGCGTCCCCTTGATAAGGGGAAGACCCGGAGGGTCAGGGGATCTGACTTATTCCAGGCACCTTAAATTTCCCGCACATCTCTTTGACCTCGCTGCGCAAAGCGTCATACCAGGCGTCAGTCTTGAGGGATTCTTTAAATTGTTTGATGAGAGCCAAGCGGGCTTCTTTTTCGGTCGGCAATTGATAGTCCTTGATGTGGTCGATAACTTGCGAGATCCAATTCGCGATCTGTTTCATTTCCGTTTCGCCCATGCCACGCGTGGTGGCGGCCGGCGTGCCAAGGCGCAAACCGCTCGGGTAAAACGGCGTGCTCGGATCGCCTGGAATCATGTTGCGGTTAGCTATCAATCCAACGCGTTCCAAAGCAAGGTCGGCAAACAGTCCTCGGCCAGGGCCGGTGGGCGTCAAATCAACCAATATCAAATGATTATCCGTTCCGCCGGAAACGAGCTTGAGTCCGTGTGTCGTCAATTCCTGCGACAGGACTTTGGCGTTACTGACGATTTTAGCGGCGTAATCCTTGAATTCCGGTTTGGAGGCTTCGAGCAAAGCAATGCCAATTCCGGCGATGTTGTTCAAATGCGGTCCGCCTTGCAAGCCGGGGATGATGGCCTTATCAATTTTTTCCGCGAGTTCGGGATCCTTATCCAAACCTTTTTGTGTGACCATGATCATGGCGCCGCGCGGCCCGCGTAAAGTTTTGTGCGTGGTCGTCATTACTAAATGAGCATGCGCCACGGGACTTTCGTGTTGGTCACCGGCTACCAAACCGGCGATGTGCGAGATGTCAGCCAGCAAATAAGCGCCGACCTCGTCCGCGATTCGCGCGAATTCAGCAAAAGGAATGGCGCGCGGGATGGCCGTACCTCCGCAAACGATGACTTTGGGTTTGTTTTCTTGCGCCAAACGTCTCACTTCATCCAAATCGATCGTCCCGTCGGCTTTCATGTGGTATGGAACGCTCTTCCAAAATTTCGAAGTCATGGAAAATTTCCAGCCGTGAGTCAAATGCCCGCCATCCAAAAGATTCAAGCCCATGATGGCGTCGCCGGGTTCGCAGATGGCGCAATAGATCGCCAGATTAGCCGGGCTGCCGGAGTACGGTTGGACATTGACGTTAGACACACCGAAAAGAGCCTTGGCCCGGTCGCGCGCCAAGTTCTCGACTTTGTCGGCGACTTCATTGCCGGGGTAATAACGCTTGCCCGGATAGCCCTCCGCGTATTTGTCCGAGAGGACGCTCGAAAGCGCCGCCAAAATATCCGGCGAGGCGTGATTTTCCGACGGGATTAGCGTCAAGGAATTCGCCTGACGGTCGGCCTCGGCCTGCAGAAGCTCGGCCATTTGTGGATCATTTTGGATCATATTGAGTAAAAGATTACCCCAGATTCGACGGTTAGGATAGTACCTTGACTTGCAGGATATTTCCTGCCATATTTATCCTTCGTTGTTACCTTGGAGGAGGTTGCAATGCTCATTAAAGAAAGACTGCCGATACCGATCGAGCGGCACGAGAGCGGAACCTTAAAGTGGTTCGTTGGGATTGGCATTTTCCTGTTCGTCTGTCTTGCTTTGCAGGATTATGCGAGATTGAATTTTGGCTTGGACGTTTTCCAGCTCATGATGGAACTGGGCATGGTTTCAGTCATAGTTTTCCTGCCCATGGTCCTGATGATCGGCGTTTCAGCCATGCTCTGGCACGCGCTCAAGCTTCAAGCCAAAGACGGGGCGATCCTCGTCTCGCTCTTTCTTGGTCCGCTGGCCATATTCTTGATCTCGGCGCATCTTTTTATGAGCCATGCGCTTTCGCCGCTCAAGCTGAACTTCCGGAACGCGTCGCAACTCAACCGATCCGAGGAGTTAACGGCTATCGTCAAAGCGCGCGACAAGCACCTGGAAGAAAGTGGATATCATAGGCTCGGTACGTGGCGGGCTGGCGACCAGGACGGCGATTGTGTGTCTGTTTATCTCTTTACGGGGGCGTTCTAGCGCCTCTTTTTCTTTTAAGCTAAACTTAGAGCGAACTATGGAGCAGATACCCCTGAATGTTCAAAAAAACGAGCAACCAAACAAAAAATCACCTGAAGAGATCAAAGCCACCGCGGCCAGGTTATTCATGCTTTTGGGCGGAAAAGGCATCCTGGACCGATGGGGCGACGCCATCGGCGAACCGAATCCGGACATGAAGGAATATTTGCCGCACAAGAGAACAAAGCGGGAGAAGGAAGAAACGAGATCGGAACCGCCGCCGCCGAAGTCGATTTTAACGTCCGAACAGGTAGAGGCCGAAATCAAACAAACTTTCAATTCGTGGAAATCGGATTTTCGGGAATTTGGTGAAGATGGCGCGATTCGCGTGTGGGAAGAAATGACGGATCATCTTTTGTCGCGCGGGCGGACCGAATTGCGTCATGTCATTTTAGAGTCTCTTTACGGGTTGAAAAACTAGTATGCTCAACGTCCACGCTTTAAAGCGTTTCCATCTGGTCGGGATCGGCGGCATCAACATGTCGGCCGTGGCTAAGCTTTTGGCTAAGTCGGGAACGTCTGTCACGGGTTCTGATTTGGCCGATTCGGACGCGATCAAGGAATTGAGGAACCTGGGTATCAAAATAGCCATCGGCCCGCATGACGAACGCAACGTGCCGGAGGATTGCCAAATAGTCATCCATACTTCGGCATCAAGGGAAGATAATCCCGAAAGGGAAGCCGCGTTCCACCGCCATCTTCCCGATGTTTCGAATTTTGAATTTTTGGGTGAATGGTTCAAGGATAAAAAAATCATTCTCGTCACTGGCACGCATGGCAAAAGCACGACCACGGCGCTGCTCGCCGCCATGTGCATCCAGGCTAACCTGGATCCGATTGTCATTATTGGTAGCCGTTTGCCGAATTGGCCGGACGCGAATTTGCGGATCGGCCAATCGGACTTGGTTATCATCGAAGGCGACGAATACGCCAAACATTTTTTGAGTTTCCATCCGTCTGGCCTAATCATCAACAACATTGAACTTGACCATACTGATATTTTCGCGGATTTGGACGACGTGCGGCACGCCTTTGAGCGTCTCTTGCGCCAGACCAAGAAGGACGCGACGGTGGTGGTAAACGGCGAGTCGGCCGAAGCCATGAAAGCGGTCAAATCAATCAAGTTGCACGGATTCAAAACCATTACCTTCGGGCGACGCGAGACGGTTAAACTGCAAAGCGAGGCTTACGACGCCATGATGGAAAACGCGCGCGTCGCGGACGCGACTGAAGTGAAGATCAAGTACGGGGCGGAGGATTGGAATTTAAAGATATCGCTCATGGGAGTTCATAATGCCATGAACGTGACCGCGGCCGCGGTTATGGCTAAGGAACTAGGCGCTTCGGCCGAAGCCATCCAAAAAGCCGTGGCCGGATTTAAGGGACTTTGGCGCCGCATGGAATTTTTGGGCGAACGCGCCGGAGCCATGGTTTTTTCGGATTATGGCCACCATCCCACGGCCGTGCGCGAAACGCTGGTCGGCATCAAGCAAGCTTATCCGGATAAAAGGGTCGTGTTATGCTTCCAACCGCACCACAAGAATCGCACTAAGCATCTTTTTGAAGAGTTTGCCGCCTGTTTCGATCAAGCGGACATTCTCGTGCTTTGCGAAATTTACGACGTGGCCGGACGCGACGCGGCAGAAGACGCTGACGTGAACTCGCAAAAGTTACTTGAGGCGATTAAAGTCAAGTCTCCGAAATTAACGGCTGAGTACGCGCCCAACCCGGAGGCGGCCGTCAAACAAACTTTCGCGCTTTTGAAACCCGGCGACCTTTGCGTCTTCATGGGCGCGGGGGATATAGACGCTTATTTACGAAGCGAACTGGAGGTTGCTTCGGCGATTCCTCCGGTCGCCGTTGGCGACCACCTCCCTTAAACAAGGGAGGCTAAAAGCCCCCTTTGTGTAAAGGGGGATCAAAGGGGGAATATGAACTTGATTACAAACAATTTTCATCTCCCATACAATCCTAAGAATATACAGCGGTCACAAAGGCTTCGTAAGAATTCAACAAAAGCTGAAAATAAATTATGGTACGAATGTTTGAAGGGACTCAAACCCCAATTTTACCGTCAACGTCCGATTGATCACTACATCGTAGATTTCTACTGTCCCAAGCTCAAGCTCGTGATTGAGATTGATGGCGATTCGCATTTCACTGAAGATGGGATTGGTAACGATCGAATCAGGACCTCTGTGCTTGCAGGCTACGGCTTGCGGGTTAAGCGATTCACTAACTTAGAAATTGATCAGAATTTTGATGTTGTTAAGCAATTAATATATGATTGGATTCAATCTTACCAAAAGCCCCCTTTAATAAAGGGGGAAACAAAGGAGGATTTAAACCTATGACCCCAGAAGCAATCTCAGCCTTCAAAAAAGAATTTCCCGACATCCTCGAAAATGAACTGATGGCCAAGCACACGAACCTGCGCATCGGCGGACCGGCGCGCCTGTTCCTCGTGGCCGAGGAACCCAGCATCCTGCTGGACGCGGCCGCGTTGGCGCGCAAACTCAAAACGCCGTGGTACGTCTTCGGCGGAGGATCGAACTTACTCGTCTCCGATGACGGTTACGACGGACTGATGATCCAGATCGCTTTCCGCAACATCAAACTCCGCCAACAAACCGTGACGGCCGAAGCCGGCGCCATCACTTCCACGGTCGCGCGGCAAACGGCCGAAGCCGGCCTTGCGGGGCTTGAATGGGCCGTGGGCGTTCCAGGAACTATCGGCGGCGCCATCTACGGCAATTCCGGTTGTTACGGCAGCGAGATCAAAGACAACTTGGTCACCGTCGATTGTTTGGACAAGGAAGGCAAGCCGGTCGTCTATCCTTTGGCCGAGTGCCGCATGGGCTATCGCGACAGCCGGTTCAAACACGAGCCGCACGTCATCTTGCGCGCGACTTTCAAACTAACTCCCGGCGAGGTCGACAAGCTCAAGCAGCGCATGGACGACGTCATGCGCATGCGAAAGGAAAAACAGCCGCTCGAGTTTGGCAGCGCGGGTTGTATGTTCAAGAATTTCGTATTCAAAGATGAAAGCGAGCTCGATCGCTTGAAACAGGATGTCAAGGAAATCCCGCCAGAGATGCTGGCCAAGAAATCTCTTTCCGCCGGTTGGCTGATCCAACAATCCGGGTTGATGGGCGAAAAAATTGGCGACGCGCAGATCAGCGACAAGCACGGCAACTTCATCATCAACCTGGGGAAAGCAACGGCCCAGGATATCCTCATGCTTACCAGCAAAGCCAAGATGAAAGTTCGGGATGATTACAACATTATGCTGGAAGACGAAGTGCAACTTGCCGGGTTTTGACGGCCTGCAGCCGGGCGATTACCATAACTAAGGTACGATGTTACTCGTAATCGAAAAAATATGACCATCAACATACGGGCAATGGGCATGGAATTGACCGATGCAATTAAGCAGTATGCGGAAGAAAAGTTCTCGACTTTGGAAAAATATTACGACAACATCATCCACACGGACGTTGATTTGGGGCTTGAAACCCACCATCACAATAAAGGCGAGATTTACAGCTGTTCGACCATAGTCGAGGTCCCGAATAAGACCTTCAAGGTGGAAAAGCAGGAAAAGAATCTTTATAAATCGATCGATAAGGTCAGGGATCATTTGCGCGAGGAAATCACGGCCTGGAAAGAGAAGCAGCGCGATAGCCACCGGACATAGCCAAAAAGCCCGTAACCAAGCCCCTAAACAGAGGGGCTTTTAGTTTTGACTTTTGGCATTTTTTAGCCTAAGATAGCCGCGATATGAGCATCATGAAGAAGATATTCGGAGATCCGAACGAAAAAGTAATCCGTAAGATCCAACCCTTCGTTTCGCAAGTCAACGCGCTCGAGCCGAGCGTTAAAACTTTGTCCGACGAAGGCTTGAAGGACAAGACCAAGGAATTCAAGGAACGCCTCGCCAAAGGGGAGGCTTTGGAGAATGTTTTGCCTGAGGCTTTTGCCGTGGCGCGCGAGGCTTCGTGGCGCACGTTGCAAAAGAGGCAGTATGACGTCCAAATTATTGGCGGATACGTTTTGCACAAGGGCCAGATCGCGGAAATGAAGACTGGAGAAGGCAAAACTTTGACGGCCGTAGCTCCCGTTTACGTCAACGCCCTGGAAGGTAAAGGCGCGCACGTGGTGACGGTTAACGATTACTTGGCCCGCCGCGATACCGTGTGGATGGGCCAGGTTTACCACGCCCTCGGTTTGACGATCGGCTGTATCCAACACGAAAGCGGTTACGTTTACGATCCGGAGTTCAAGGCCGAACCGCAACACGACGAAGACCGCGACGAGACGGGGTCGTTTCGCGTGGACATGGATTATTTGCGTCCCGTTTCGCGCAAGGAAGCTTACGACGCGGACATTACTTACGGCACGAACAACGAATTCGGGTTTGATTATTTGCGCGACAACATGGTCACGTCCCTCGGCGCCATGGTGCAGCGCGGTTTGCATTTCGCCATCGTCGACGAAGTCGACTCGATCCTCATCGACGAAGCCCGCACGCCGCTCATCATCAGCGGCCCGGCCGAAGAGTCGAGCGAAATGTATTATCGTTTCGCGGAACTCGTCCCCAGACTGGAACCCGAGACGGATTACGTGATCGACGAAAAATTACGCACGGCCAGCATCACCGAATCCGGCATCTCAAAAATGGAACAGTGGCTGGGCATCGACAACCTTTACGCCCAAGGCGGAGTCAAACAGGTCCACCACCTCGAAAACGCCTTGCGGGCGCACGCTTTGTACAAGCTCGACAAGGATTACGTGGTCAAAGACAACGAGGTTTTGATCGTGGACGAGTTCACGGGCCGCTTGATGATCGGCCGCCGTTACAGCGAAGGTTTGCACCAGGCCATCGAAGCCAAGGAACACGTGACCATCCAGCGCGAGAGCGTGACCATGGCCACCATCACCTTCCAGAATTACTTCCGCATGTACGACAAGCTGGCCGGCATGACCGGTACGGCCCTGACCGAAGCCGAGGAATTCTACAAAATTTACAAACTCGAAGTGGTCGAAATCCCGACCAATAAGTCCAGCCGCCGCAAAGACGGTTCGGACCGCGTTTACAAAACCGAGAAAGGCAAATTCACGGCTGTGGTGCGCGAAATCAAGAAGCTTCACGAAGACGGACAGCCGGTTCTCGTTGGCACGGCTTCCATCGAAAAGAACGAGGTTTTGGGCGAATTGCTGCGCATGGAAGGCATCCCTTTCAACCTTTTGAACGCCAAGAACCACGAACGTGAAGGCGAATGGATCGCCCAAGCCGGCCGCAGAGGCGCCGTGACGGTGGCTACCAACATGGCCGGCCGCGGTGTCGACATCATCCTGGGCGGCAATCCGCCGGAAGAAGCCGAGGCTGAATTCGTCAAAAGCGTGGGCGGTTTGCACGTGCTTGGCACCGAACGCCACGAAAGCCGCCGCATCGACAACCAGTTGCGCGGCCGCGCCGGACGCCAAGGCGATCCGGGCACGACGCAGTTTTACGTTTCGCTTGAAGACGATTTGATGCGCATCTTCGGTTCGGACGCCATGAAAAAGCGCATGGACTTTTTGAGAATCCCGGAAGACGAACCAATCGAAAGCAAGATGTTGTCCAAAGCCTTGGAAGGCGCCCAGCGCAAAGTGGAAGGCCACAACTTCGACATCCGCAAACACCTGCTTGAGTACGACGACGTGATCAACAAGCACCGCATGGCCATCTACGGCCAGCGCCGCCAAATTTTGGAAGACGCCGCCAAGCCGACCGAAGAAGGGGAGAGGCCGCTTAAGAAGCGCATCATGGAATCGGTGGAGAATGAGATTGAACAAGTCGTTTTCTTCCACACGGGCGCCGAAGATCCTTCGCTTTGGGATTTGGAAGAAGTGGCCAAGGCGATCAACGCGCTTTTGCCGCCTGATTTTGACGTGACTTCCGCCATCAAAGAGATCGAGACCAAGGCCGGCGGCAAGCAAGGCATGATTGAAACGAGGACACAGATCATTAACATCTGCACGGAAGCCGCCAATAAAGCTTACGAGAAGATCGAGACGAGCATTGCCGATCCGGGTTTCATGTCCGATATCGAAAGGGGCATATTGCTCCGCGCTTACGACGATCTTTGGACCGAGCATTTGGACGCCGTGGACCACATGCGCCGCGGCATTGGCCTGCAAGGATACGCGCAACACGACCCGCTCGTGGAATACAAGCGCGAGGCTTTCCGCATGTTCAACGAACTGAACTCCTTGATTAGCAAACAAATCGCCCACGCCATCTTTAAGATCCCGACGGCCCAGGTGGTGATGGCGCGCCAATTCAGCGCAAACTTAAATAACAATCAACCGCTCGTCTTCTCTGGCGCGGCTAAAACTTCGGACGAACTTCAGTCCGAAGGTCAGAGTCAGGCCACGGCCGTCAAAACCGATCCCAAATACAAGGACGTTGGCCGCAACGATCCTTGCCCTTGCGGGTCAGGTTTGAAATTTAAGAAGTGCCATGGGAAGTAGGAGTATGAATGGATCGATCCAAAATCAAAAAGAATTAATTGAAACCGTAAGGTATATTGTTTCTGAAACGATAAAGATGGCTCAGAAGATAGTCGGTAAGAGTTTCCCAATAAATTCGTTGACAGTATTTGCACATTCACAGCCAGAATTCGAAATATTGTGCGAAATACTGGCAAAAATTGGAAAACCTTATAACTATAACAATGGACCGCGAGTTGAGTTATATGAACCGATTGAAGTTGGAGTAAATCGTATTACTCATCTACGTATTCGAAAGCCAGATTCCGAACGTCCTCAAGTAGGGTGCAATGATTTTGAAACCAATTACGAGACTTTTAAGAATGAGTACTTATCGCAACATTCAGAAAATCTCATTCTTGTCAAAAGACAAGGGTATGAGATGATTGAGTTCCGGGATAAAAAATTTAATGTACTCGCGTACGTGGTCTCTAATTAAATATTCCTGTTTGAAATAATTTATGGACCAAACTACTTTCGACAAGGAAATCGCGACATGTCAGAAGCTCTCCAGAGAAAATGGAGGAAGATGCTGTTTGGGGAGAGTGTGAAAAGTGCGGTGTGATTCCTTTGTTGCACAAGCTTGCTAAAGGTAAGATTTTTGAAGGAGAAGCTGAAGTTAAGGAGTTGAAACGAAACACGTTGCAATAATAAGCACGCCCATGAAAGATGAAGTCCTCAAAGTACAACGGGTCGTAAAAAGAATAAGGTTAGAGTTCGAAAAAAAGAGAGTTTCAAAAATAAAGCTTAAAAATTTGTATTTTAAATACAATCCCGTGATTAATGTGATCTCGTTTATCAAAGAAGCAGAAAAGTTGTTTCCGAAATTGAACTGTGGTCTGACCTCGGTTTATTTAAAGAATGTATTGGGTGGAGAAGTAATCCAGGGGAAATATGGTCAACATAAACACACTTTCCTTCTATTGAACGATCAGGTGGTCGATATTACAGCTGACCAATACGGCGGCCCAAAGGTGTACATCGGGGAATTGCGATATCCATGGAGTAAACAATAAGATTTGTGCCAAGCATAACTGTTTGGTATTCTGCTTCAATAAAGATTATGTCTTTCAAAGAAGACGCTTACGACGCTTTAAGCCAGCCGAAACCTTTGTCGCCTCTGGAGACACCCAACCCAGAAGAAAAATTCCCTTTACCTCCAAGGTCAGTTAAGCCGGAAGAAGAATCCGGGGCGGTTAGCGAATTTTCGGGCATCAAGGAAATGATATCTGGGGTTGATGAAGAGTTGGTTTTGGAGAAGGTCACGCAAGTCAGGGCGGCAAGTGATGCAATTGTCCAGCTTTATCGGAATATCGTCGATGTAAATAACTGGGAACCGGAGGAGAAATGGGAAATGCACGAAAAATTGATTAAATTGAGCGAGGCGATATCCGAACTGAAACATCCCAATGATCTCGTGAAGCAGGCGGAAGATCACAATCAAAGGATCAAGCTTCTCGTTCCGGGTAAGCCGGTCGATACGACCATTATTGAAAGTGAATTTATCCATAAAGCTGGAGAGGCGATCAACGAGGCCATCGAAAACATTAATAAGGAACATGAAGGTGAAATGTTTTATAGTGGCTACAAAAAGAAATCTGAATCCGCGGGAGAAAAAGCGGCATGATATGAAAATAGGCATAATTGGCAGCATGCAAATGACGGAGCGCATGCTCGAACTCAAGGATAAACTCGAAGCCATGGGGCACGCAGTCGTGGTTTCGAAGTTCGCGCCTGGCTACGTCGGCAAGACGGACGAGGAAAAAGAAGTCGTCAAATTGAACGATAAATTCAACCACGACGCCATACGGGAATTTTGGGACGTGATGCAAAATACGAATGCTGTCTTGGTCGCGAACTACGAAAAACACGGGATCCCGAATTATATCGGCGGTAACACTCTCATGGAAATTGGTTTTGCGCACGTCTTGAACCAAAAAATATTTTTGATTAATCCGATTCCTGATATTCCTTTTTATAAAACGGAGATTGAAGCCGTTAGGCCAGTGATAATCAACGGAGATCTGACTAAGATAGTTTGAGATATGCCTGAAGTCCAAAGGCCCTTGGTCGGCGTCTGCGTCATGATCTTTAAAGAAGGGCAGGTCCTAATGGGGCGAAGGTTGGCCAATCAAGGAGTGGGTAAATATCAGTTCCCCGGAGGGCATTTGGAGTACATGGAGTCTTTTGAAGATTGCGTGAGGCGAGAATGCAAGGAAGAATGCGGACTTGAGATCAAGAACATTCGATTCCAGTCGATACGGAATCAAAAAGAATACCCTCCCTTTCATCGTGTCATGATGATCTGCTTGGCCGATTGGGCAAGCGGCGAACCGGTAAATTCAGAACCTGAAAAAAACGAATCATGGCAATGGTACGATCTAAACCATTTGCCAGAGCCTATTCTTGAAACGGCTTCGCAAGCCATCGAAAGCATGAAAACAGGGCAAGTATTTTTTGATAATTGATATGGCGCTTGAAGCGACTCACATGCGGTTTGCGATGGATCTGAAGGACAAATATCAGGTTAAGGATTTGGACGAATACATTTCGGGCTCAATTTATCCCGATAGCCGATATATAACAAAAATTGATCGCGAGTTGACTCACCCCAAAGATTACATGGAATGGGAGATTTTGAAATTAGATGACTTTAAAAAAGGCTGGCACACGCATTTATTGTGTGATGATTTACAGAGGCGGATATTTAGGGAGCAGAAAACGGAAATTTTTACCGACGATTACATTCGGTTTGGGCCAACTTGGGTCCGCCAAACAACTTTGAAGGTCCTTCAAGATCAAGACGATCTCCGTCATTTTGATATTTTGACTTGTCTTCAGCGCTTGGAATGCGTTGAGATGCCAAACGGAGAAAATATGGAGACGGTCAAGGCCTACAATCAAATTTTTATTAGAGAATACCATAATCCCAAATCTTTTAATTTGGATAATAGCGACCGGATAGGTCTTGCGCTCGGAATCGAGGAAGATATTGTCAGAAAAATAAGAAATCAGTCCGAAGAATATCTTAAGGATGAATCGATGATGAATTTCGTGCATGGGATCTATAACCAAATGCTCGAGAGAGCTTTATCTTTATAATTGAATTTACGATTATGACCCAAGACGAGCAAATTTATCATAACAAAGACGCCAAGCGCGGCGTGGATTACATTGGCGTGAACTGCGTATTTTTCTGTCATGACGGACAAGGGAATATTTTATTGCACAAGCGCAGCTCGGCGTGCCGGGACGAGCAAGGTCGTTGGGATTGCGGAGGAGGATCAATGGAATTTGGCGAGACTTTTGACGAAACGGTTGCCCGCGAGATTAGCGAGGAATATTGCGCTAAACCTCTCGAGATCGTCAGAACCGAAGCGGTTAATGTCCTTCGGAACAATAACGGCGTGGACACCCATTGGATTGCCGTGGTGCACGCCGTTAAGCTGGATCCCGCTGAAACGCGCATTGGCGAGCCCGCGAAAATGGAAGAGCTTGGCTGGTTTAAATACGACGAGTTGCCAGAGCCGCTACATTCGATGTTTTTAAAACATTTTGATTTAGTGAAACCGCATATCGTTCCGGGATATGAAAACTCTTAAGTTCGCTTCAAACTTAGTTCCCCTTATTCTTTCTAGCGAGAAGATTTCGACTTGGCGTTTGTTTGACGACAAGGATCTGCAAATCGGAGATGAGTTGGCGTTTATCAATAAAGAAACCGGCGAGGAATTTGCCAAAGCTCACATAACATCAATGAGTATCAAACCCTTGAGCCAGGTCACGCCGGGAGATTATGAGGGTCATGAGAAGTATTCTAGTATTGATGAAATGTTGGAAACTTATAAAAAATATTACGGAGACAAAGTGACGCCTGAGACGGAAGTTAAAATCTTGAAATTTGAGTTGATATAGATTTATGTCAGTTCCGGATTGGTCGGAACAAGCCAAGAATTTCAAGCTAGGGCGTTATCGCCATTACAGCGGCAAGGAATATGAGGTTATCGGAATAGCGCATCACAGCGAGACTCTGGAAGAGCTAGTCGTCTACAAAGCATTGTACGACGCAAGATTGATTTGGGTCAGGCCTTTGGGAATGTTTTTGGAGGAGGTGGAAGTCGAAGGCGATAAAGTACCTAGATTTGATTATTTAGGATAAAATGTCTTTAAATAATTTTTCATTGCTAATCATATGGGCATGATGGACAAAATGATGGCCAAGATCACCGGGAGCGAAGTCAATAAGGCCGAGGTCAGCGGGATTAGGAAAAAGGAAGATGTGGCTTTTTCAAAGACTGAACTTTCGCCTGGCTTGGAAAAACAATGGGACAGCAAAATGGCGGCTCAAGCCCAGAGCGTCGAAGATAAGGCCAAGACGGACGAATTGCGACAGCGAATCGCGGATGTTCAAGCTTCGCATGGTTTGGCTGCTGCTTACGGAGGCAAAGAAGAATATCTAAAAGCCGTTCAAGAATCTACAAAAGATATCGGGCAAAAGCTCGCCGCTAAGGAAGAGATGGAGAGACAACAAATCGCGGAACAGCAAAAAGCCAAGTTGAGCGCTTTGGAGCGACGGTCATCGGTTTTTGGCATCGAAAAAGATCTCGAGGTGTGGCAGCAAAGGGAAGGGGAGGAAAAGGCCCGTCGCGAGCGGTTGGACTTAGAATAGCCATTTAATTGATACCCCTTGTCTAATAACCATCAGTTGGCTATACTTTTGCCGTTTATGCCAAAACCGTCTCAGTCCGGATTTTCCGGCGTTCCCCGCGTTTCCGTCAAAAGGCGCATCGCTTTGATCGCTTTGATGACCGTCGTTGTCGGCTCGCTTAGCTACCCTGGCCCGGCCAACTGGCTGATTGACCAGACTAACAACGCTTTGCGCACCCACTTCGGCCATATCGATAAACCCTTCGTGCTAGGTTTGGACCTGCAAGGAGGTACCCGGCTTGAATACGAAGCCGACGTGTCACACGTCACATCGGACAAGCAGTCATCCGCTTTGGATGGCGTGCGTGACGTTATAGAACGCCGCGTTAATGCCATGGGCGTGTCGGAACCTTTGGTTCAGACGACCCGCGCCGGAGATTCGTGGCGCGTTTCGGTCGAATTGGCCGGCATCAAAGATATTAAACAAGCCATTAAGATGATCGGCGAAACGCCGATTTTGGAATTCAAGGAACAAAATCCCGATCTCGGCCGGGCATTGACGGCCGACGAGAAAAAGCAGTTGGACGACTCGGCTAAAGCTGCCCAATCCAAGGCTAATGACCTTTTGGCCAAAGCCCTGAAGGATCCGGGTTCGTTTGAGAATCTGGTCCGTCAGTCGGCCGAAGACCTGGTCGCTAAGGACCAAGGCGGCGAGTTGGGTTATATCAAAGGTAATCCGAATTATACCGACATATACAACGCGGCCGTGGCTGCCGATCCCGGAACGGTTTTGAATAAAATCGTGAGCACGCCGAGCGGCGAGGCTGTGGTTAAAGTTGAAGCTAAGAAAGACGCCGGTCAAGAAATTAAAGTTCGTCATATCTTGATCCAATGGGCGGGCGCCGAACAGGCACCGACTTCCACCACCAGGACCAAGGTCCAAGCCTTGGCTGAAGCTCAAAAGATCCAAAAAGAATTGACCGCGGCTAATTTCGCTGACGAAGCCAAGAAATACTCCGAAGAACCCGGAGCTACCGTGAGCGGCGGCGATTTGGGCTGGTTCGGCAAAGGCATGATGGTCAAACAGTTCGAGGACGCGGCTTTCGCCTTGAAGAAAGGGGAGATCTCCGGCCCGGTCGAAACCCCGTTTGGTTATCATTTGATTTACAAAGAGGATGAGAAGAACGTCCAGGACGTGCAGGTCCGCGTCGCCATCTTTAAGAAGATGCAGGAGACGGATATCGTGTCGCAAGACGAATGGAAAACCACCGATTTGACCGGCAAACAATTGACTTCGGCTCAGATTGAGTTCAGCCAAAACACGGGTTCACCGGAAGTCGGCCTGCAATTCAACGATGAGGGCGCCAAACTTTTCGCGGATTTGACCAAACGCAACGTGGGCAAGCCGGTCGCTATCTTTTTGGATGGCGAGCCGATCAGCGTGCCTACCGTTAACACCGAGATTTTGGGCGGCAAAGCCGTCATCACGGGCTCGTTCAGCGTGAACGAGGCCAAACTTTTGGCCCAGCGCCTGCAGGCAGGCGCTTTGCCCGTGCCGATCAAACTGATCGCGCAGCAATCAGTCGGCCCGATGCTCGGCTCGGATTCGGTCAAAGCATCACTCCTCGCCGGCCTTTGGGGCCTGCTCTTGGTTTCTCTCTTCATGTTGGCCTTCTACCGCATCCCTGGTCTGCTTTCAGTGGTCGCTTTGGGCGTATACGCTTTGATCTCACTGGCCATCTTCAAGCTGTTGCCCGTCACCTTGTCGCTCTCCGGCATCGCGGGTTTCATCCTTTCGATCGGCATGGCGGTGGACGCGAACGTGCTCATTTTCGAGCGCCTCAAAGAAGAGTTACGGAATGGCAAAGGTTATTCGCAAGCCATGGAAGAAGGCTTTAGGCGCGCCTGGCTTTCCATCCGCGACGGCAACGCCACCTCAATCATTTCCTGCGTCGTGCTGTATTGGTTCACGTCATCGGTCATCAAAGGTTTTGCCTTAACCCTGGCCATTGGCGTCATCATCTCAATGTTTACGGCCATTGTCGTAACCCGCAACCTCATGCGCTGGGTCATGACTCCGAACGTCGTCTCTAAACTCGGTTGGCTCGTTTTCGCGCCAAAACCCAAAGAGGATAAGAAGCAAGCATAAAATTTATGAATATCATCAAACTCCGTCCGATTTGGTACCTGATTTCCGCCGTCCTGATCGGAGCCAGCATAATTTTCCTGGCCGTGTTCGGCTTGAAGGAAGGCATTGATTTCGCCGGCGGCTCGCTCTTGGTGGTGCGCTACGAAAGCGCGCGTCCTTCGCCCATAGAAGCTGAAAATACCGTTTCTTCGCTGAACCTGGGCGGGATCGTCGTCCAACCGGTGGGGGAGACTGACATGAGTTTTAGGCTTAAGGACATGGACGAGGCCACGCACCAAAAATTCGTTCAACTTTTAAAGGAAAAGTACGGCAATTTGACGGAGCTCAGGTTCGACTCAATTGGCCCCATTATTGGTCAAGAATTGCGTTCAAAATCCATCTTCGCGCTGGTCATTGTGTTTGTAGCGATCATGATTTACATTGCCTATACCTTCCGCAAAGTCTCGGTTCCCATCGCTTCTTGGAAGTATGGCTTTATCACGGCTTTAACCGCTTTCCACGACGTCATAGTCCCGATCGGGTTGTTTGCCTTGTTGGGTAAATTGCACGGATTGGAAATAGGCACCTCGTTCGTGGCTGCCATCCTGACCGTCATGGGTTTCTCGATTCACGACACGATCGTTGTTTTGGACAGGGTGCGCGAGAATTTGCAAAGGACTTCCGGTCTTTTCGAAGACATAGTCAACACATCACTTAACCAAACAATCGTCCGTTCGATCAACACGACTGTTACGACTTTACTGGCTTTGATCGCGGTCTACTTATTCGGAGGCGAATCGGTGCGCGATTTCTCCCTGGCCCTGATCATTGGCATTGCCGTGGGAGCCTATTCCTCGATCTTCATTGCCGCTCCATTGCTGGTGACTTGGTATAAATTCGACTTGAAAGCCAAGGCCAAGCTTCGCGCGCCGACAAGGTAGTCTTCAGATCACAAATACCGCTTCCGGACGTTGGTCGCCACGGGTCGATTGTGATATCATATCCAACTATGGGAGATATCCTGTCGTTCGACATCAACGTATTTTTGGCCAGCGTTGGCACAAGCCCATTTGATGCCATGCTTTACATCTTCCTGCATGGCGGTTGGGTGTTTTTCGCGTATGCCTTCATCTGGATGTTCATCCACGGCTGGCTGGAGTACAAGCAAATCCAATACGTGAGGAGCAAGGAGATGGTTTGCCTGGCCATTGATATCCCTAAAAACACCGAGAAGGATCCGGGGCAGGCGCTGCGGGGAGTCGAAAACATTTTCGCCCACCTGGCCGGCGCCCACTCAAGCATTTCCTGGACGGATAAATGGATGAAGGGCGTTATCCAGGATGAAATATCATTGGAAATCATAAGCATCGAAGGCCGGATCCAATTCATAATCAATACCGTGCGCCGTTTCCGCGATTTGGTGGAAGCCTCGATTTACGCGCAATATCCCGAAGCCCAGATCGTAGAGGTTGAGGATTACGCGAAAGCGGTACCGACAAATTATCCCGACCGGGAATGGGATCTTTGGGGTACGGAAATGTATCCAGCGCCAAACCAGTTTAAATCGGACTTATACCCGATCAAGACCTATCCGAATTTTGAACATTCGATGAGCGGCGAACTTAAAGATCCTTTGGCCGTCTTATTGGAAGGTTTTTCCCGTTTAGGTCCGGGGGAGCAGGCCTGGCTTCAGTTCATCCTCATTCCCATCGAGCAGGTGGCTTATAAGAAAAAAGGAGAGGCCCTGATCAAAAAATTAAAAGGCGAGAAAGAAACGCCTAAACAGTCGTTGCCTGAAATGTTATTGCTTGCGCCTTTTAATCTGTTCATTGCCTTGGCTAATGGAATTATTGGCGGTTCGTCCGAAACTAAGAAGCCCGAAAAGGACGCGTTCTCGGCCAGGATCTTTAACTTGACTCCTGGTGAGCGTAAAGTTTTAGAGGCGGTAGAAGTGAAGGTTTCAAAGATCGCTTATCTGGTTAAGGTAAGGTTCATCTACGCCGGAAAGAAAGCCGTTTTTAAGAAGCCGAAAGCGGTTAATTCTTTCATTGGTTTCATGAAGCAGATGAATACGAACGACATGCTTTCGCTCAAGCCCGATCTTAAAAAAGTCGGCCTAAGCAGCGCCTTCTGGTTTTTCAAAGACGCCCGCAATAACCTGCATAAAAACAGGTTGATCAAGTATTACCGTGGCCGTTCGGCTTTTGACGGCAATCCACCGCATTACTTTAATTGCGAGGAGATTGCCACATATTGGCATTTCCCGCACACTTTCCAAGTAAGGGCGCCGCAACTCAAAAAGATCGAAGTCAAATCAGTCGAGCCGCCTTACAATTTGCCGATTGTCTAACAGTTTATGGCTATTCAGTACACCCATGACCATGAAAATGAGATAACTTTGTTCGCCGAAACCAATTTTAGGAATCAGCGGAGGCGTTTTGGAATTAAAACGGATGACCGGCGCAAACACGTCTACATCATCGGTAAAACCGGCATGGGCAAAACGGTTTTGCAGGAAAACATGATCATGTCGGATATTATGGCCGGCCATGGCGTATGTTATATCGATCCGCACGGAGACACGGCGGAAAAGCTTTTGGATTACATTCCCTCGAATCGCATCAATGACGTGGTGTATTTTAACCCGGCGGACTCGGATTTTCCGGTGGGTTTTAATATTTTGGAAACTATCGGTGATAGCCAAAAACATCTGGCGGCGAGCGGATTAATGGGCGTCTTCAAAAAGATTTGGCCGGATGTTTGGAGCGCCCGCATGGAATACATCCTGCTGAATTGCGTGTTGGCTCTTTTGGATTATCCGGGCGCGACTTTACTTGGCATTAACCGGCTCTTGGTTGACCAGGAATACAGGGAGCGCGTCATAGCTAAAATCCGCGATCCCATTGTTAAGACTTTTTGGGTGGCGGAGTTCAGTTCCTGGGAAGTTAAGTATCAAACCGAGGCTATCGCACCTATCCAAAATAAAGTCGGACAATTTTTGTCGGCCTCCATCATCCGCAATATCGTATCCCAAGTTAAATCCACAATCGACCTACGAGACATAATGGATAGCGGCAAGATTTTTATCGTCAACCTATCAAAGGGCCGGATCGGCGAAGAGAATATGAAGTTGTTGGGCGGCATGATTATTTCGCGCATCCAGATGGCGGCCATGGAACGCGTAGACCTCCCGGAAGATGACCGACGCGATTTTTATCTCTTTGTTGACGAATTCCAGAATTTCGCTAACGAGTCTTTCGCGTCGATTTTGTCAGAAGCTCGTAAATATCGCCTTAATCTGACGGTTGCCCACCAATATATTGAACAGCTGACGGAAGAGGTCAGAGCGGCCGTCATAGGTAACGCCGGTTCGATTTTAGCTTTCAGAATCGGCGGGACCGACGCGGCGTTTTTGGAGCAGGAGTTTTCGCCGACTTTCACGCCGGAAGATTTGGTCAACCTGTCTAAATATACGATTTATCTCAAACTCATGGTGGACGGCGTGGCCACGTCGCCCTTTTCGGCCAGCACCCTGCCACCGATGGCGATTTTTTCTGGCAATGCCCAAAAAGTTATTTCGGTTTCTCGAGAGCGTTATGCCGTTCCGCGTTCCAATATAGAAGAAAAAGTTTTGCGCTGGAGCGGCATGGAAGCCATGTCCTCCCTCCGGGCCGCGGAAAGCGAAGAGCAGGCCAAAGAGGCTGACGATGTTAAGGAAATGCTGGGCGGCACGCCGGCTTCGATGTTGGGAGGCGGTCCAACCCCCGAGGCATACAAAGCTCCGCTTTTGCAGGACACTCCGAGCCCGGTTAAAGAAGAAGGCGAGGACGAATCGGTAGTTGAGTATCTAAAGATTTCTCCAGAGCGTTTGAAAGCCATCGTCAGGCCATCCCCCGGCGGCAAAAAGGAAAAGCCGAAGTTTTCGCATACCTGCGACCGTTGCGGAAAAGTTTGGGACATGCCCATCCAGCTCGACCCGAGCCGGCCGATTTATTGCGCGGATTGCATGCCGATCGTGCGCGAAGAAAGGAAAACCAAGGGCAAAGTCGTGAAAATGGTGCCAGAGCCTGAACAAGGGGATCGTCCCTCATCTTTTGTTCCGCGTCCGCCGGCAGGGCAGTCGAGTTCCAGACGCGAGAGTCGTCCTATAGAACGTCGGAATTCCGAGTACGAAAAACCGCCTAAAAAGGGCAAGCCGCCCGAGCCTAACCGGCCGCGTGTCATTGGGGAAATCAAGTTACCTGAAGGACAAACCGAAAATAAAGCGTACGAACAGGCGTCTAAATCACCTGAATCAATGAAGCCGGAACCGCCGCGCAGAACGGGTTTGTTGGCCGAGCTGGAGCGCATTAAGGGCAGGGCCTTGGAAACCAGTAAGTCTAAAGTAGAAAGGCAAATTGAGGCGCCAAAAATTCCGTCCAGCCGTCCAGTCCAACCTCCGCCCAAAGCGAAGAATCCTGAGCCGGTTGTCCAGGTAAAAAAAGAAGAAGAACCGGAAGAACATCCGCGGACGCTGACGGTTTTTAAACGGACTCCATCCAGCGGTAACGAAGAACATAAGACTTTAAGGCCCGGCCAGCGTGTCACTTTTTAAAATTTAAATATGCCCGAACGCGTTTCTTTCCAAACTTTTGACGGGGTAAAAATCGTGGCCGAATGGTACCCGGTCCCAACGACCGTGGGCGTGGCTGTTTTGCTCCACATGATGCCCATGGACCGGCGGTCTTGGGCGCCTTTGCAACAGGTTTTGGCCAAATACGGGATTGCCTCGTTGGCTTTGGATTTGCGGGGACATGGGGAGAGTTTGGAAACCGAAACCGGGCAAAAACTGGATTATAAGAATTTCGATGACATCCAACATCAGCAATGCCTGAACGACGTCCAGTCGGCTTTGGATTGGTTAGTCAATAAGAATTATCCTCTGGACAGGATCATGACGGTTGGAGCATCTTTTGGCGCCAACTTGGCTTTGTTTATGCTGGAGCAGGAACCGAGGCTTTGCGGGGCTGTTTTGCTTTCGCCCGGCGATTACCGGGGCATGGACGCGGTGGAAGAGGCCTCGTACGTCAAACCTAGCCATTGCCTCTGGGCCGCGGCTTCTGAAGGCGACGATCCGGAAGCTTTCGAAGCGGCCGGCAAAATCGTGGAGCAAGCGGCCGCCGATCGGAAAGCTTTCGTGCCTTACAAAAACGCGGGTCATGGAATCCATCTTTTTACATCAGATCCAAAGCTCATGGACGCCTTAGCAACCTGGATGAGGGATTCATTTCAGTTGCCGATCCAGTAAGCTGGAGGATGATTATGGAAAATCCCTTCCTCATCCAAAAATACCCCGATCTCCCAGGCTCCAAGCCCGTTGAATCGGCCGTTAAGAAAGCCCGCCAATCAGGGGAAAAGATTCGCAACAATCCGGAGGAAAGGGTTGAGGCCTACCTTGATCGTCTGGAAAAATTAGTGATGGATCCCGGAAGGGAGCAAGAATCCAAACAATTCGCGGGCCAGTCACGCCCTCGCGCCCTTTCTCTGCTGCGTGAGATGCTCATGAACAAATACGTCCGGCCAAATAAGGAAAAAATGGCTCAGGGAGCGGCCAGGGTAGAGGAGCGGGCAGCTCGTGAGCTTGGCATCCAAGCAGAATACGGAGAGCGAGAGCTTGAGCAAAGAGGTGAAATCGCGGTTGAAGACTTGGAAAAGTCCCTGGATAACTGGATCTCATACCTTTCGGACGCCAATGAACCTTATCCCGTCTGGTTCCGTTATTACGTCTTCCGCAATATTCTTGAACTTACGGATTACGATAAAGACAAAAAGGAATTCTCAAAACGTTCAGCCGGAACGACCAAACTTTTTCCGGAAAAAGACAGCGGAGCTTTGGCTTATGTGGAGGACAGGATTGAGGCATCTAAAGATCCAACCAAGCTCGAACGTCTGCGCCGAGCCCAGGAAGTAGCTCAAACTCCTGCAGAACTGCTCATCACTCGACAAAAAGCTGAACAATTCGCCAAACTTCCCTTTGCCAAACAATACGCGGAAGGCATCCAACAATCCGGGGAGATTACGCCTGAAATGAAAAAGGAGACCAGAGGCAAATGGGTCAAATACCAGCAAGGCACCGATCCGACCGCCCTTTGGGCCTCGCTCCAAAACAAAGGCACGGCCTGGTGCACCAAAGGCTTTGCCACGGCCGAGACTCAGCTCAAAGGCGGAGACTTCTACGTCTATTACACTCTAGATAAACAAGGCAAGCCCGCCATTCCCCGCGTTGCCATCCGGATGCAAGGTGACCAGGTCGGAGAAGTCCGTGGCGTATCAGATAGCCAGCAGAACGTTGAGCCCAACATGCTTGAAATTGCCCAAGAGAAATACCATCCACTGCCCGGGGGAGACGTCTATGACAAGAAATCCGGTGACGTAAAGAAATTGTCCGAATTGGAAAAGAAGACCCAATCCGGACAGCAACTGGTAAGAGAAGACCTTATCTTCCTTTATGAACTCGAAGCCCCGATTGATAGTTTTGGTTACGGCAAACATCCTAAAATCCAAGAGCTGCGTTCCAAACGCAACCCCATAGCCGACATGCCGGTCGTTTTTGATTGCGAAGCTAAACAGATCGCCACCAGCCCCCAGGAAATCAATGAAAATACCAAGGCTTTTGTCGGCCCGCTCTTCCCAGGTATTTTCAAAGCTTTAAGCCATGTTGAGCATGTCTATACTTCTTTCCCTGAAGGTAAAATCAAAAAATTCAGCGTTGAAATTGGAGGTCGGACTGAGGAACAACTCGAAGCAGACCTAGAAAAATCCAAGATAAATGTCAGCGAGTACGCCCGCCACATGATGAAACAAAAGGAATTCACGACGGAAAACAAGCCGGAACAAGCTGATCTCGTTCGTCTTAAGGTCAGGGATATATTCAGCAATCTAGAAAGTCATACCACGGACGAGATCTATAAAAAAGCTGAAGAACTCGGTCTCGAGCTTTGTCCGGCCGAAGTCGGGCCACGTTTGCGTTTGGATTATAAAGACCAGCCATTGGGCGAATGGTTTTACATTGCAATGAAACAAATCAACGATCCCGACGGCGGCCCGGGCGTCTTCAGGCTTGCGCGCAGTACCGACGGGCTCTGGCTGGGCGACCTTTGGGCGAGTCCCCGGAGTGCCTGGGGTCCTGACGACGAGTTGGTGTTCCGCTTCCGCAAGTGATTTTTTAAATTTTTGTTCCTTTTTTGGCCCTTTTTCACTTTGGTACTTTGATGCTTTGTCTGCCTTGGCAAAAAAGTGTACAATCAAATTATGAGCAAGATAAGGTCTATCAGCCTTTTAGCGTTAAGCTTAAGTTTTGCGCCATGTTTGGCTTCGGCCGCCACGACTACGCAAACTAGTGTTAGTGGGCAACCTCGCCGTTTGGCCCAAGCTATCGATTTTGAATTGAAGGAAAAGGGTTTCGAATCGGCTTTGGTGATAGACGCTAAAACCAAAAAAGTCCTTTATTCGTATCAACCCGATAAGAAATGGCCAGCCGCCAGTCTGACCAAGCTCGTCGGGGCCATGGTTTATCTGGATAGGAAGCCGGCTTGGAACTCGGTTGTCGCCATGTCCAAGGCGGACGAAGTCGGGGGAGGCCGTTTGCGGGTGAATCCCGGCGCTAAGCTGACAGTCAGGGATCTTTTATATTCGAGTATTGTGGGCAGCGCCAATAATGCCGCCACGGCCATGGCCAGGTTGAGCAAGCTCGGAATGAAAAATTTTGTGGCCAACATGAATAAAAAAGCCAAGGCCATCGGATGCACCCAAACCAATTTCTACGACGCATCTGGCATGGACGCGCGCAACCTGACGACCGTCCAGGACATGGCTAGGATCGCGGACGCGGCTTTTAACGTCCCGGAGATTCGTCGGGCTGCCACTACGGCCAGTTACACCTTCAAGATTTTGAATGCCAGCCCAAAAAATAATTTGCATACCGTCAAAAACACGAACGTTTTGCTGGTCGAAGATAACGGTTTATACGTCACGGGCGGCAAAACGGGTTATTTGGACGAATCAAAAAATAACCTGATCGTTCGGCTTAGGCCTTCGGCCGTTGATCGGTCAAAGGAGGTCTTGGTGGTAGTTTTTGGAGCCGAGAGTAGGCAATCTTTATTTGCCGAAGCCGAGCGTCTTGCCCGTTGGAGCTGGTCGGCGTATGATTGGTCGACGCCAATGGTGGCTAAGGCCTATGGAAATTAAAAGTCTACAAATTAAGCTAAAAGAATTAAAGATGCCGGATTATCGTCTAAAACAGGCGCTTCGTTCGTATTATCAGGATCTTTTACCGGGGTGGGAGGATATCTCCACTTGGCCTAAGGATCTCCGTTCGGCATGCGCTGAGCTGACCTGGTCGCCGCTCAAAGAGATCGAAGTTTTAGAATCGAAAGAACCAGCTAGCGCGAAATTCCTTTTTGAAACATCCGATGGCTTGAGGATCGAATCAGTCGTCATGCGCCACAAGGATGGGCGCAATACGGTTTGCATATCTTCCCAGGCTGGTTGCTCCATGGGCTGCTCTTTTTGCGCGACCGGCGCGCAAGGCTTCAAACGCAACCTTTCCGCCGAAGAGATTGTGGATCAGGTTATTCAAGTCTCTCGATGGGTCAAAGCTAAAGACGGAGGCCGGGTCACGAACATCGTCTTTATGGGCATGGGCGAACCTTTCAATAATTCGGATAACGTTTTTGATGCTTTGAAACGTTTGATGGATCCGGAAATGGTGGGTTTGGGCGCGAGGCACATCAGTATCTCCACTTGTGGAATTATTCCTGGCATCCAACGGCTGGCCAAAGAAGCGCCTCAGGTTAATTTGGCGATTTCATTGCACGCCCCGGAGCAAAATTTACGCGCTAAGATCATGCCGGTGGCCAAGGCGTACGCTTTGGACAAGCTCATGCAAGCCGTGCGCGATTATCTCGAACGCACCAACCGCAAAGTCATGTTTGAATACGTGATGTTAAAAGGGATCAACGATAAACTGGAAGACGCCGAAGAGCTGGCGGACTTATTGGTCGATTTCAGGCACCTGGCTCATGTTAATCTGATCAAATATCATTCGGCAGGCGGATCATATCAACCTTCGAATCAGGATACGCGGAGAAAATTCGCTAACGCGTTAAAGCGCCGGGGCATAGCCGTGACGGAACGGATATCTTTCGGCGAAGAGATCCAAGCCGCCTGCGGCCAACTGGCCGGGAAGAATTCATGAAGCAATTAAGAAATAAAAAATCCAAGATCCTGGTTGCCATGAGTGGCGGGGTGGATTCGTCTTTGGTGGCGGCCTTGCTCGTCAAACAAGGTTACGACGTGACGGGCGGGTTCATCAAAAATTGGTCTGACACCAAAGATTTGGAAACGGGGGAATGCCAGTGGCGCGGCGAAAGGCGCGACGCGATCAGGGTGGCGGCGTCTTTAGACATCCCTCTTTTGACTTTTGATTTCGAAAAACAGTATCGCAAACTGGTGGTTAAAGAGCTGTTTGAGGGCTATGAAAAGGGCAAAACACCCAATCCGGACGTGCTTTGCAACGAGTACGTCAAATTCGGATTATTCTGGGAAAAAGCGAAAAAATTAGGCTTTGACTTAATGGCGACAGGGCATTACGCTAAGGTGGCTACGGATCGTAAAGGCACGGCCAGGATGTTCAGGGGTGAAGATAAAGGAAAGGATCAGTCTTACTTCCTCTACAGAGTTAAACAAGAAGCATTGGCCAGCACGCTTTTTCCTTTGGGCGGTTTCACCAAAACCCAAGTGAGGCGAATGGCTAAAAAATTCAAGCTTCCCGTGGCGGAAAAACCGGACAGCCAGGGAATATGCTTCATAGGAAAAATTAACTTTGGCGAGTTCTTGGCCAAGAAGCTCAAGCCCAAACCGGGTGATATTGTGACGCCCGAAGGCAAGGTTATTGGCCAGCACCAAGGATTGCATAATTACACCATCGGCCAGCGTCATCAGATCAAGGTGGCCGGCGAGCATGCCTGGTACGTGGCCGGCAAGGACCTCAATAAAAACCGTCTCTTGGTCGTAAGATCTCCTGAAGATGCCCGTTTGAACGCGAATCGGCTGACAATGGATGATTTGCATTGGATCGCGGGACGCCCGCCCAAAACTCCCGTTAAGGTTTTGGTCCAGGCGCGTTACAGACAGACGCCCGTTCCAGCCAAGCTCAAATCAGTTAAAAACGGTCGGGCTGAGCTTTCCCTTCTAACCTCAATTAAAGCCGCCGCCACGGGGCAATCCGGAGTGATTTACAAAGGCCGGGAATGCCTTGGGGGCGGAGTGATAACGTGATAGCCTAAGTCGAAATTATGTCAGATGAAAGAGCGAGGAAATTCCAATGGATTTCGTTGGCATACCTAATCCTGTTTATGTTGGCGGTCTTCTCGCCGTCGTTCGTGAACAAGAGCTATTTGGGCATAAGCGAATCCAACGTCGAAGAGTTGTTGATTTTCATTTTCGGTCTTTCGGGCCTGGCGATCTTCATGTTTTACGAAAGGCTCATGGAAAAGAAGGAAAAGGAAAATCAGGAGATGATCGATGCCTGCGACCACGCCAAAAAAGAATTGGTTTCTTCTTACCAGTACATTGGCTCGGTGAACAGGCAATTGGAAGTTTTGAAGAAACTGGTGAACGACACCAGCGTCTCGATGTACGACCAGGCCAAATTGAGCAAAGACTTGTTAAAATCCCTCGTGACTGCCGCTTCGGTGAGTTTTGGCGGAGCGCCGGCCCTGTTGCGGTTCGTGTATCTGGAAAAACTCAGGACTGACCGAGAGTTCGTGCATCCGAACGGCAATCCCAATAAATCGCTGCCCTTCAACGTCTCTAACAAGGATCTTAAAGCTGCCCATGACCAAGGTTCGATTACGAAAATATCCCAAGAGAATAAACAGTTGATCCTGGTGCCTTCGGACAGCCGGAACGCGAACATGAAGGCGTTTTTGGTCATCCAAGAATTGCCAGGCTCGGAGTATGACGTTAGCGTGTTGAAAGTTTTCGTCAACCAGGCGGAGCTTGTTTACCGCGCCCTGCGTAAAGACGTTGATTTCTCGTCCGACGTAGCGCCTCTTGAACAGGTTGAGGTCGTGACCAGGAACGTTAAAGGTGAGATTGAATAAATGGTTCAAATTCAACCGTAAAGCGTTGCCAAGCGCTTTATTTTGCGTTAACCTATGCGCACTATGAAGCAGTTGACCACCGCCGAAGTCAGGCAGACTTTTCTGGAGTTTTTCAAGCAAAAAGGCCATGCTATTTTGCCCTCGGCGTCTCTTATCCCCGAAAATGACCCGACCGTGCTTTTCACGACGGCCGGCATGCACCCGCTCGTGCCGTATTTTTTGGGTGAACGGCATCCCATGGGCAAGCGATTAGCGAGCGTGCAGAAATGTTTGCGTACGGTTGATATCGACAACGTGGGGGATAATAGGCACGGCACTTTTTTTGAGATGCTTGGCAATTGGTCATTGGGTGATTATTTTAAAGAAGAAACTATCCAATGGTCTTACGAACTTCTTGTCGGTAAAGAATGGTTTGATATTGATCCCGAACGTTTGTTTGTGACCGTTTTTAAAGGTGATGATGACGCGCCGCGCGACGATGAGTCTATCAATATCTGGCAAGCGCAGTTCGCGGTGCACGGTATCGCCGCCGAGGTGGGCGAGGCTAACGAAGATGAGCCCGCTATAACTTCTCAGGGACCGCGCATCTATCCTTATGGTAAAGATAATAATTGGTGGGGACCAGCGGGACAGACCGGTCCTTGCGGGCCTGATACCGAAATTTATTACGATACCCGCCGACCGCACGATTCAAAGTACGGGCCGATTTGCCATCCGGCTTGCGATTGCGGACGCTTCATCGAGATTTGGAACAATGTCTTCATGCAATACAACAAGCGCGACGACGGTAAATTCGAACCGTTGGCCCAGCGCAACGTGGATACGGGCATGGGACTTGAGCGCATGGCCGCCATGCTCCAAGGCGTGCCGACTATTTTTGACACTGACCTTAATCAAAAGCTGATCAAAGTCTTGAAAGACGTTTATAACGTCGCATACGGAAAAGACGAGGATCAAGATCGGTCAATCAGAATCATCATCGACCATATCCGCGCCGCGACTTTCATCATCGGCGACCCGCGTGGTGTTACGCCTTCAAACGTCGGCCAAGGTTACATCGTCCGCCGTTTAATCCGTCGTGCCGTGCGCGAAGCCAAGCGCCTCGGCATCACCACCTTGATGTCACCTACGGTAGCTGAAGCAGTTATTGAGGAATACCAGAAGACCTATCCAGAGCTTGAAAAGAACGCCGAGAAGATTCTAGGCGAGTTGAAGAAGGAAGAAGAGAAGTTCGCGATAACTATTGAGCAAGGTTTGAAGAAAATAAAAGAGTTAGTTGATGAAAAACGAAAGCATCAATCAGCAATCCGTTTGAGTGAACGAGGACAAATAAGTGGATCGGCTGTTGGTTTGAACGTTATTTCTGGCAAGGAGGCTTTTGATTTATACCAAACTTACGGTTTACCTCCCGAAGTGATTGATGAAGAGTTAGCTGCTTATGGTGACACGTTTGATAAAGATGAATTTGAGCAAGAACTTAAGAAGCATCAAGAACTCTCGCGAACCGCATCAGCCGGGGCATTTAAAGGCGGCTTGGCTGATCACTCCGAAGAAACGACCAAGCTTCATACGGCGACGCACTTGCTTCATCAGGCTTTGCGCGAGGTCTTGGGAGATCACGTGGCTCAAAAGGGGAGCAACATCACGGCCGAAAGGTTAAGATTTGATTTCGTCCATCCGGAAAAAATGACGCCCGAACAAATCCAAAGCGTCGAAAAGATCGTGAACGACGTCATTGCCCGCGATTTGCCGGTTGATTGCCAAGAGATGACGGTCCAAGAAGCCAAGGCCGACGGAGCAATTGGTTTGTTCGAGGACAAATACGGCGCCAAGGTCAAAGTCTACACGGTTCACGATACCCAAAGCCCCAAAGGTTTCTATTCCAAAGAGATCTGCGGAGGCCCCCACGTGACCCATACCGGGGAGTTGAGGAGCTTCAAGATTATGAAAGAAGAGGCGGTCAGTTCGGGCGTCCGGAGGATAAAAGCCGTAGTCGCTGGCTAAAAGTTGCCAAAAAAGCCCAAACTGACGTATAATTAGCTAATTATTTCTGTGGATAAGCCAATGACCGTGATTTATGTCAAATAAGCAACAACCTGCCAACCGGGATTTTTTGGTTGTCAAAGGCGTAGTGGAGGAAAATCTGCCCAGTGCCACCTTTAAGGTCAGGTTGGAGAATGGACACACGATTTTGTGCCATTTATCGGGAAAATTGCGCATGAACCACATCCGTCTGACCCCGGGTGACGAGGTCCAAGTCGAGATCACTCCCTATGATTTGACAAAGGGCAGAATAACCTTTAGATTATAGCCCACTTGCGAGGTTCGCCGATCCATGCTTTTGGATCTAACCGGCAAGGATCAACCTTTAATTAATTCGCTAATTTAGCCGCTAAAAGCGGGTTCCTCGAGACATGAAAGTCAGAGCCTCCGTAAAAGCAATCTGTCGCGACTGCAAGTTAATCCGGCGCAAAGGCCGGGTGTTTGTGATTTGCAAGAAGAGCCCGAAGCATAAGCAGCGCCAAGGCTAAACACTATGGCACGTATCGCCGGTATCGTCCTCCCACCCAACAAGCGTCTGGTCATCGCCCTGACGTACATTTATGGCATTGGCCAAAGCACCGCTGCCGAAATCATCGAGAACACCAAGCTCAGCCCTGACCTCAAAGCCAAGGACTTGACTGAAGACCAGGAAAAGAAGCTCCGCGACGAAGTCGAAAAGAAATACCGCGTCGAAGGTGAACTTCGCCGTGAGAAATTGGGTAATATCAAACGCCTGAAGGAAATCGGTTCATTCCGCGGCACCAGGCACGTCAAAGGTTTGCCGGCCCGCGGCCAGCGCACCCGCACCAACAGCCGTACCGTGCGCGGCAACGTCCGCCGCACGATGGGTTCCGGCAAGCGTAAGCTCGAAAAGACCTAAGCCAAAGAATGCTTAATTGAATTATGAGTGAAGAAAACGTGAAAACGACCGAGCAGACCGCGGCTCCGGAAGAAAAGAAGAAGTCGGCCAAGCCCCGCAAGAAGGGCGCCAAGGCCGCCAAACAGCTGGGGCACGCCAACGTCTACATCCAGGCTACTTACAACAACACGATCGTCAGCGTGGCTGATTTGAACGGCAACGTGGTGGCTTGGTCGACGGCTGGACATTGCGGCTTCAAAGGCCCGAAGAAGGCCACGCCGTACGCCGCTTCGGTGGTCGTTAAGAACGTTTTGGAAAAAGTTAACGATTACGGGGTAAAGGACGTCAGCTTGTTCGTGACCGGTATCGGTCAGGGACGCGAAGGCGCCATCCGGGCTTTTAACACCAATAATTTGAACGTCATTTCAATCAAGGACGTGACTCCCATGCCGCACAACGGTTGCCGCAAGCCACGCGCCAGAAGGTTGTAATCAATCGCAATATCGCTTATGGCATCAACGCAAACTTCAGTCTGTAAACTCTGCCGCCGGGAAGGCACCAAGCTCTTCCTGAAAGGCGCCCGCTGCGCCACTTCCAAATGCGCGGTGGCCCGCCGGCCTTTCCCGCCGGGCGTGCACGGCCCCGAACGCGGCTCGAGGATGACGGACTACGGCAAGCAGCTCCGCGAAAAGCAGAAGGCTAAACGCCTTTACGGGCTTTCGGAAACCCAGTTTTCCAACTATTTTAAAGCTTCGGTCAAAATGAAAGGCGATTCCGGAGTCAATTTGGTGCGCTCGCTCGAATCTCGTTTGGATAACGCGATTTACCGCGCGGGTTTCGCCAAGAGCCGCGCGGCCGCCCGCCAGATCGTTTCGCATTCCCAAGTTCAAGTAAACAATCATAAGGTCAACATCCCTTCGTTCCGCGTCAAACAGGGCGACGTGATCACCGTCCAGGAACGCAAGAAGAGCAAGTCGACCTGGAAGAACCTTTCGGAGGAGATTAAGAGTTACGTGGCCCCTTCTTGGTTGACGGTTGATGCCGCCAATTTAACCTTCAAGGTTACCGGTGAGCCGATGGGCGAAGAACTGAAACAAATCTTTGAACCAAAACTCATCATTGAATATTATTCGCGCTAAAGCGCTTGAACCTTATGGAATCCCTTCTTCTACCCACAAAGATCCAATTTAAGAAAGGCGAGCGCCCCAATGAGGGCGTCTTGACCGTCGAGCCCTGCACGCCGGGGTACGGCACCACTTTGGGAAACGCGCTTCGTCGCGTGTTGCTTTCGTCATTGCCCGGCGCGGCCGTGACGGCGGTGAAGATCAGGGGAGTGGACCATGAGTTTTCGACCATCCCGCACGTCAAGGAAGACGTGCTTGAGATAATCATGAACCTCAAGGCTTTGCGCATGAAGCTATTCTCGGAAGAGCCGGTCAAGCTGAGCCTGAGCGTTAAGGGCGAACAAGCAGTAACGGCCGCCGATTTCAGCAAGAATGCCGATGTCGAGGTCGTTAATCCGGATTTGGTGATCGCCACCCTGACGGACAAGCAAGCCTCAATGGAGATGGAAGTTACCATCGGACCGGGCCGCGGCTACCGCTCGACCGAAGACCGCCAAAAGGAAAAGTTGGATTTGGGCGTGATCGGCATCGACGCGCTTTACAGCCCGGTACTGAACGTTTCATACCAAGTGGAAGCCACCCGCGTGGGCGAGAAGACGGATTACGACAAACTCGTCCTGCGGATCGAGACTGACGGCGCTTTGGATCCTTTGGACGCGTGCAATCACGCCGTTAACCTGCTTTTGGACCACTTCAATCTTATCAAGGAGTTGAAGTACGAAGAATAAATTATGAGACATCGACGCAAAGGAAAAACCCTAGACCGCAAAAACGGGCCGCGCAAAGCTTTGCTGCGGAATTTAGCGACCTCGATTATCCTCTACGAGCACGCTAATACGACTTTGGCCAAAGCCAAGGCCATCAAGCCGATCTTGGAGAAATTGGTGACGGCCGGCAAACAGAAGTCATTGGTTTCGCGCCGCAAGTTGGCCGCTTATTTGACGATCGAATCGGCCGTCAACAAGGTTTTGGAGGAAATCGGTCCGCGTTACGCCAACCGTAAGGGCGGTTATCTGCGCATCATTAAACTGGGGGCGCGCCAGGGTGACGGAGCCGAGATGGCCCAGATCCAATTTGTGAACGACTAATATGCCATGGAAGAAAAGACCGGGATTTGCGCCGGTAAACCGCAAGACTATCGAAATCGACGCCGGAACGCTGCCGGTCGGACGTTTGGCTACGCGCATTGCCATGATCCTCATGGGCAAGCACAAGGCCGATTACGAACCGCATAAGGACACGGGCGACAAGGTTTTGGTAACCAATATCGGCAACGTGTATTACACGGGCCGCAAGATGGAGCAAAAGAAATTCTACCGCACGTCCAACCGTCCGGGCGGACTTAAGGCCAAGCCGGTCAAGGAATTAAAGGAAGAAGCGCCGGAGCAGATCCTTATCCACGCCGTTAAATACATGCTGCCTAAGAACAAGCTGCAGGCCTTGCGCATGAAGCGCCTAACTTTCAAGAAATAAGCTATGCCAGAAGCCAAGAAGAAAACCACCGCCAAAGCCAAAGACAAGGCCCCGGCCAAAGAGAAGGTCGTCAAAGCCAAGAAGCCGGCCAAGGCTCCGGAAGCCACCGAACCGGCCGAAACCACGACCGTGGCCATGGAACGCGACCAGGAAACGGCCGCCAAGTTGGCCAAGGGCGGATCATTCATCCCGGCTATTGGCCGTCGCAAGACTTCGATTGCCCGCGTGCGCTTGATCAAGAACGGCAAAGGCGCCGTGGCCGTCAATGGCAAGGCTTTCGACGGATATTTCAAGACTTTCGATCTCCGTACCCAGGTTATGGCTCCGCTTAAGGCCGTTGGGCAGGACACTTCGGTTGACGTGAGCGCCAAGGTGGCCGGCGGAGGCATCCGCGGCCAAGCCGAAGCCGTGCGACACGGCATTGCCCGCGCCCTGATCGTTTTGAATCCGACTTTCCGCAAAACTTTGAAGAAGCTGGGTTACCTCTCACGCGATCCGCGCGAAAAGGAACGCAAGAAGTTCGGCCTGAAGGGCGCCCGCCGAAGTCCTCAGTGGTCAAAGCGTTAAAATACCAATCAAAGAGACTCGCAAGAGTCTCTTTTGTTTAAGAGACAACTCTTTGACAGGGCAAAGGATATATGTTTATCTTCCGGTGCTTGTCAGGAAGGGGAATCGTAAATGTAAGGAGGAGAGCCATGAGCCTCGTGACAGACGTGCCTGATAAAGTTGAGTTGTGTTTCAGTGTTCCGGTGGAATACATGAAACCGAATAGAAAGGAACTCAAATCCAGATACGATGTCATCGAATCCGATTACGACGTGGATAAGTATAAGCCGATCCACGGTTTGGAGCGCGTGGGAGGCCGTAACCGCGTGAGGAATTTCGGCCTTTACCGGTGCTTTCGAACCTTTGCCCATTATCCGATCCTGGAGATCATATATGACAAAGGATTGAGGCCCGGGTTGTACGAGGAGTTGCTCAGCTTCGACTATAAGTTCCCGGAAGAGAAGCGGCGGCTTCCCATAGGGGCGCAAGGCTCCGTCGTGGATTGTGTCTACGGAGTGCCTTGTTCACCGACAGTTTTTTTCTCAACAGAAGGTGAGCGGGTGTTGAGTGGCGAGTGGGTCGAGCGTGGGTGGCACCCCAATTACTACCAGCTCCTGGTCACTGCCAGGTGACTTCATGCCTTCGGATTGTCCGTCGGCATTTTTTTTATGGCTTGGTGGCCGTCTGCCCGTGCGGTCTCGACTTTAAGCCGGTAAAAGGGTAACCTATTGCCATGTCTTTAGGGTCGTCCATAGCCCGAAATACGGTCTGGCTCATGGTGGCCACGACCGGGCAAAAACTCGTCGCCTTCCTGGCTTTTTACCTGATCGCCCGGCTGACCGGACCGCACATCACGGGCGCTTATTTTTACGGAGTTTCGGTTACCTCCGTTTTTGTGATTCTTTCCGATCTTGGTATGACGCCGGTCGTCATCCGGGCCATCGCGGGAGGGCGAGATGACGGAGAAAGGCTTTTCGCGACCGTTATCCGCGCCAAGATGCTTTTGGTCCCGATCGCGGTTTTAGCTTCGATCGGGTACGGAGTGCTCATGCATCAAACGCCGGAGATCATGGGTACCATTGCCTTGGCTTGCGTGGCCATGGCGGCCGACGCTTTTCATCTTGTTTTATACGGAACTTTGCGCGGCAAGCAGAATCTCAAACCAGAGGCTTTGGGCATGCTGATCGGACAGATAGTCAGCGCCATTGGCGCGGTTACGGCCGCTTTGATGCATTGGGGGCCAATGGGTTTGGCTGGAGCTTTGGGATTGGGAAGCATTTGGAACGTAATCTGGGCTAGCCGTTCATCTTTTAAGCACGGCGTTCGCCTCGTGACTCCAACTTGGCTCGACATGCGCAAGCTGGCTTTGGAAGCTTGGCCTTTTGCCGTGGCGGGCATGGCCGTCAAAGTATATTCTTATATTGATAGCCTAATGATCCAGGCTTATAACGGCACGGTCGCGGTCGGATATTACGCCGTGGCGTACAAGATGACTTATGCCATGCAATTTTTGCCGCTGACTTTCACAGCCGCTCTTTATCCGGCTTTGAGTTACGCTTACGCCAATAAGCAGCACGATGAATTGAGAAAAACTTTTTTAGGATCGCTTAGGTTCATGGCGGCCATCGCCTTCCCGATCGCGGCCGGCTTGTCCGCCTTAGCCCCTCGTCTGATCCCGGCGTTATATGGTGACGCGTTTAGGGGAGCGATTCCGGCCATGGAAGTTTTGCCTTGGGTATTGTTGCCCATCTTTTTGGATTTTCCGGTTGGTAGCCTTTTGAACGGTTCCAATCGGGCTCATTTAAAGACGATTGCCATGGTTGGCACCATGGTGGCTAACGCCGTATTGAACGCGTTATTGGTCCCGGTTTACGGCCCGTTGGGTGCCTCCTGGGCGGGAGTCTTTAGCTTTACACTGCTTTACGCCATTGGCGTCGGTTTTACTTACAAAGACGCCGGCGGGTTGTCCAAGATTATCCTACCTCTTGTTCGGGCGAGCGTTGGCGCGGCTTTGGCTTGGTTGGCTTGGCGATATGTGGGAGCTTTTATGCCATTGCCCATGGCTTTTGTTTTTGGCGGAGCAGTGGCGGTTATTTTGGCTTTTGCCGTCGGTTTGATCAATTTGCAGGAGGCGCTCTTTGCTTGGAAACAGCTTCGGAACCGTTTCATAAAGCAAGAACAAATCCATGCCTCCTAAAACTTTATTTTATTGCATGACCATGGACTATCCGCCCATGCGGGGCGGCGTAGCCAGATATTTGTCGAACTTAGCCGACGCGTCGGACGGCCAGATGAAAGTTTTAGTGCCTTTGAAGCATGGAGAAAATTCTGATGACGTTTTGAAGGTTAAATTTTGGTGGAACGGATGGCCAAAATGGTTGCCGCTCATCAAAAGATGTCTTGAGGTGAAGGATGGGGTAATTTTCGTCTCGCATGTCTTGCCGGTGGGTACGGCAGCTTGGATTTCAAAAATATTTGGCGGGCCGGATTATGTCGTGCTTTTTCATGGAACTGATTTGAAGAGGATCAGGACCTCTTGGCGGAAATGGCTTTTAAAAAAGGTTGGCCGAAAAGCAAAACGACTTATAGTCAACAGCCAAGCCACCAAGGTCGCCCTTCAAAAGTTGATGCCCGCGGCCGATGTCATGGTTCTAACGCCAGGCGTCAAACCATTTGAGGGCCTAATTTCAAGGCACGATGCTAGGACGCGACTTGGTATCGCTCAGGATACTAAATTAGTCTTGGCTGTTTGCCGTTTAGTGGAACGCAAAGGTATTGATACGCTTTTGCAGGCCTTGTCACGAGTCGTGGTTGAAGAACCAAAAGTTGAACTTGCGGTGGTGGGTCAGGGCGAATACGCCGAGCCGTTGCATCAATTGGCAGCCCTACTCAAAATTAAAGTCAGGTGGATCGAGGGGGCAAGCGACGATGAATTGGCCAACTGGTACTCCGCCGCGGACATTTTTTGCCTACCCTCGCGCGAACAAGCTGACGACGTCGAAGGTTTTGGGATGGTGTTTTTAGAAGCGGCCATGGCCGGCCTGCCCGTTATCGCCGGGCAAGGCTGGGGAACTGAAGAAGCTGTTTTGAATAACGTGACAGGGTTTGTCGTCCCGGCATGGAAGGATCCGGTCGCCGAAGCTTTAGTCAAACTACTGAGAGATGAAAACCTTCGGCTAAAGATGGGGCAGGCGGGACGCGAGAGGGCCTTGAAAGACTTCCAATGGAAAGACAGGTGGTCGAAACTGCAGGGTTCAGAACAGGTTTCGGACATAGCTGTCGTCATCCCATGTTGGAACCACGCCAAAGAGTTGGAGAGGACACTCGAAGCGTTAAGTGCGCAAACTTTGGCGCCAAAAGAAGTCGTGGTCGTGGATAATAACTCGACGGACAACCCGGGGGCTGTCGTGGAAAGGTTCAAATCCAAGTTGCCAATTCATATTGTTTCATACAAAGAAAAACAAGGCGCTCCGGCGGCGCGCAACGAGGGGGCGAGATTGACTTCGGCGCCGTATTTGTTGTTTTTAGATTCTGACGTTGAATTGGTCTCAGATGCTTTGCGGATCATGCGCCAAACTTTGGAACAACATCCCGAGGCTTCATTCGCTTATTCGGATTTTTATTGGTCGTACAAGCTGTTTAGAGGGCAAGCTTGGAACGGTGAGGATCTGAAACATAAAAATTGGATACATACGTCGTCTTTAATCAGGCGAAGTGATTGGCAGCCGTTCGATGAATCACTTAAGAGATTTCAGGACTGGGATCTGTGGATTTCGATGTCAAAAAGAGGACGAGTGGGGACATGGATCCAAAAACCATTGTTTCGAGTCACGGAATCTGACCGGGCCGGAAAAATCAGCCGCTGGGTCCCGGCTTTTATCCATCGGGTGCCGTGGCCTGTTTTTGGTTGGATGCCGAGCGAAATCCGCCGATACAGGGATGCCGAGGCGATCCTTAAGAAAAAACACGGGCTAGTATGAAAGATTTGAGAATTGTAATCGTAAGCTGGAACGTCCAAGAACAGTTGGAACGATGTTTGAGATCGCTTCCGCAAGCCTGCGAGGGTTTGGATTGGGATTGCGTGGTTGTGGACAACGACTCGGCGGATAAATCCGTTGAAATCGTGAAAAGTTTTGGGTTGCAGGTTGAGAGAGTCGACGTGATCGCTAATCATCAGAACAGGGGATTTGCCTATGCGTGCAACCAGGGCGCGGCGCATCATAATGGATCAAAATATATTTTGCTATTAAATCCGGATACCGAATGCCCGCCGGGATCGCTTTTAAAGCTAGTAAAACAGGCTGACGAAAAACCGGAAGTCGGCATCATGGGTCCAAAGCTCGTCTATCCTGATGGTAAGTATCAACCTAGCGCGCAAAGATTCCCCGGTTTGTTTGATCAGAGTCTGATCCTCCTCAAACTGCACCATCTTTTTCCAGGAGCAAAAAGTTTGAAAAGATATTTCATGCAGGATTTGGATCAAACGAAGTCGCAAGAAGTTGATCAGGTTATGGGCGCGTGCTTTTTGGTGAGAAAAGCCTGCTGGGACCAAATCGGAGGACTTGACCAGCGTTACTTCCTTTGGTTTGAAGAGGTGGATGCCTGTAAGTCGGCCCAAGAAAAGGGTTGGAAGATATGGTTTGAGCCTTCAGTCAGCGTCATTCATTACGGCGGCGAAGCTTTCGCGCAATTATTTTCATGGAAGCGGCAGGGGTATTTTAACCAAAGTCTGCGCAAGTACATGAAAAAATGGCATGGATTATGGGCCTGGATGGTCGTTAGCGCCCTTAGCCCTGTTTCCATGGCCATGGCGGGCGTTTTGACGGCCTTTAAGGTGAAACCTGGCACGAAGCGCGTCATTCAAAAGATTAGTCTCGGTGGTTCTGATAATGCGGGCCGTGGGACGTGGGACGTGGGTTGGTGGTTAGTTGGGATTATTATATTTGAATTGGTTTCAGTTTTGGCTCAGGGTCATCCGTTAGCGCAAAGCATTTTAACCGTTGCGGGCTTTGTACTGATCGCAATCATCGCTTACACGAAACCGGCGTTGGGATTGGCCGTTGTTTTAGCTGAGCTTATGATTGGAGGTTTCGGTTATCTTCTCAACTTTCAAACGGACATCTTTATTAGGGGAATATCCCTTCGCATCGCCCTAATGGCCGGTTATTTCATTGGCGGCGGGATAAATGCCATCGTCGATCGCGTTTGGCGATTTTGGAAATTGAAGGAATTGGCAATCTTGGAAGTTTGGATTTTTGTGCTGGGGATGTTTATGGGTGGTCTGGCCAGGGGTTTGCAACTGAACCAGCCATTCATTTTTGCGGACGCTAACGCTTGGATTTTCCTGCTTTACATCATTCCCGTTTTGGACGTGGCTCACAGGTTCGGCCCTCAACTTAAAAAATACGTCACCGGTTCGGCGATAGCTTCATTGATTTGGCTGCCGATAAAAATACTAGCGGTTTTTTACGTGTTCACGCATGGTCTTGGCATTTTGGATTGGCTATACGTTTGGATTCGCGATACGCGCGTCGGAGAAATCACGGATCTTAAGAATGGCTTTTATCGGATATTTTTCCAGTCAGCCGTTTATTCGGCCTTGGCTTTGCCTTTCGTGACGGCATGGTGGGTTGAAAAAAAGGATTTAAGCAGGAAGGGAGAAGTTATGACGATTGCGCTTGGTGGCCTATGCGGAGCAGCCTTACTACTTAGCCTCTCACGAAGTTTTTGGCTAGGCGCTGTCGTGTCGATTATTTTGATCCTTGCCTTTGGAATTTATCGAGCTCTTAAGTATGGCGGGTTCAAAAATTTTAGTCTGGCGCTCGCGAAAGGATTTTTAGCCGCGGCGGTCAGTTTCTTTATTATCCTCGTGGCTTGGAGATTGCCCATTCCGCATGCCGTACCTGGCTCGCTTTTTGATTTCTTTGGTTCGAGAGCCACGGTTTCCGATCCCGCGTCCGCTTCTCGTTGGAATCTTTTGTCTCCGATGCTGGAAAAGATATGGCAAGAGCCAGTTTTGGGTAGCGGACTTGGGTCGACGGTTACTTACAAAAGCCAGGACCCTAGGATTTTGGAGCAAAGCCCCAACGGGATCACAACGACATACGCATTCGAGTGGGGATGGCTTGGTTTATGGATCAAATTCGGAATATTTGGATTGTTGGTCATGGGCTGGCTGCTAATTTCGATTGTTTGGCGGGTTTGGAAATCAAATTATTCATGGTGGATTAGGGTTGGGGTGCTAAGTGGGACGGTTGGCCTGGCTGTTATCCATTTTTTTACGCCATATTTGGATCATCCCTTGGGCTTTGCTTGGATAATCGGAGTAGAAGGCTTGTTGGCGTTGCGCAGGGAAGAGCTGGAACCGCACTTGCAGAAGTAATATCAACTAGACGTTTGACGTGTCACGTTTCGCATGTCACTTTTTAAACATGGTTAAATATTTTGTTTTTAAATCAAATATTGGTGACTTGCTCGTTGGAGTAGATGATATTTTTTTGGTATCTATAGATTTTACGACGCAAGAGAAGGTTAAGTCTTCTAACTTAATCTATGGAAGAAACGAAAAAATACGGAAACAACTTGAAGATTATTTTTCGGGCAAACTGAAAAATTTTAATTTTCCCATAAAATTGAGCGGCACTAAATTCCAAAACCAGGTTTGGAAGGAATTATTGAAAATTCCGTATGGCAAAACACGCACTTACGCCGAGATTGCCAAGCGGATCAAAAAACCGCGAGCGGTTAGGGCGGTAGGATCGGCAATTGGTAGGAATCCGATAGGTATTATCGTCCCATGCCATCGGGTTATCAGGACGGGCGGGGATTTGGGCGGATACGCCTGGGGAACGGGGGTCAAGAAAGCGCTTCTCGAATTGGAAAAAACCAATCAACGGTGACCGGCTAAATATTCTTTAGCCGTCATGGTCCGTTTGCCTTCGGGTTGCAATTCTAAAATTTCTAGTGATTTTCCATCGCCGCACTGGATAAAAAGTTTTTCTTCAACGACTTCTGGAATGCCCATAGCCTCCCCCTTTATCAAGGGGGGATTAAGGGGGGATCTTGCTTTGAGAATCTTTATTCGCTTGTTGTCCCATTCGGTCCACGTACAGGGCCATGGGTTGTAAGCCCGAACCAGCCTTTCGATTTCGGCGGCCGATTTTGACCAATCTATCTTGCCATCTTCCCGTTTAAGAATTTTACAAAAAGTAGCTTGGGAGTGATCCTGTGGTTCAGGTTTGATGTTGTCTTCCAAATATTCAAATAAAACGTCGGGCAAAGCGGAAGCGCCAAGCTCGGCAAGACGATCATGTAATTCGCCGCCGGTTTCTTCTTTACCGATTTCGACTTCTTTTTGGGCCAGGACGTCACCACGATCCATTTCCGCGTCCATGAGCATGATTGTGACGCCCGATTTCTCGTCACCCGCGGCAATAGCGGCTTGCACGCATGACGCGCCGCGCCATCTTGGCAAAAGCGAACCATGGACGTTGATGGCGCCTTCTTTGGGAAGGTCGAGGACGCGTTGCGGGATAATCTTGCCATATGAGACTACAACATAAGCGTCAATTTCCAGCTCGTCTTGGAGTTGTTTGAGGACGTTAAAAGTCTCATCGGTTTTGACTTTATCGAATTGAAGAACTTCGACATTGTTTTCGAGTGCCATGGTTTTGACCGGCGGCGGAGTCATTGTTTGATGCCGACCGATGGGCGCGTCGGGCTTGGTGACCACGCCCGCTACGGTAAACCGAGGATCGTCCAGTAAAGCTTCCAAAGAGGGGACGGAGAAGTCGGAAGTACCGAAAAAGAAAATCTTATAAGCCATAATCGCGATTAGATTAGCGGTATTTTAAGGTTTTGGCAACATAAGTAGAAACGTGAAGCCCTCCCGAGGTGGTTTGGGAGGGCTAAGATCAGAGGAGAGGCGTCACTGGCAGACGATCTGCCAGAAGTTTTGCGGCTCAGAGCTGGTCACATCCGCGCCGTCCGCGTAAGGAATCGTCGTTTGGACGATGAATTGCGCTTGGAAGTGATTCGCGGTGAATGCCGCGTCGCTGGCTATCTTGCGTTTCAGTCCACTCGTGACCACGTATCGGTTGAGATCACCGGAATAGCTGATGAGCGTTCCGTCGGGGTGGATCGAGGTCGTGATCGAGGCGCCTTGGGTGTAGTCCGGCCAGACCGTGTCCGGCACGTCGATGATCCTCGAAGCCCAGTTCGCCCCGTAAAGGGCAGCTATGATGGATTCCGATTCGATCCAGTGGAGTTGTGCGCAGTTTGTAACCGCGTACACCTTGGGGTCGGTCGTGATCTTGACCAGGTAGGTGCCTGGTCGAATCGTCACGTTCTTACCCATGGGGATGATGGACAACTGCTCGTCGGGTATGGTTTTGACCAGGTTCAGGTCTTCGGGCGTGAACCAGGCATTGAATGTGTTTTCGTTCGGGAAAGTGTGACGGCTTTGGTCCGGCCCGTAGTAGTAGACAGCCGGTTGCGAACCCTTGATCAGGTCGCCGGCCGCAAGTTGTACGGCTCCGTCGATGGTTATATCTGGCGGAGCGTCGGTCCCCGTTTCGATTCCTGTTTCTGTTTGTGTGTCGGCCGAGACGTCCGGTTGCGCTTCGAGTTGAGCGTCAGTACCGGTTTCAGCGTCCTTGCCCGCGTCAGCCGCGTCGCTTTTTGCGTCAACGCCAGCTTCGGTTTCGGGGGGAGCCGCCGTGATTTCGGAATTGCCCCCACAGCCAGTCAATCCAACAAATACCAGTAAAAACGCCAAACTCCTTAGCTTCATTTTCTGCCTCCTTTGTTTTTTCCTCGGCTATAAGACTGTTCCAATTATTATCCGTCGTGTCAATGCGTTAAACAAAAAAGCCCTTAACAGGGCTATTCTTTACAGTATGTTTTGCACTCGGCCTACTTGGCCATTCGTCAATCTAACCTTTATGCCGCGCGGATGGTTGAGTTTGTTGGTTAAGATATCTTGGACGATTCCTTCAGTTAACTTACCGGTCGGCTGGTCTTTTTTAAGCACGATCAAGACTTTAGCGCCGGGCCTGATCATTCTCCTGTTTTGCGAACCGGTGGACGGTCCTTCTTCTCCCACATATTCCTGTTCTTGTTTGGGAATATTTTGCAAAAAAGTCAGTTCGCGTTTTTGAATAAAAATTCCTTCATAACAATCCGGCTCGTCGCTCGCGATCTGCTTGGTCGCTTCGTCCAAAGTCATCCAGACGACTTGAAAACCCTGGTCAATTTCTTTTTGGGTAAAGTTAGTGGGCCCCATGGAGGCCACTCGTCCCGTGTAACAGTAATTAGTTTGCATGATGTTCCAAGCGGACCGGTACTCTACGATTTTTCCGATTTCGCCGGCTAATTCGATTCCGCAGCCGACTTCTTCCAAACACTCGCGTTTTAACGCCTCAATTTTTCCCTCGTTAATCTCGATGCCGCCGCCTGGCAGCTTGTGATAATTGTGTTTTGAGACAAATAATAACGGGACTAACCCGTTCTCATCAAAAAGCACGGCTCTCACTCCCTCTCTGATTTTGATGTCCGTGTCATTCGCCTGGTCAGCGTCTTTGATGATTTTAAGGAGCTTCATAAGATTACGCCGGCCACTTGCCTTGGGTGATTTTAGTGGCCTTATCGACGAATAAAACTCCATCTAAGTGGTCGATTTCATGCTGGACGGCTACGGCTTCAATCCTTTTTAGGTCCAGTTCGGCGCGGCGGCCGTGACGATCTATGAATTTAACTGTGGCGCGTTTGGGACGGATGACCATACCGTAAACTCCGGGCACGCTGAAGCAGCCTTCTTCGGTTTCGGCCGTGGCGGTTGAAGTTTTGATGATCTCAGGATTGATCATGGCCTTGGCTTCCAGGCCCACCTGGACGATGACGGCGCGCTCATTCACTCCGCATTGCGGGGCAGCCAATCCGGCGGCGTTATTTTGCGAGTCAAAAGTCCGCATTAATTTATCCAAAAAATCCTGGAACTCCTTGGTCGTGATCTTTTCCAAAGGCACCTCAATTGACCGTTCGCGGATGGACGGTTCTTTGTAGGTCACGATGCGGAAAATATCAATCATGTTGATGGAATACTTTAGCTGAAAAAGGCGATCGGGTCAAGATCCAGGATACCTAGAGAAGAAAAAGGCGTCAAAATATCGATTATTTGCTTAAAATCGAGCTCTGGAGGGGGTATAAGATGATAGGCAAGCCTTGGTTCACGCGTATTTGGCCGGTTTTCGACCGCGTACGGGCCGCGGATTTCCCAGCCATACTGACCCAGTTGTTCTTGAAGTTCGACGGTTATTGGATCAGTTTCTTGGGCTTTTGCCATGGCGATCAACTTCACGAGGCGACGGGCAGGGGGATAGCCAAACTGACGGCGATCCTCGAACTCTTTAGTCCAGGATTTCTTGAGGCCCTCGTCGTCCAACCAACCGCGACTTTCGTTAACCAGATCTTCCGGCCCCTGAACAAGCAATTCGCATTGGGCCAGGCTGGCTTGGCTGGCCAGACGGCGAAAGGCGATAACCAGTCTTTCCTTGCGGCGCACGTCTTCCGTATAACCTCCAACTGAGTTGATGTTAGTGATGATGATTAAACTTTTTGGTGGCAGGCTTTGCAATTGCCATTCGGATAAATCCAGTACCTTGATGTCGCCTTGAGGGTAGGCCTTAGACAGTTGCTTCTGCATCAAATCGCCTCCAATGATTGATTTAGCCAAATCAGGACCGCCACAAGTTGGACAAGCTAAAGGCAAATCTTCTTTGTGTCCGCATCTTCGGCACTGGGCGTGAGTCGCCATGTTACTCATGCCATAGTCGCATTTGGGGCAGGGCATGACCCATCCGCAATCCGAACAACGAATTCGGCCGCGGGCGCCGCCTACGGCATGCAGGACGCGAACGCTTCGTTTGTCTTCGATGGACTGCGCGATTAGGTTTGCCGCTCGGGCCGATAAACTTTCCACGTTTGAACGCGAGCCAGGCGCGAGCGGTTCAATTTTCAATTCAACTTCGATTTTTGGAGCCGTGGCTTGGCTTGGCGCTGATTCTAGTCTGGGCGTCGTGCCGATTGAAATGACGCGCAAAGCTGGATTGTATTCGGCCGCGAGTTTGGCCAAACGGCGCGCGTCATACCTGGGCGTGAGCTCGTCCTGCTTGTAATCGTCGTTTTCCGGTTCGTCGATGATGACAATATCGGCGCAAATGCCAAGCCAAGCCCCAAGCCTGGTCGTAACCAGCATGCCGTGCGGTTCCGCGAGAAAGCCTGTCCAGGCTTTCCAGGCGGCGCCCGCGGCCGTCATGGCGTGGAATCCGTCGCAACCGAGTTTGTTTTTTAAGTAATCGACTCGTGATTGCCAGGGCGTCAGTATCAAAATCCGGCCATTAGCTTGTTCCTTTTGAACGGTTTCGATCAAACCTCCAGTTCCCGTGTATCGGTTGACCAGAAATTTCTCTTCAAATTGCTTGGCGTCCTTCGGGAGACGGGAAAGATGATAAGGAGTATGCGGCTCGTCCGACGACAATCTCTTGGGGACGACTCTAAGCCAGGCGTGCAAAAGCGTGGCCGGACTGACGAAGAGCTCGTGGGCCGCTTGGCGACAATAATCTGCAATGACTTCTGGTAACTTAAGAATTTTATCCGGATTAGGCAACGCGATGGCTTTATCAGCCACGTCGCTGGTTGGTGAGATCTTAGCGACCAATCCTGGGATCAGTCGGTTACGGAAAGGCACGAAAATCAAGTCGCCGACATGAACTGAACCGTCCTCCAGTTTGTAATCAAAAAAATCATGCCCAGCCGGCATCTTCAAAGCGGGGATGACTGAGATGAACATGTTCTTTATGCTATATCAAATTTCGCGACAATGTAACCGACTCCAAAAGGGGCTTCGTAACTCAAGACGTGCGGAGTGACATTCATGTTTTCAAGAGTGCCAAGCAAGGTCGAAATGGGACGGTAACCACATTGGCCAGCGTTCTCCACGGTTTCAAGCGGTAAAGACAAGAGCGGATTAGGATCGTTGGCGGCCAAAGATTGCTGGACGGCCTCGTCGAACTTCGGTCCTTCCTGCGATGCGCCGCCGGGCGACTCGGACGTCAACTTGTGTGAAAGGTCAGCGCTCGCGATAACGGCTACGCGACGCGTTTCGGCGTGGATGACGCGTTTGAGCTGGCGGCCAAACTCAAAATGGGCTTTGCCGTCCATCATGGAAGGCGAGACGGGGAAGAGTTTCCAGTTCTGCAAATGAGTCGTCAAAAGCATGATGGGAATCGAATAGCCGTAATCCAGTTCCTCGCTTGAAGTCAAAGTGAAAGGTACGCCTTCGTCGCGCATCTTGCGGTGCGTGCGGTCGATCAGCATAAAATCGCTTTTGGCGGACACGGTAGTTGAAAAATCTCCGAAGGATTTCAAAGTTCCGGCGTAAGAACCCGCCATGTTGGCCGAGAAAGAATCCGGATAGCGCGGCCCGTGAGGCGCGATAATGCAAAGCGTTTCAGGTTTGGCCAGATAAAGCGCCTGCTCAAATTCCTGGTAAGCGGCCGTGGTTTTGGCCAGTTGCGCCTGATGCTCTTTGCCGATGCTCGGCACGAGGAGCGGAGAATGGGGGACTACGCCTGCAAATACGATCATATTTTATGATTAATTAGAAGCTAAAACCATCGGTTGTGTCGGTGAAGTCAACATAAGCGCGGGGCCGATCTCGTATTGCGCAATGATCCTGTCCGGAAGGGTGACGACGTTGTTCCATTTGTATCCCATGGCCACAAAAACTTCAGCCGACGGGATGGGCCGAAGTTGTCCGGCTTCAACCACGTAAACCGCAGGGCTTGATTTGCCGCGAACGAGTTCGCCGTCATGCAGGACGTAAGCTTCGCCTAACGCGTAACTTTCGATTGTTGCGGCGGCTACGGTTTTAATCGGCCGACCGGAGAAATACAATTTAATGAAGACTTCGTCCTGCAAAGCGTGTTTGACGCCGTTTTCCACGTACCAAACCGTTGAGGACTTGGCCGTTTTAACCAAAGCTCCCAAAGGGAAAGCCGTTTTGTCGGTGATTGGATCTAGCAAAGTCAGGTCGCTTAGGTCGGTCTCGGCCGCTTCGATGAGTTCATCGTCCAAAAATCCGAATTTATGCATCACCTTATCACTAGCGAAAAGCCGTTTGCCGTTTGAGGCGATCAGATAAAGATTGCCTTCGTCGGTTTTAATGATTGAGTATTTAGGGAATTTAACCGCTGATCCTTCCGAGTACGCGGCTAAGTCGGTATCTGAAACAGTAATGATTTTTTTCGGATCGGCCATGGAAAGTAAGACTGATTCGTTGGCAAAGGCCCGCTTTTCACCGTTCTGTATCAAGTACGCGGTTTTGCTGGGCGAGCCGCGGACGATTGTGCCGTTCGGATAAGCCAAAGCGAACCAGCGCTGCCAAATCTTCCAAAGATTGTAGTTGCCGTGCAAATGCGGAGTGTAGGTGTAAAGCATGGCCGTGGCGTTGTTGCCTGGCGTCACTGATTGGCCGTCAATCAGCATCGTCTTGCCCACGCTTTTGCCGCCGATGGTCGTGCCAAAAGCCAAAAGTTGTATCAAATATTTTTCGCGGTGCTGCTTGGCCGCGTATTCCAACTGGTTGGCAAACCCCTTGTATTGTTGGATGACCGGATCGTCCTTGCTGCAGCTGTCACAAACCGCGTAACCGGCAGCCCAATCGAGCTGTCGGGCGGAAGGATCGGCGTCTTCAACTAATGATTGTTCCTTTTGGAGAAGCGCCAAAAGATATTTGGGATTAATTTTGTAAGATTGCGATACGCGCCAGATGATATCAATGGCCGGTTTTTCCACGCCGTCAATGTCTTTGACTTTAAGGTCGGCCAGAGCGCCTTTGTTTTGCAAAAAATGTTTTAGATAGTCGTAAGTCATGCCATAGACATCAAACATGTCGTTGTCCGTGAGCACGATGTTCGGATCAAAGCTTGGGTCCATGTTAGTGGACGTGGTTTGCGCCTCGATTTGAGACGTCCAGCCAAAATTTCCTAAAATCAGGCCGGTTAATAACAAGCCAATAAAAAGCCGCTTAGAAGGCATATGCCATAATCTAGCATATACGCGCTAAAACATGTAGGATAACTAGCGCATGAAGATTTACTTGGTTTTGGCGGCTATTATCCTAAGCTTAGCGCTTTTAAGCCAATGGGTGAGGCTTCCTTTATCGTTTCAGGGCGTGTGGATGAGCCCGGACGAGACGGCCAACAGCCTTTCGGCCATGTATTTTGCCGATCATGGCAGTTTTTTGATCCCCAACCCCAGCCTGAAAGATTTGCCGTGGGTTTTTCCGAGGAGTTTTGTGCCGATTATCGAAAACGGTGCCGTGGCTTTGGTGGGATTTTTGGGCATGCCTTTGATTCTAAGTCTGGCCTACAAAGCGATAGGCATTTACGGAATTTTATTTTTTACTCCGCTCTTCGCGCTGATTTCGCTTTGGCCTTTGTGGAAAAGTTTGCCGAAAGAATGGTCCAAAGGAATCAAATGGGCCGTTTTGCTGGTTTGGATCAGCTTTCCCATGGTTATCATTTACGCCAACCGCGGCACGTTCTCAAATCTTTTTATCACCTGCTTGGCGATATGGCTTTGGTGGTTAGTCGTCGAACTTAAAAGCGAATGGAAGTGGCTAACAGCCGGAGCTGTTTTGGGTTTGACCTGCGTGATTCGGCCAACGGAAGCCGTTTGGTTAGTTCCTTTGGCAGGGTTTGCGGCGCTTTATCAGAGCCAAATAACTAAAAACAAAATTAAGGCATCAAAGATCATCTGGCTGGCGGTTTTGTTTGTACTTGTAACCGGCGCCGGAGCTTATCTCGGATACAAAACATATGGCCAATGGTTTATCAGCGGTTATCAAGTGAGGCCTGACTTTGCCGCGGCTGCCCAAGCTTCGATCGATCAGATCAGCGGCCAAAATTCAATTTCCGTTTTAAAGGCTTTGCCGTTTGGTATTCATCCGCGGGCAATTCTTTGGAACTCTTATCATTATTTAGTCGAGATACTTTGGCCATGGCTCTTAATGGTCGCCTTGGCCGGATATTTTTGTTTGAAAGAAAAGATTTGGAAAAAACCTGAGAAATGGATAGTCGCGGCTTTCGCGTGGACGGCCATTTGGCTTACGGCTTTCTACGGCAACGGGGTTTATCAGGATCATGTCGGAGTTAACGTGGCGAGCATGGGAAATTCTTACCTGCGTTATCTTTTGCCGTTGTCGCTTTTGGCGGCCGTGTCCGCCGGTTTTGTGGTCGCGCGTCTTTGGAAATACTGGAGCCTTAGGATTTTATCTCTGGCAATGATCGTCGCTTTGATCGTCGTTGGCCAGTGGAGCGCCTTAGCCAGGGACGACGAAGGCATGCTGGCCAACCAGGCAGAACTCGCGAGGTACGCCGAAATACGCGACCAGGCTAGGAGTTTCATCAACTCCAATGTGATCATTCTTTCGGACAGGAGCGATAAGATATTTTTTCCGGTTTTTAACGCGGCTTCGCCCATGCCGGACGACAAAAGCATCCAAGCTATTTTAGACGCAGGATATTCCGTCGCCTTGTTCATGCAAACCCAGAGCAGCATCAAATCGGCCCAGTGGTGGGATCGGGGATTTGATTTGAAACCGGTGTTTTCGGATGCCAATCAAACTATGTATACTGTGACGGGTAATGGCAACCAACAGGAATTTCCAATGGTTGATCAGAGTCCGACGTTATGAAATTTCCGAAGTTTTTAATCGTGATCGCGTGTTTCATTCCTTGGATCATCGGGGCCGGTGTTTTGTTTTGGATCATGGCTTTGAGATTTCCCATGACCGGTGTTTTTATCGCCCAAAGCGACATGACCGGGCAGAGTGCGTTCATTTATCCCTTCTTGCCAGGTGAAAGGACAACCTCTCCGGGCAAGCAGGAGGATGGATGGAGCGGCCAGAGAATCATCAATGATCCGGTTTACATGAACGTCCGAACGCCGGGACCTTACGAAACGGTTGATGTCGACGTTGAATTCAGGACGCTCAGACAATCGCTTTTGGAATTTGGGTTGGTCAAAGATGCCGAAGGCAAGCAGCTTGACCTTTATCCTATGTATTCGGAAATGCTTGAAGGCAAAGATTGGAAACAGGTCGCGACTGACAAGGGTAGCCATGGTTACGTCACATTCAATACTCCGGTTTCGAGATTGGACGACAAGGATACGCGCGGCTTGGCCATTTGGGGAACAACCACCACCTCGCCGTTGATTTCCGGGAATCTATTGGGCGAACAAAGATCGTATAGCGTCAATTTGCGCGGCTCTCACGACTTTTGGGTTACTCCGGGCGAGAGTCAAATTAAATTCAGGTTGGATGTCCAAGATGTTAACCGTAATCGGAGCGGGGGAATGTTGGCTTTGCAGGTTTACCGCGACAATCAGTTGATTTGGCAGGATACGGCCGGAACGAGCGGCAATCGCGATCAAGGTTATGGCGCCGTGATACCCGTCAACGTGAATTTGAAAGATTTGAGGCCTGGCGTTTATCGCATCAAGGTCACCGCCGATGACGACGTGTTTATCCGCCGCGTGGTCACCAAAAATTCGCTTTGGGTGGTCGGTCCGCGTCTGGTGGCCGGCGACATTGTGGGCTTTGCCACGACCTCAACCAATTCGTTGAAGGTTTGGACTACGGCGCGCCACATCGTGGCGGAGACTTTTCATAAGGAGGGTTTGCAGGACGTGCAATTCGGTCCGACCGTCGGATCGGTCAAACGGACGCACACGTCTTTCAGGATTGATCGGAACGATTCAATTGTTGATCCGGTTGCTCTCACCGCGCCACGCGGCGACATTAGATTGGTGGCTGACGGTTACTTCGCTTTCGCGCCCGATGCCTTTTTCGAGCCGCAACCCAGAAGACTGACTCCGGAAACGAACGGCAAGCAGGAGGGTCTACAAGCGGTTTTGACTGATTACTCGCGGGTGGAGGACTTGGGAGACGGCTGGAAAAAAACCCATCTGAGTTTTCCGGTAACGCCGGACTTGGACACTTTACGGTTCGTTTTATCGGCGCCCGGCATCGCGTCGCGCGCCGGATCGGTCGACATCCGGCACATAACTTTAACGTATCACCGGGAACCCGTGAGCTTTAAGACTTGGTGGTCGTTGCTTTTGGCCGAAGCTAAACGCGCTTGGCGGAGATTATGAAATTGACTATTAAAGAAGCTTTTTGGCTTTTTGGAACCCACGTGGCCCTGGCGGCTGGCGTGACCCTGATTTTGTTAATGGCCATCGAATGGCTGATGCCTGGCTCGGTTTTGCCTTTTGTGGACGTTTTTGACCTGTTATTGCCCGTTTCCGTGCTTTTGCTTATCATGCTGGCGCACCAGGCCAAGGCATCGATGTTGTCGCGACTGGCCCAATTGCTGCTGGTCGGTTGCGGGGGAGTTTTGCTGCTCGCTATCCTAGCCATGCGCGTGCAAAACTACAGCCCCTCGGTGCTGGCCCTTTTGGGGGCATTTGTCATCTTGATCGCCGTGTGGATTTTTGGCGCCGCTAAACCCGAAAATATTTAACCCTATGTCAGATTGCCTTTTTTGCAAGATTGCTTCCAAAGCCATCCCGGCCGAAGTCGTTTACGAAGACGACGAGGTTTTTGCTTTTTTGGATATCAACCCGGTTAATCCGGGCCATGTCCTGGTCATGCCCAAGAAGCATTACGAGGATTTCATGGATATGCCGGAAGAAGTCTGCTTGCCGCTAGTCAGGATGATTAAGCGGGTCATGAGTGTTCAGATTGACGGACTGGGCTATGAAGGCGTGAATTTGTTCCAAAACAATAAACCGGCTGCCGGGCAAGTCATCCCTCACCTTCATTTCCATGTCATTCCGCGCAAAACCAGCGACGGTTACGTCCATTGGCACGGCCATGAATACGGCAATGGCGAAGCCGCCATCATGGGCGCTAAAATTCGCGAATCATTAAAAAACCTATGAACCTATTAGTCTGTGGGGGAGCCGGCTTTATCGGCTCAACCTTTATCCGGCATAAACTGCAAAGCGACCCGGAATGTAAAATCGTCAACTTCGACAAGCTGACATACGCGGGTAATTTGGCCAATTTAAAAGACATTGAATCCGATCCGCGGTACGCTTTTGTGCAGGGAGACATTACGGATTTCGAGGCTTTGAGTAAAGTCGTCAAAGACCATCAGATAACCCATGTCATTAATTTCGCGGCCGAGACCCACGTGGATCGTTCGATCCATGGCGGTTGCAAGGATTTTGTTTTGACCAACAGCCTGGGCGTTCAAATGATCTTGGACGCGGTGCGCTTCAATAATTTAGAAAAATTCGTACAAGTTTCTACTGATGAAGTTTACGGCGCCCTTGAGCTGAATGATCCAGGCCAATTTACCGAGCAGACTCCCATCAATCCCAACATGCCTTATGCCGCGGCTAAAGCGGGCGGTGATTTAATGTGCCATGCTTATTTCGTGACACACGGAACGCCGGTCGTGGTTTCGCATTGCTCGAATAATTACGGGCCATACCAGTTTCCGGAAAAACTCATTCCGTCATTCATCCTGCGCATCAGCAAAGGCGAACAAGTCCCGGTTTACGGCGACGGTTTGAACGTTCGCGATTGGATCCATGCCATTGACCACAGCCGCGCTTTGGATCTTTTGCTGCAAAAAGGCGTACCGGGCGAAGTTTACAATATTGGCGCGGACAATGAGCGTAATAACTTGGAGGTGACGCGTCTTATCCTCAAATATTTCGGCAAAGGCGACGAGATGATTAAATTCGTGGAAGACCGCAAAGGCCATGATCGCCGTTACGCGATTGACGCGACCAAAATAAAGGCTTTGGGTTGGGAGCCGCTTTATCCTCGTGAAAAGTTTGAAGAAGCTTTGAAAGATGAGATTGAGTGGTACCTGAAAAATACCGAATGGGTCGACGCGGTGTGGCAAAGGAAAGCCGAATGGGACGAGAAGGCTTTGCGGGTTGGCTGAAAAATTTAGAAGTTAAATAAGTCAGGGGTAAGCCTTGACTTTTTTGAATATTTTTGATTAGATGCGTCCGCACTTCAAATTCTGTTCCTGCAAGCAATCGGAGGAGGATTTCATGAATGTTGTTCACTGCCCGTGGTGCAAATCGCGGTGGAATATTGAGTCCAGCGGTAGTTACAGATGCGACGATTGTGGTGAGACTTTTTACGTGTCTTCACCGAGCACTCCGCACAATACCACTGCTTTCCAGCAAGTGCGCTTGCCGGGAGAGGGAGCCTTCAGGGCATCGGGGAGCGCCATTGTTGGCATCGGCAAGTTCATCGGTAGGATGATGACCGGATGGTAGGAGGCGGGTCGCTTTCAAATGGGAGGCTTGGCTTCAGGCCTCTTTTTTATTTCTCGACTTTGGAACTTGATAATTTGCTTATTTTAGCCTAAGCTAGTTTTGTTTTATGAAAGGACTAATACTCGCCGGTGGTACCGGCACGCGGCTTTTGCCGCTCACGGCTGTTTTAACCAAGCAGCTTTTGCCGGTTTACGACAGACCAATGATTTTTTATCCCCTGAACACGCTGGTGAAGGCGGGGATTAAAGACATCTTGATTATCGTTTCGCCGGATTATTCCGGGAGTTATTTGAACTTGCTCGGTTCGATGTTGCGCCCGTTTGGCATCAATATTTCTTTCGTGGTTCAGAACGAACCCCGGGGCTTGCCTGAGGCATTTATTTTGGGTGAAAAGTTTTTGGATGGCGAGCCGGGCGCGCTCATTTTGGGTGATAACATTTTTGAGGATGATTTTACCGAGGCGATTACGAGCTTTTCGTCGGGAGGAAGAATTTTTGCGCGTGAAGTGCCTGACCCAGAACGCTATGGAGTCGTTGAATTCGATCAAGCGACCGGCAAAGTCCTTTCTATTGAAGAAAAGCCAGCAACGCCTAAAAGCAAATTCGCCATACCCGGCATGTATATTTTTGATGGCCGGGCCCCGGAAATCGCCAGAAGTTTAACTCCATCCAAGCGAGGCGAATTGGAAATCGTGGACATGCATCACGCCTATCTGGCAAAAGGCGAGTTGGACGTTAGAGTTATAAATGGCGGTTATTTTGACGCCGGAACGCCGGACGCGTTGCTCGAAGCATCAAACTACGTCAAAGCCCACGATTTTAGGTCGCGTTTCCATCCGGATATCGAAAAAGCCATCGCGGATTTCAATAGCGAATTCAAACGACTGGTCTCACTTAAGGTGAAATAAACCCGAGCGGAAGTATTGAGTTCGTTCTGAGTGACAAAGGCAGAATCCAGAGCCCGGTTTGGCCGTCGCGGGAGCCGGAGACGTAAAGCTTATTTTCGGAAATGACCGCGTCTTTAATGTCGTCAAAATTGGCCAAGGTGGTTTTATTGCGGCCGTTGCGGCCATCAAGGCTGAACATGGCAATTTCGTTTTTGGTGGCCACCATGACGTCGTTGCCGGCCGGATGCCATGAGATGCCCACGATGGGATCGCTTTGCCGGTAAATGAGCTCGGCTTCCAAACCGTGCTTCCAAACCCAGACCTCGTTGCCGTTTTTGATCGCGAATTGCAATTCGCGATCAAAAGTGATCGGCAACAATTGTTCGCCCGAAGCCTGCCGACTAATGATCGGGTTCTGGCCAGAGTCAATCCAATCCCAGCGATTCCCGTCCTTGAGGATGAGCGAATTTTTTTTGTGCATCCAAAATCGCCATTCTCCCGAAGGAAGGATGAGACCTTGTTTTGCGCCGTCTCCTTGGGTCAAAATTAAATTCGAATTGTTGGGCAGCAGGCTCAGTCTCCAATTATCCAAAATATCCTTCAGTCCGTTCGGTTTCTGTTCGCGCGTAACGCTTTGGTCGGCCTTAATGGTTAATTGCGTTCCGTCGGTTTGGCCGATCAAGCCTCCTGATTGCCAATGATAATAACCATCGGGCAGTTTAGTCGCGGAAGGCGGCGAGAATTGGGCTAGCCATTGGACGTTTTTCCCATCCGCCGCGCCGTTGGCCAAAAATTGCGTTTCGTTTTGAGGATTGATTTCCAGTGATGAAATCTCGGCTATTTCCTTAAGGTCAACTGACGAAGTTATGAGATTGCTCTTTTTATCCAAAAGTCCGATTGAAGTCGAGGTATTGCTTTGGACGACGGCCGCAAGCGCGCCCGAATCGGCGTCGGCCATGAAACGACTGACATTTAGGGGTGAAACGAATTGAGGTTGTTCGTCCGGCCAAAGGATGATGTCCGAAGCGAAGGTGACCCTTTCAGGTTCGATGGACAACGTTTTTGTCCAGGGGTGGTAGCCCTTTAGATCAAGCTCGATGCTGTAGTTGCCGGGAGCTAGGTTTTGTAAAGTTACGGAAGTAGTTTCGGGAATCTGTTTGCCGTTCAGTTTGATGGTGGCGCCGGCCGGAGTGGTGTCGATGATTAACGTGCCATTGCGTTCGATGGCGTTTTTTTTGGGGTTCCAGCGATAGCCGGATGTATAAAAAACCACGGCGGGTGCCATGATGAGGAAAATCAGCGTAAACATCCAGGGCAGGACTTTGCGGTGGAACGGGATTTTTGCCATAAAAGACAGTACACAATTTACAACGTACTAGTGATTAGGTAAACTCCTCTTTATGCTAAACCAATACAGACGGGGCTTAAATCCCTTGATTATGGCCTTTTGTGGCCTAATTATCGCCGCAGGCGCTTTTGTGGGCGGGTTATACACGGGCAGGGCTACGGCTACCAAAGCCGCTACGACGAATGAAACCCAAACGACTGTTGAAGGAGTCGGAGCTTCGGCGCCCGAAGGAACCGTCGAGAATAAACTTCTGAATTTCAGTCAATTTTGGGAGTTATGGAAGTTACTTAAGCTAAAGTATTACGACGACGTCTCCGAAAAGAACATGTTTTACGGAGCCATGCAGGGCATGACCGCCGCTTTGGGTGATCCGTACACGTCTTTCTTTGAACCAAAAATCGCCAAGGAGTTCAGTGATTCGCTAAAAGGCGAGTTCGAGGGCATTGGCGCCGAAATCGGCGTGCGCGGCGGGCAGTTGCAGGTCATAGCGCCATTGCCCGGAACTCCGGCTGAGAAGGCTGGTATTTTGGCGGGCGATTACATCTTGTCGATCGACGGGAAGAGCACTGAAGGCATGGTAACTGAGCAGGCCGTGGCTTTGATCCGCGGACCAAAGGGAACGACCGTGACGATAAAGATCGGCCGTCCGGCCAAAGTGGCTGCTTCAACCGACAAGCAGGTCAAGGCCGCCGCCGAACCTGTCATTAAGGAATACAAGATCATCCGCGACAAGATAACGGTAAAGAGCGTTACCCTGACTTGGCCAAAAGACAATATCGCCATGATCGCCATCTCCAACTTCAACCAGGATACGGACACCGAATTTAAACAAGCCGTGGATCAGGTGCTCGAAAAGAATGCCAAGGGCGTGATACTCGATTTGAGAAACGATCCAGGAGGCTATCTGGATAGGTCGACGGCTGTGGCCGGCGAATGGGTGGGCGATAAAGTCGTTGTGAGCGAACGCCGCAAAGGCAAGGTTATCGACGAATTCCGTGGCACTGGCACGGGCCGCTTAAAAGGCATGCCAACCGTCGTCTTGGTCAATCAGGGTTCGGCTTCGGCGGCCGAAATCGTGGCTGGCGCTTTGCAGGATTACGGCGCGGCGGAACTTATAGGCATGAAAACTTTCGGCAAAGGATCGGTCCAGGATTATTCGGAGTTCGCCGACGGCAGCGCCATCAAGATCACGATCGCGGAATGGTTGACTCCCAAGGGCCGCAACATCAATAAGAGCGGCATTCAGCCCGATATACAGATTGATAGGACTGCTCAGGATATGGACGCGAACCTTGATCCGCAATTGGACAAAGCAACCGAATACCTGTTGCGCGCGGCAACTACTTCCAGCAATGCGACCTCAACCAAGCAATAATCCTCCGGTAAAACCCGGAAACGACAGAAAATTCCATCCCCGACATAAAAAGCGCCATGGTTTTAAGTCTCGCCCGACGCGCCAAACTTCGGCTGGCGGGATCATCTTCCGCCGCAACAAAGGCGGTCGGGTGGAGATCTTGTTTTTGAAGAGGGAAGACGGGCGATGGACTTTTCCGAAAGGCAAACAACAATTGGGGGAATCTTTTGTCGTGGCCGCCATCCGCGAAATCAGGGAAGAAACAGGCATCGCTGATTTGCGTTACGTGGCGCCTTTGGGCTTCACGGCTTTCAAATATTTGGAAAGACACCAAGGTCCGGTCAAACCGGTGGCTAAAACGGTGCATTTCTTTTTGTTCGAAGCGCCAAGTGATGCCCAAGAACACATCCCCGGCACGGAAGGAATCGTCGAAGCGTCTTGGATCCGCGCGGACCGGGCTTTCGCAAGCATGAGCTATAGAAACATGGACCGCATTTTGGCTAAAGCCCTTAGGTTGATCGTGGAAGAGGAAAGGGGCTGATGCCTGTGGATTGCTGACGTGCTATAATTTCATTCCGTATGAAGAGCATGCGGAAAAATCACAAGAGTCGCCGCCGGACGACTATTTTTATTACCGGCGGAGTCATGAGCGGAGTCGGCAAGGGAGTGACGACCGCTTCGATTGGCGCGTTGCTTAAAGCGCGTGGCTTTAAAGTCACGGCCGTTAAAATAGACCCCTATCTGAACGTGGATCCGGGCACACTCAATCCGACCGAACACGGCGAAGTGTTCGTGACTTACGACGGGTTGGAGACCGACCAGGACATCGGTAATTACGAGCGTTTCTTGGACGAGGATTTGGGCCGGGCCAATTACATGACTTCGGGCAGCATCTTCCAAACCATCATCAACCGCGAACGGAGCATGGGTTACGGCGGCAAGACGGTGGAGTGGGTTCCTGACGTGCCAAACGAGATCATTGGCCGGATCAAGATCGCGGCGGAATTGGCGGACGCGGACGTCACGATCGTGGAAATAGGCGGCACGGTGGGGGAATACCAAAATCTCCTTTACCTCGAAGCCTGCCGCATGATGCGCCTGGACTATCCGGGTGATGTTTTAATCGGGTTGGTGAGTTATTTACCGGTGCCCGGCAATCTGGGCGAGATGAAGACAAAACCGACCCAGTACGCGGCCAGGAGCTTGAACGCGGCCGGTTTGCAGCCCGATTTGATCATCTGCCGCTCGGCGCAGCCGATCGACGAACCGCGCAAACGCAAATTAAGCATTAGCTGCAACGTGGCGCCGGCCGACGTGGTGGCGGCTCCGGACGTGGCCAGTATTTACGAGGTCCCGCTTAAACTTGAGGAACAACACGTGGCCGAGAGGATCATAGACAAGCTTAAGCTTAAAGTTTCTAAGATTGACGGCAAAAAGTGGCGTGAGTTATCCTCCCGCATCCAGCATTCGATCAAGCCCGTCCGAATCGGCGTGGTCGGCAAGTATTTCTCCACCGGCAATTTTACGTTGAGCGACGCGTATCTTTCTGTTTTGGAAGCCATCAAGCATGCGGCCTGGCATATCGGGCGCAAACCCGAGATCGTCTGGTTGAACAGCGAGGACTTTGAACAAAACAAATTGAATTTTAAAAAGCAGATGAAAGGTTTGGACGGCATCATCATTCCGGGAGGTTTCGGCTCGCGCGGCATCGAAGGCAAAATGATGGCCATCCGTTACGCTCGCGAGCACAAGCTGCCGTATCTTGGGCTTTGCTACGGCATGCAGCTCGCTTTGGTTGAGATGGCGCGGGATGTTTTGGGTTGGAAGGACGCTAACACGACCGAGATCAATCCAGACACTACGCATCCTGTAATCCACCTCATGGACGAGCAGGAGAAGAAAATGGAAGACAAAAATTACGGCGGCACCATGCGTTTGGGGGATTATCCTTGCGTTTTGAAGAAGGGCACTGCGGCTCGTCGCCTTTACAGAGAAGAAATCGTACGCGAGCGCCATCGCCACCGATACGAAGCAAATCCGAAATACCGCGAAGATTTTGAAAAAATCGGCGTCAGGTTTTCCGGTTTGTCGCCGGATAATAAACTGGCCGAGATAATCGAATTGGAAAAACATCCTTTCTTCATGGCCTCGCAATTCCATCCTGAACTGACGTCTAGGCCTTTCCGACCAAATCCCTTGTTCCTGGGATTGGTCAAAGCGGCAAGCAGCAACAAAAAACGGTAGCCTGTGGCTACCGTTTTTTAATTTTTTGGAGTGACGTTGGCAAACGTGACCAGCTTGGGTTTACCGTGGAAGTTATCCAGCTTTTTCCTGGAAAACGAAACAGTTCCGTTAGCCACGGCGTAGAGGGTGTCATCATGACCCATGCGCACGTTTAAACCTGCGCGGATCTTTGAACCGCGTTGGCGGACTATGATGTTGCCGATCTTGGCGAATTCGCCCGAATAGAGCTTGGTGCCAAGACGCTGTCCTTGTGAGTCGCGGCCTAATCTAGTAGAGCCGCCTGCCTTAGTATGAGCCATAAAACGAAGTTAATGCGCCTATGTTAAACGCTTATAGCTTACTTGTCAAGTGTGTCTTGGGCGGCTAATATAAATCAATATGGAGCAAAATATCGCTAAAATTCGCCAAGAAATCGAAAAGGCCTTAGACGAAATCGGCCAGACGCTCAGAACCCATGGGGGAGACGTCGAATTTGTTGATTTTGATCAGTCCAAAGGAGACGTCAAAGTGAGGATGCATGGGTCTTGTGTGGGCTGTCCGTTGTCAGAGATGACCTTGCATCAGGTGATCGAAGCTAGTCTCAAAGAAAAGTTCCCCTGGGTGAAAAAAGTGATGGCGGTTGAATAATTATCCACACTATCCGTAAACCGTCCGGAGCCGTAGCATTACCTTATGTTGACTTGGGATGAGTTGCGCTTTAACACTAAATTCGCTTGGGAAAATCCATTTTTAAAATGGCTAAGCATTGTCTTGGCCGTTATTTTGATAGCCGTTTCGATTATAGCGACGGTAAGGCTGATTCAACTCGGTTTGCCGTCCGGTTACGTTGTCACGCACTACACGGTTTACCTCGGAATCGACCAAATGCTCCCGTTGCCTTGGGTGGCCGCATTGTTATGCGTGCCAATCCTCGTTATTTTTGGTACCATTCTCCTCGGGTTTACGCTCTTCAGGCAGGATAGCCTGGCTGGTTACGCATTATTGGTTTTGGCGGCCACCTCAACAGTCATTTGGAGCGTTTTCCTTTACTACCTGATCAAAATCAATACATAAATTATGCCGAGCTTAATGTGGGAGATACTGCGCATCGTAGCTTTTGCACTCGTCTGCTTTTTGGTGGCTTTCATTTGCACTCCCAGTATCGTTAAATTCCTAAAAAAACATAAACTCGGTAAAAACATACGCGATGCCGAATCGGCGCCTATCATGAGTTCGTTGCACGCGTCAAAGGCAGGCACTCCCACCATGGGTGGCGTCGTGATTTGGGGATCAGTCGTTTTGGTCGTTGGCCTGGTTTGGCTATTGTGTCTGATTTTCGGCCAACCTTGGTGCGGTTGGAATATTTTGTCACGCACGCAGACTTACGTTCCGTTTGGCGCTATGATCGCCGCCGCCCTCGTGGGCTTGGTCGACGATTACTTGAACGTCAGACGCATTGGGCCAAAAGGCGGGGGTTTGCGGGTAAGGCATCGTCTGTTGGCTTACACGGCCATTGCTTTAATTTGCGCACTCTGGTTCTACACAAAGCTGGATTGGAGCACTATCCACGTGCCTTTTGCCGGCAACTTTGATCTCGGTTGGTTGTACATCCCTTTCTTTGTTTTTATTATCGTCGCTTCGCAGCACTCGGTTAACCTGACGGACGGTTTGGATGGTTTGGCGGGCGGGACCTTGATGGCGGCCTTTGGCGCGTTCGCCGCTATTGCCTTTGTCCAAGGCAGGACGGATCTGGCGGCTTTTTGCGCGGCCATCATTGGCGCGTCGTTGGCATTCTTGTGGCACAACATTACGCCGGCCGCGTTTTTCATGGGCGATACCGGCGCCATGTCGCTTGGCACGGTACTCGGCATCGTAGCCATGCTTACCAACCAACCGTTGCTCCTACCGATTATAGGGTTGCCTTTTGTCATCGAATCACTCTCGGTCATCGCGCAGATGATTTCAAAAAAGCTCAGGAACGGCAAAAAAATATTCAAAAGTTCGCCCTTCCACCATCACCTGGAAGCTTGCGGTTGGGGAGAACCAAAAATCGTGATGCGCTTCTGGGTCATTTCCTTCATCGTCTCCGTGCTTGGGATAATGATCAACCTGGTTGACCGCTAATGTATTTATGAGAGGGGAACGAGGCAAGATAGACAAGAGATTCCTCGTATTGTTAATCGTTATCATCGCTTTCGGTTTGCTGATGCTGCTTTCGGCCAGCGGGCCTTTGGGTTACCAGAAATTCCACGACTCCGCGTATTTCTTTAAACACCAGCTTTTATACGGAATCTTGCCAGGGACTGTGCTTTTCATCTTTTTTTCGTGGCTCGATTATCGGAAACTTGAACAATTAGCTCCGGTCGCTTTGATTGGATCGATTATCCTGTTGGTGATGGTTTATATCCCGGGCATTGGCATGAATTACGGCGGATCTGGACGTTGGCTTAATATTGGAGTCTCATTCCAACCGTCCGAATTCGTGAAAATCGGTTTTTTGGTTTACGTGGCGGCCTGGTTAGCTAAACGGCATGAACGAGAAGCGCAGACATTGCAGGAAGGACTTTTTCCTTTTTTGCTTTCGCTTGGCGTCGTCATGATCCTGCTTATCATGCAACCGAATACCGGTTCGATGGCCGTTATCGTGGGAGCTTCTTTGGCCGCTTACTTTATCGCCGGCGCGCCGGTCACCTGGTTCTTGGGTTTAGGTGCGGCTGCGGTCGGTTTGGTCGCGTTACTAATCAAAATCACTCCTTATCGCGCGGCCCGCTTCTTAACGTTTTTGCATCCGGAGCTTGATCCGCAAGGCATTGGTTATCACATTAACCAAGCTTACTTGGCCATTGGAGCTGGCGGGATTTTTGGGCTGGGTTACGGACACTCAAGACAAAAATATCTTTACCTGCCGGAAGTGGCTGGCGATTCGATCTTCGCGGTTATCGCCGAGGAGATGGGAATGCTGGTGGCCATTTTATTGCTGGTCGCAATCGGGGTTCTGGTTCAACGTGTTTTCGTGATAGCCAAAAACGCGCCCGACGCCTTCGGAAGGTTTTTGGCGGTCGGCATCGGCGCGTGGCTAGGCATCCAAACTTTTTTCAACGTGGCGTCCATGATCGGGCTTATGCCAATTACTGGAGTGACTTTGCCTTTCGTGAGTTACGGCAGTTCGGCTTTTGTTGCCATGAGCATTGCCTGTGGTATAGTGGCGTCCATTAGCCGCGAAAAACAATTATGGCGTTAGTCATCGCCTTGGTAGGCGGAGGAACCATGGGGCCAACGGCTCCTATTTTCGCCCTCCAGAAAAAGCTAGCGGAAAAACACCCTCAGGCTAAATTTGTCTGGGTCGGCACGCCCGACGGCCCGGAAAGGGGACCAGTCGAAAAGCTGGGTATTCCTTTCGTGTCATTGCCAGTTGCTAAATTCCCAAGATATTTAAGCCCTCGCTTATTCACTTGGCCGTGGGATTATATTCGCGCCAAGAAGGCGGCGATTAATTTTTTAAAGGAATGGAAGCCGGATATCGTGATCGGCGCGGGCGGATTTACCCAGGTGCCTCTCATGCGCGCGGCCAGCAAACACGGAATTCCCTGTGTCATCCATCAATTGGACTTCGATCCGTTGCTATCGAATAAGTTGGTTGCCAAACATTGCGCTTTGATCACCACGACTTTCGTTTACCACAGCCGCAAGTTGACGGTGCCGATTTTTAAATTTTCGTTCGGCACGCCGGTTCCCGAGAAGGCCATCGCGACGCCGAATAGATTCGCGAGTTACAGGACTTTGGAAAAAACAACAGCCGCCGAGTTTTTCGGTTTGGACGGCAACAAACCGATCGTGTTGTTCGTGGGCGGAGGCACGGGAGCCCTGGCCTTAAACGAAGTCATTGAAAAGAATTTGGATAAGTGGCTTTCAAAAACCCAAGTCATCCATATCACTGGCAAAGGCAGGGGATTGGACGCAAAAGAAAAACCGGGTTATGTAAAACGCGAATTTTTTGATGAGCAAGAATTATTCAAGGCTTACATGGCTTCCGATCTCATCGTTACGCGAGGCGGCATGGGATCGATTACCGATCTGGCCGCTCTTTCAAAGCCCTGTATTTTTGTGCCGATCACAAACCACGCCCAGGAAAATAACGTCAGGCATATGGGCGTGTCCGTCATGGTAATTAAAGAATCTCCCAAATTGTTCCATGATTTGTATCGCGAGGTTCACCATTTGATGGAACGGCCGAATGAAAGAATAAAATTTGGTTTGGCGCTTAACCGGACCATCCGCACGGATGACGGCACGGAGTGGGCGAATCTGATTGAAAAATTGTTGCCCGAAGAAAACGAGATATAAAAAATCGCCCTTGAAGCCTCACTTCTTCTCGGGCGTTGAGTAGCCAGTGCAACCGGAAACGAGTTCGACATCGACTTGCACCTTGGCATCATCGGTTCCGCGCATCTTGTTCAGGAACCGTTCCATGGCTTGACCAAGGATCTTGGCGTAACCGCGCTGAAGTGCTTGATGATCGGTCATCTGCTTGGGCATCAAGCCATCGGGCAGTCTCACGATGAAAAGCGCGGTTGGGTACGGATTGGTCGACATGCTGGCTTCGGGCGCGAAACGGAAAGTTAGCCCTTCCTTGTGGAGGCAACTCGTTCCGTGTGCGACTCCCAGGGCATCGCAGATCTTCTGCTGCCATTGACGGTTCATTTCGAACCGAAGCATACGACCGTGGCAGAGACTGCGGAGTTCGGGTTCTTCTCCCGAAAACGGACTGATGTTGCGGCCTTCGATGTGGATCATGGGCAGCTCCTTTCCTTGTCTTGTGCAGCTCGAACGGGTTTTCGAAATGTCAGCAGGCCGACTATGGCATGCAGAATAAAACAGTTGGTCGGATAAACCAGATCGGATGGCTGTCCTCGCCAACGCAGCAAAACGACCATAAGGGTCAGGACATAGGCACTGGCCCAAATGAACCAGGGCGTAGGTCGTTCGGAACGAGGCTGAATCGCAACCCCGACAATCGTTGGAACGAACGAGATTACGATGCAGGCCTGCATGAGCAGACTGGAAGTCATCTCTGACTTGAAGATTAAGTACAGGATGGCAACGTTTACGGCGGCCATCATGATGATTAGCTCCCAAAGCTTCGGCCAATCCAGATGTTTCCTTTTGAGGGCGACGGTTACGATGACCAGAGAAGCGGCTGTGCTTGCGATCGGCAGGATTGATTTGATCCAGTCGCCCGTCGAGAGCAAATAGAGCACGCAGTTCAACGTGGTGAGCAGAGGCCAGAGAAGCCAGCTTGCTGCCTTGGGCCGTGATGTTCCCAGGAGCATCTGTCGGTAGTAGAGCCAAAAAGCCAATATATGCATGCCGCCGCTCAATGAACCAAGCGCGATCGAGATCGCTTTCATCGCAACCCTCCTTCTTGGATTGCCAAACGTGCAGGTTGTGGCTATCCTTAGCAGTTTTTTGAAACAATGTCAATAGTTTAGATATAAAAAAGCCCGCTTAGCGGGTTAGAAGTTGAAGCCCTTGTGTTCCGGTGGGTGCTTGAAGCGTCCGGGGCGGCCGGTGAGCTTCTCGTGGATCGCGGCCACGGGAGCCGCTAGAAGGAAGAAGGGCAAGGCCCAAAGCGGCTCGTCGAAGTATAGGCGCGTCAGAGTCTCGTTCTGGGACGAATTGGTTGGCTTCTTGCATTTCGCACAGCGGACTTCGTGGTCACCGCCGTTCACGTGCACCATCTGAAGATCGCGGTGTATGGCCATGCAGATGAAGGCAGAAATGAGCGGCATGGAAACCTCCTTTGATCATTTTTTCTCAGTTCGGTCGATGATTCGATCTTCAGCGGAGAGACAAAAGAAAACGGCTGCGATGCACAGGGAAAAGAGCGCTGACCAGATTTGATCAAAAAACCACCACAGAAAACCGTTCAGCAGCCAACCGAAGGCTGCGAATAAAGCACAGATATTTTTACGGGGCATCGATTCCTCCTCGCGAGGATAAAATCATATTTAACTGCTTAGGTCAATAAAAGAACCGCCTCAGGGCGGCCAGGAGCAGTTGATGTGACCGTTTTTGTCCCGGCGGGCGGGGTCGAGCAAGAAAGCCAGGAAAAAGACGGTCACGGTCAAAAAGAGCATGAAGAATTCGGTGGCGGCAAAAGTCCACTCTTTAAAGTAAGAGCGGATGGGTTCAAGGCTCGAAAGCCAAGGGACGATGACCATGCAGACGATCAGAAAAAGACCGGTAAACATGAAATGTTTGGGCGACTTGGATTCTTTCACTTTTGACTCCTTGTTATGGTTGAAACGGGTTGGTTGATATTGAAATGACGCAAATAAAATCAGCTGCCAAATAGCAGCTGATTTTATTGGTGCGCCCGGTGGGGATCGAACCCACGACCATTGGCTTAAAAGGCCACTGCTCTACCACTGAGCTACAGGCGCGTTTTCTTCTTCCTTCTTTCCCCAAATTGCGCTAAGATAATAACTGGTTTTAACGAATTAATCAAGAGATGAGGATTGCCATGATCGGAGCCAAGGGGCTCCCCGGCTTGCTGCCCGTGGGCGGCGGCGTTGAGACGCATGTGGAGCACCTAGCGTCCAGTCTTGTGGCGGACGGGCACAAAGTCACTGTCTACGTGCGGCCCTACGCAAATCCGCTTAATAAAACCGAGTGGAAAGGCATAAAAATAGTCACCCTTCCATCGTGGCATCGCAAGAACTTTGACGCGATTACCCATGTCTTACTGTCGAGCTTGCACGCGCTGACCGAAAAATACGACGTAATCCATTATCACGGTATCGGTCCATCGACGCTTTGCTGGATCCCGCGCCTTTTTAAGCGGTCGGCCAGGGTGATTGTCACTTTCCACAGTCGCGACCAGTTCCATGAGAAATGGGGACTGTTCGCTAGGGTCTACCTGGCTTTTGGCGAGTGGACGGCCGTCCATTTTCCACACGCCACCATCGCGGTTTCGCACGGCATCCAACTGCTGTGCTCGATGATGTTCAAAAGCAAGAAAACTTATTACATCCCCAACGGCGTGCATCTGCCCGAAAAGATCAGCGGCATCGGAGAATTAAAGCAATTCGATTTGCACCATGGGCAATACTTTCTGCACTTGGCGCGTTTGGTGCCGCATAAGGCGCAGGACGACACGATCAAAGCTTTTTTGTCGCTGGATACGAACGATAAATTGGTCATAGCGGGATCGGCCTCGTTCGACAACGCGAATTATCTCGAAAAATTGAAAAAGATGGCCGGTGACGATCCTCGCATTATTTTTACGGGCCATCAGGGCGGAATTACCCTCAAGCAACTGATCGCCAACTGCAGGGCCATCGTCCATCCCTCGAGAAGCGAAGGTTTGTCGGTCGTTATCCTGGAAGCCATGTCGTACGGACGGATGGTCATCATGAGCGACATTCCTGAAAATTTGGAATTGATAGACCACTCCGGCATCGCCGTTCCGGTGGGCGATGTCGAGGCTTTGGCTAATGCCATGCGCTGGACGATCGATAATCCGCAGCTGGCTGACGAAAGAGGGGTGCGGGCCCGGGAAATCATACGGCGATTGTACTCCTGGGAATCGGTAACCAAACGCATCGAAAAAGTCTACAAGAATCAAGTTCCGACAGAAGAAAAATATGAAACAGTTCAACTTCAAGCGTATTCAAAAACTTAAAAAGAGTTTGGAAGCGGACAGGATCGTCTTGGACTCCAAAGCGGATGAAGCCAGGCGCCAAGCGAAACTGGCGATTTTTGCTTTGCAAAGACACGAAGCCGCCAGGGCTAAGGATTGCCTCGGCGAATCACGCAATTTAATTAGGGCTTGTTTGGGTTTAGTCAGAAGGCGGCCGCTGTTGGCCGGTGAATCCGGTTGGAAGTCGGCTTTAGAGGAATATACCGAAGCGCATCTTTTTGAAACCTATCTTCACGGTCATTTAAGCGTGCCGGCCGAAGCCGAAAACCATCCGGACGTAGTGCTTGGTGCCATGTCGGACTTAGCCGGCGAAATCGCGCGTTATTCGATACTCAGGGCGACTGAAAGGGATAGGAAGTCGATTGAAGAGGCCCATCGCACCGTTTTGAAGATAGTCGACATGTTGGCCGCTTTGGATTTGACCGGCTCGCTTCGTTCCAAGTTCGACCAAACCAAACAACACCTACGCAAAATAGAAGATATTCGGTATGACCTTTCCAAAAAAGACTAAAATTTTGATCCTTGGTTTGGGCAGTTATCCGCAAGGAACGGGCGTTTCAGCGGCTTTGTATTTCGCCAAACGAGGCAATGAGATTGTCGTGGCCGACCAAAAAACGGCCAAAGAAGTGGCGGCCAACGTTAAACAGCTCAAGAAATTTAAGAAAGTCGCATTTCATCTGGGGGGCTGGAGAGTTGAGGACGCGGATTGGGCTGATTTGATAATTAAAAATCCAGGAGTTAGAAGGAGCAATGATGTTCTGAAGCATGCCCAAAAACTAGGCAAAAGGATTGAAAACGATATCTCGATATTTTTGAGGGAAGCGCCGTGCCTGACGGTTGGCGTCACGGGCACGCGCGGCAAGACGACCACCACGGCTTGGATAGGCGACATGCTCAAGCGGTCGGGGATCAAAACTTTCGTGGGTGGGAACATTACTGTTTCGCCTTTGACTTTTTTGGATAAATTAAAAAAGAAGGACGTGGCCGTCATCGAGCTCTCAAGTTGGTTGCTCGAGACGACTGGGGTTAACGGACTTTCGCCGGATATCGCGGTTTGGACCAATGTCATGAACGATCATCTCAATACTTACGACGGGTTGTATGATTATGCCGAGGCCAAGGCCCAGATCATGAGACATCAAAAACCCAATGGGATATTTATCGCGAATCTGGATGACGAGTACGTAAGAAGTTACGCTGGGGAATCGGCCGCTAAGGTTTTAGGTTTTTCAAAAAATAAGAAACAGTCGTCGACCGCGTTCATCCAAGGCGGATGGCTGACGGTTTCGCATAAAGGCAAGAAACTTAAGCTTCTGCCGACAACGGATGTTGGCTTGAAAGGCGAACATAATGTCATGAATGCTTTGGCGGCTTCGATAGCCAGTCTGTCCGCGGGAGCCAAAGTATCAGCGGTTAGGGAATCGCTGGGGTTGTTTAAAGGCATGCCGTACCGGCAGGAAATCGTCGGACATAAAAACGGGGTTATTTTTGTGGACGACACGACCTCCACGACGCCCGACGCGGCCATTGCGGCTTTGGAGGCTTTCGCCCGAGGGAAGGGGACTGTCCATTGGATTTGCGGAGGCGCCGACAAGGGTTTGGATTACGCGAAAATGATTAAAACTGCCAAAGGCAAAAAGATCACGATTCACCTTTTGGTTGGTACGGCATTTGACCGTTTGCAAAAAGCTTTTAAATCTAAAGGATTGAAACCAATCAAGTCGACAAGCTTGAAACAAGCTTTCGATCGGGCGGTTAAGCAGGCTAAACCGGGAGACGTCGTCCTGCTTTCGCCGGCTTGCGCGAGTTTTGGCCTTTTTAAGAACGAGTTTGACCGGGGAGACCAGTTTAACCGGTTGGTCGCGGGGTTTATCAGGGCTGGAAAAATGAGGGCTTGACACTTTTTCTGAAAAATCATACTCTTCATACTAATATGGCCAAAAGATCGGAAAAGGAAACTCCTTGTTTTGCCACTACCAGCATGGGTGAGAGGGGGCAGGTAGTTATTCCCAAAGAGATTCGCGAGCTTTTAGGGCTTAAGGTAGGTGACAGGTTCATTGTACTGGCTACCCATAAACACGGGCTTGGCTTAATCCCAATGGATCAAGCACATCAGTTTATGGCAAAGCTTAAACAGCAAATGGAGGATATAATCAACTAGCTAATATGCCAGTCCCAGCCATCCTTAAGAAAAAAAGCTTATACATCATCCTTGCCATCGTTTTGGTCGGCGGTTTTTTGCTTTGGCAGCGTCAAAAAGCGGCTGGCGCGATTACTTACGAAACGGCCGACGTGACGCAGGGGCAACTTTTACAAACTGTTGAGGTCACGGGTGACATTAAGCCGGCGGAGCGTATTGATTTGAGTTTTAAGAGCAACGGCACTTTGGCAAAAATAAACGCCAAAGTCGGAGAAAGCGTTAAGGCCGGACAGGTTTTAGCCGAGCTGGAAGATACTGACCTGAATTTCGCGTATGAAAGAGCCGGGGCCGCGGTGGCGGTTGCCCAGGCTAATTTGAACGCTAAATTAGCCGGCGAGTCCCAGCAGTCGATTCGCGTCGCGCAAGCCGGAGTTGATGAGGCTAAGGCGGCTTACGACAAGGCGGTTTCGGATTTGGCTAATACGAAAATCCAAGTCCAAAACGACTTGCAGAACGCCTTGGTCACTTTGAATACGGCCCAGAACAATTACGATAACGCGGCTCCAGTCTCGGACCAGACGCTCTCTAACGCGATCGAGTCGGCTTACATAGCCCTCCGTTCGGCTTTAGGTCCCTTGAACACGGCATTGACCGACGGCGACGCGGTAATTGGCGTGGACGATACGGCCACTAACCAAATGTACAAACAGTATTTAGGCGTAACCACCCAGTACGGGTTATCGAAAGCTAAAATGAGCTACGCGCCTGCCAAGGCGGCTAAACTCGACGCCGAATCAGTCGTGTCAAAATTAACCGTCAGTTCGAGCCGCGCGGATATTTCCGCCGCTTCGGATAAGGTGCAGGCGGCCATCGAAAAAGTCCAAACCTATCTTTTGGACGTGAAAGACGTTTTGGCTAATACCATTGTATCCACTTATTTCACGGCCACCGAGCTTTCCACGAAAAAAACTTTGATTGATGCGGATTACACCGGTCTATCGACCCAGAAAACTGCAGTCACTACCGCCGGACAAGCTTTGGACTCGTCCGTCCTGGCCAATAAATCGGATGTTACGAAACTGGCGGACGCCTTGAAGTCGGCCCAAGTGGCTTATGACATTGCCAAGACCAACATCGACATGAAGAATGCGGCCGCCGAATCGGCCGTGGCTATCCAGAAAGCGGCTTTGCAGTCCGCGGAAGCGACTTTGGATCTCAAGAAAGCCGGGCCGCGCGCAGTTGACGTGGCTGGCCTGCGGGCTTCGCTTTTAGACGCGCAAGTCGCGGCCGCCAAAGCCGAAAGCGATTTGAATAACGCGCGGATTATCGCTCCAGTCGATGGCACTATTTCAGAGATCCTACCGGATAGGGGCGAGACTGTTACGGCTAACACCGCCCAAATCAGGATGGTCGGCACTTCGCAATTCGATATCGAGGCCAAGGTGCCTGAGGCTGACATCGCCAAAATCGAAGTCGGACAAAAGGCCAGCATTACGCTAGACGCGTACGGCGATGACGTGAAATTCAACGGCACGGTGACGGCAGAATATCCCGACCAGACTAAAGTCCAGGACGCGATTTATTATATTATCCGCGTGAACGTGGACACGGCCGGCAAAGACGTGAAACCCGGCATGACGGCCAATGTGACCGTTACGACCGGCGAAGCTAACGATGTGCTGTACATACCCATCCGGGCGGTCAAAACGGTTAACGATAAAAAAACTGTTAGGGTTTTGGTTAACAACCAACCGCAGACTAAAGAAATCGCACTCGGTTTGCGCGGCGACGAAGGTAAAGTCCAGGTTATCAGCGGCCTGACCGCCGGCGAGAAAGTCATCCTGAGTGAAAAACAAGGACAATAATATGGCCGTCGAGCAGCACTGCAAAGTTGACGCCATCATCAAAGTTGAAAACTTGGTTAAGCAGTACGAAAATGATGGCGTAGTCACTCCCGTCTTGCACGGGATAGATTTTGAGGTTCCGAAGGGACAATTCTTGGCCATCATGGGCCCATCCGGTTCCGGCAAATCGACCTTGATGCACATCCTGGGATTTTTGGACATCCTGACTACCGGTAAATACTTGTTCGAAGGCCAGGACGTGAGCACTTTGGACGAAATCAAGTTGTCCAATTTGCGCGGCGAGAAAATTGGTTTTGTTTTTCAAGCCTTCAACCTGCTGCCCAAAGCGACCGTCCTCGAAAATGTAAAGTTGCCTTTATTGTATTCAAACGTGCCGGCCAGGGATTGGGACAAGATGGCGCTTGAAGCCATAGAATCCGTGGGACTGGGCCATCGCGTCAACAACCTTTCGAACCAGCTTTCGGGCGGCGAAAAGCAACGCGTGGCCATCGCGCGTTCGCTGATCCGCAAGCCATCCGTCATATTCGCGGACGAACCGACCGGCAACTTGGATTCCAAGTCGGGCATCCAGGTCATGGACATCCTGCAAAAACTTAACATTGAAAAATGCGTGACCATCATTCTGGTGACTCACGAGACGTACACCGCGGAGCACGCCGAAAGGGTGATAAAGCTGCGTGACGGCGAGGTCGTTTTGGACCAAAAAGTGGAAGTGAGGCGCATGGCCAACCACGACGAAGTATTGAAGTGATATGCGCATCCAGGAATTGGCGCGCAGCGCGTACGACAGCCTGCTTCGAACGCGCGGCCGGTCGGTTTTAACGATGCTTGGCATCGTCATCGGCATCGCGGCCGTGATTTTGGCGTTATCCATCGGCGAATCAGCCAAACTTTTCATCTTGGCGCAGATCTCCTCTTTCGGCTCCGACCAGCTCATGATTGATAACGGCCCAAGGGCCGACAAGACCGGAGAACTTTCTTTGGCGGTTAAGGAAACCTTGGCCATGAAGGATTACAAGCGGCTTAAAAAAGAGTCGTGGGTCAAAGCCGTAGTGGGCCAAGTCTTTCAAACCGATTTGCTGCAAGCCAACGGCCAAGCTAGAAACGTGACTGTCATCGGAACCATGCCGGACGATATCGTGATGAACGATTATAAAGTCGAAGAGGGGATGTTTTTTACCGATGATGAAGTCGGAAGCCATAGCCGGGTGGTCGCCTTGGGCCATACTCTGGCGGATAAGTACTTCGGACAAGGCAACGCGGTGGGTAACAGCGTCAAACTTGGTTCCCAGAACTACAAAGTCGTCGGCGTCATGGCGCCTTTGGGCAGCAAATTTTTTCAAAATTTGGATGAGATGGTTTACATGCCCGTCACCACGGTCATGGACAAGTACAATAAGGAGCACTTTACTTTCATGGCCATCCAATCCTCGATTCCCTTAAAAGAAGCGCAACCTTTGACCGAGATCATAATGCGCGAATCCCATAACTTGGATAATCCGGAAGCGGACTATGCCAAAGACGATTTCCATGTGGTCACCCAAGAGGAAGCCGTTCAAATAGTCAGCCAAATTACCAGCGTGCTGGAAGTGCTTTTGGCAGCCATCGCCGCCATCTCGCTTTTGGTGGGCGGCATAGGCATCATGAACATCATGTTCGTGTCCGTTACCGAACGGGTCAAAGAGATTGGTTTGCGCAAGGCATTAGGTGCCAAACCGGACGATGTCTTGAACCAATTTTTGACTGAAGCCATTATGCTAACCATCGGAGGCGGCGCGGTCGGGATTGCCTTCGGTACGTTTTTAGCCTGGCTGGCCATCCAGATTATTTTGAGCTACCAGAGCGGATGGCAGTTCACTATTTCTTTAAACGGCGTCTTTGCTGGTTTCGTGGTTTCGACCTTGGTGGGCTTGATCTTCGGCTATATACCAGCCAAACGGGCCGCGCGTTTGAATCCGATTGACGCCTTACGGGCCAACGATTGATATGAGACTGCAAGACACGATGGGCATGGCTTGGGGCAGCTTGGTGCGCAATAAGGGGCGCGCCGTTTTAACCATGCTTGGCATTGTCATCGGCATAGCTTCTGTTATTTTAATGATGTCGGTCGGGCAAGCGGCCGAAAGATACATCTTGTCTCAAGTGGCTTCGTTTGGTTCGGATTTGATTTTCATCGAAAACGGGCCGGGTGATGGCACGCAAGGATCCGGGCCTCCAACCACGGCCGTCAAGCAGACTTTGACAATGAAGGATTATAAAAAGTTAAAACTTCAATCATGGATCAGATCGGTTGATGCCGACGTGATGTCTTCGCTCTTAGTTGAGTACGGCGGGTTGAGCCGCACCAGGGGAATATCGGGAGCCACGGAAAACGGCTTATCAATCTACGACGCGCAAATCGACCGCGGTAATTTCTTCACTTCGGATGACGTTGACGGGCGCGCGAGATACGCCGTGATTGGTTCGAGCATAGCCGAAGAGTTTTTCGGCCAGGAAGATCCGTTGGGCAAATCCATAAAAGTGGATAAAAGGCCTTACCATGTTATTGGAGTTCTTAAGCCGGCCGGCACCAGGTTTTTCACGAACTTAGACAAACAGATTTATGTCCCGGTCACGACGCTCATGCAGGATCTTAACCTCGAACATCTTCAATACATGGCCGTCAGAATCGGTAACACGCCGCCAGATGAAGCCAAGGAAAGGGTGAGAATTCTTTTGCGTGAACAGCATAACCTGGATAATCCTTCAGGTGACTTGGCTAAAGATGATTTCTTCGTGGCCGGACAGGAAGACGCGCAACAAAGGGCGGGTATCATCGGAAACATACTTGGAATTTTATTGGTTTCGATCGCAGGCATATCCCTCATCGTCGGCGGAGTGGGAATTATGAACATCATGTTCGTTTCCGTCACCGAGCGGACGAGGGAAATCGGATTGCGTAAAGCCGTTGGAGCGAAACCGAGGGATATTTTGGGACAATTTTTAGCCGAAGCCATTGTCCTGTGTTTCTTTGGAGGATTAATCGGAGTTGCTTTTGGTGTCGGATTTTCGTGGTTGGGCATTAAGGCCCTTCAATCCTTCCAGGCCGGATGGTCGTACGCTCTCCCGACAAGTGGCATATTCCTTGGATTGGGCGTTTCCACGGCCATCGGTCTTATATTCGGTTATTATCCGGCCAAGAAAGCGTCTGATCTCAATCCAATTCAAGCTTTGCAGTACGAGTAATTTATTTGGCTAATCTATGCGTTATATAAGCGCTTGACGTTTGTTTTAGCGCTGGGTATTCTATTAGCACTCAAATAGTTAGAGTGCTAACTATGGAAGAACATTTAAGCCAGATACTTAAGTTAGTCATAGATCAAGCCATACAAACCGGGGAACCGGTTGGTTCGCAGTCTCTGGTTGAACAATTCGACCTTAAGGTCAGTCCGGCCACGGTGCGCAATTATTTCATGGAGCTGGAAGAATCGGGTTTCATCATGCAGCCGCATACCTCTTCGGGGCGTTTACCGACAGAGAAAGGTTACAAGTTCTATTTGCAGAACCTGATGAAACCAAAGACTTTAAGTAAAAAAGAAACCAACGAATTGGCCGAAGCCGCTAAGTTCGAAAAAGAAGACCACCACCGCGTCAAAGCTTTGGCCAAAGCCATGGCCGAACTCGCGCAAAACGCTTCGGTCGTGGGCATTGGCAGCATGGATAGCTATTACACCGGCTTGTCTAACCTCTTCGCCCAACCTGAGTTCAAAGATTGGAACCGCATTGTTTCCATCAGCGACATTTTGGACAGGATGGATGACGTATTGGGTAAATTGCGCCACGTTCGCTTCGACGAACCGACGACTTTGATCGGAAGCGAATGCCCGTTCGGTTCCATGTGCGGCAGCGTTCTGCTCACGGGTCCGCAAGGATGCTTAATCGGCATTCTTGGTCCCATGCGCATGGATTATTCACAAGCCGTTTCATTGATGAAAAGAATGAAGCAATTAATCACGAATTAACTATGCAGGACGAAGAAAACATCAAACGAGATCCTTTGACTCCGTCTGACTCCGCTCAGGATGACACGCACTGCGAACAGTGCAAATGCGACGAGTATCTCAATGGTTGGAAAAGGGCACAGGCCGATTACGCCAATTTGAAAAAAGAATACGAAAAAGCGCGTTTTGAGATAGTAGCCAACGCCAACGAGCAGTTACTTTACGAGTTGCTCCCGGCCGTCGACCAATTTGAAACCGCGCTTCAACATCTTCCGGACGTCTCAAATCTACCTGATGATGAAAAAAAGAAAATGCAGAACTGGTTTATCGGCATCAAGGCCGTCAAGCAGTTGTGGGAGCAGACTTTCAAGGACATTGGTTTAGAAAACGTGGAAACGGACGGGGAATTCGATCCCGCCAAGCACGAAGCGGTCGGCCAGGAAGAAGATTTGGAAAAACCGGATCACAGCATCCTGCGGGTAACTCAAAACGGTTGGAAAATTAAAGGGAAACTGCTTCGTCCGGCTAAAGTCATCGTTAACTCGATAAATAACGCGTAAAAAATATGTCTAACTTAATGAAATGGTCACCTTTCTTTGACCCATTCGATAAGATGGATGAGTTTTTCAAGGATTCGCCTTCGGTTGCCATGTCCAAACAGGGCCTGATCCCTCCGATCGACATGTACGACACTAAGGACGCGGTCGTGGTTGAAACCGTTTTGCCTGGTGCGGATCCTAAGAAGGTCAGCGTAGAAATCGAAAACGGTTTATTGACCATCAGGGGATCGAGCGAACGCAAGACCGAAGTGGATGAGAAGGATTATTACCGCAAGGAAATTCGCGCTGGTCAGGTCTTTAGGCAGATTGCTTTGCCGGCCAGGATCGAAGAGAGCAAAGCTCAGGCGAATTTCGAAAATGGCGTGCTTAAAGTCGTCATACCAAAATCGCCGGAAGCTAATCCTAAGTCAATTAAGATTGACGTTAAGAAAGTTGAATAAATTATGTCCAAAATCCTCGGAATAGACCTCGGAACGACCAACTCATGTATGGCCGTAATAGAAGGAGGCCAGCCTAAAATCATAGAAAACGCTGAAGGCGCGCGCACCACGCCCTCGGTCGTGGCCATCGCCAAGAGCGGTGAACGTTTAATCGGCCAATTGGCCAAGCGCCAAGCGGCCGTCAACCCGGAAAACACGCTTTTTTCGGTTAAGCGCCTGATCGGTCGCCGTTGGGATGATCCGGAAGTGCAGCGCGACCGTTCGCTTTTGCCGTACAAAATAGTCCAAAAAGGAGATGGCGTCCGCGTCGTCATGGGCGGCAAGGAATTTTCGCCGGAAGAAATTTCGGCCATGGTTCTCCAAAAGCTAAAGGCTGACGCCGAAGCGCGTCTTGGCGAGAAGATCACGGAAGCCGTCATCACCGTCCCGGCTTATTTTGACGACTCACAGCGCCAAGCGACTAAAGTGGCCGGTGAAATCGCCGGTTTGAACGTGCGCCGCATCATCAACGAGCCTACGGCCGCGGCTTTGGCTTATGGTTTTGACCGCAAGAAGGATGAAAAGATCGTGGTTTACGATCTTGGCGGCGGTACTTTTGACGTGTCAGTCCTCGAAGTCGCTTATGATCAAACCACGCAACAAAACACGGTGGAGGTTAAAGCCACTAACGGCGATACGCACTTAGGCGGAGATGATTTTGACCAAGTACTGATCAAGTGGGCGATTGACGAGTTCCGCAAACAAGAAGGCTTGGACCTTTCCAAAGATCCTATCGCTCTCCAGCGCATCAAGGACGCGGCCGAAAAAGCCAAGATTGAGCTTTCAACGGCCATGGAAACAGAATTGAACCAGCCGTTTATCGCGACCGATGCCGGAGGTGCCAAGCACTTGATGATCAAATTGACCCGCGCCAAGCTCGAAGAGTTGGTCGGTGGTTTAGTGGAGAAGACCCTGGAGCCCTGTAAAAAAGCTTTGGCTGACGCCAAGCTTTCGACGGGCGACATTAATGAAGTTATTTTGGTCGGCGGCATGACCCGCATGCCTCTCGTGATCCAAATAGTTGAAAAGTTTTTCGGCAAGAAAGCCAACATCAGCGTTAACCCAGATGAAGTGGTGGCCGTGGGCGCTTCGGTCCAAGCCGGCAATTTGCAAGGCGACATCAAGGGCGAGCTTCTGCTTTTGGACGTTTCGCCACTTTCTCTCGGCATCGAAACCATGGGTGGAGTCATGACGCGCTTGATCGATCGCAATACGACTATCCCGACTTCCAAAACCCAGATCTTCTCGACGGCCGCCGACGGCCAAACTTCGGTTGAGATTGTCGTACTCCAAGGCGAACGCGACATGGCTGCCGATAACCGCGTGCTTGGACGTTTCTCGCTTTCGGGCATTCCGCCGGCTCCGCGCGGCATTCCGCAAATCGAAGTTAGCTTTGATATCGACGCGAACGGCATCTTGAACGTCAAAGCCGTGGATAAAGCGACAAACAAGGCCGCCAACATCACCATCACCGCCTCGACCAACCTTTCCAAGGATGAAATCGAGCGCATGAAGAAGGATGCCGAAATGCACGCGGCCGAGGATAAAAAGCGCAAGGAACTGGTCGAAGTCCGCAACACGGCCGAGACTATGGTCTATACGACCGAAAAGATGCTTAAGGAAGCCGGCGATAAAGTTAACGCCGATGATAAGAAGGCGACTGAAGAAAAGTTGGAAGCCTTGAAGAAACTTAAGGACAGCGAGGACGTCGAGGCGATCAAGAAAGCCGCCGACGAGTTGGCGACGATCGCGCAAAAAGTCGGCGCGGCCATGTATCAGCAGCAACAGCAAGCGCAACAATCTCAAGAGCCGCCAAAGGATTCGTCCGAAAAGAAAGACGAGACGAAAGAAGGAGAGTTTGAAGAGAAGAAGTAAAATCCTCTTGGTTTAAGGAGGATTATAACCAGAACTATATGTCGGATCTAAATATCAAAGCGCCTGATGAGATGCTTCAGGGGCGGTACGCCAACATGATGCAGGTCAGCCATGCTAAGGAAGAGTTTGTGCTGGACTTCATGTTCGCTCATCCGCCCATGGGTGAGTTGGTCTCGCGTTTAATCGTGAGCCCTTCGCACATGAAGCGCATCGTCCGGGCTTTGCAGGACAATATCCAAAAGTACGAAGGCCAGTATGGTGCGATCCAAGAAGCCGGAGAACCGAAGCTGTTGAACGAACCGAATGCCTAAAGATTATTACAAAATTCTCGGAGTAGAAAAAAATGCAAACGATGAGGAGATCAAAAAGTCCTTCAGACGTTTGGCGCACGAGCATCACCCGGATAAAGGCGGCGATCCGCAAAAGTTTAAGGATATTAACGAGGCCTACCAGGTTTTAGGCGATAAACAGAAGCGAGCCACTTACGACCAGCTGGGATCGGCCGCGTTTGAGCAAGCCAGCGCGGCGGGAGGTTTTAACGGGGCCAACGGCTTCGGCGGTTTTGGTTTTGGCGGGCAAGGCTTTGACGTCAACATGGAGGACTTAGGCGATTTGGGTGACATGCTGGGCGGCATGTTTGGTTTTTCATCCAGAGGCGGCCGGAGTCGAAGCAAACAAGGCCATGACATTGAGACTGAAGTTAGATTGAGCTTTTTGGAATCTATTTTTGGTGCCGATAAGGAAATCAGGATTTATAAAACGACGGCTTGCTCGGTTTGCCATGGCTCTGGTTCTGATCCGGAAGGTAAAATCAGCTCGTGTCAGACCTGTGGCGGCCGCGGCCGCGTCCAACAGGCGCAGAGAACGATTTTTGGCGTGATGAATACGGTTGTCGCTTGCCCGGATTGCCAAGGAACTGGTCAAAGAATCGAAAAACCGTGCAAACATTGCAGCGGCACGGGTATGGAAAAGCTGGAAAGGACGCTTAAGATCAAAGTTCCGGCCGGTATGAGCGAGGGCGAGGCTTTGCATCTGCCTAGCGAAGGCGAGTTTCCTGGTCGAGGCGGTAGGGCAGGGGATTTGTACATAAGAATCAGGGTGGCGGCGCATCCGGTTTTTTCGCGAGATGACCACGAAATCCTCTCCACCGTCCTTATCCCATATTCCATCCTGGCTTTGGGCGGCACGGTTGACGTAGATACGGTCGACGGCAAAGTTGATTTAAAGATACCGGCTGGCACTGTGGCCGGGACGACTTTTAAATTAAAAGGTAAAGGCGTGCCATATTCGAACGGCAAAAACCGCGGGGATCATTTGGTTAAGGTGATGCCGGATATACCGAATAAATTAACGCGCGAACAGAAGAAATTGCTCGAAGATTTGGGTAAATTGGGGCTGTAAAGCGGATTGTGGTATACTAGACGCATATGGATCAAGTTGCGTCTTTTTTGGCGAGCATCAATTGGGCTACGCCAAGCTGGGACCTTTTTATCTTCCTGTTCTTCATTATCGGTTCCTTGCTTTACGGTTTTTCGCTTGGCCGCGACCGCATAGTTGTCATTCTCGTTTCGGTTTACATGGCTTTAGCCGTGGTCGGCAACGCCCCGATCGTCAACCAGGTTAATTTCGCGTTCAACATCAACGACAGTTACGTTTTAAGAATATCGATGTTCATCTGCCTTTTCGTTGTCTTATTCTTTTTCTTGTCACGCAGCGCCTTACTTAAAACAATTGGTGACGGGTCCGGATCAGGCCCTTGGTGGCAAGTCATCCTTTTTAGCCTATTGCAAGTCGGGTTACTGATTAGCGTCACGTTGTCGTTTTTGCCGAAAGAGATATTAAGCAACTTTAGCCAATACACCAGGGATATCTTTTTAAGCGACATGGGTAAATCCGCTTGGCTCATCTTACCAATCGTCGTCATGGCTTTAGGACCAAGGGGAAGTAAGCCAAAGTCGGTTGAATAAGCTATCTATTGACTCGTTTTTTGATCCATGATAAGTAATTAACATAAGAGATTATGAATTTCCGTTCATATCCGCAGTGCGACCGCATCGCCCACGTCGATACCATGGGCATCTTGTCGTATTCACAATGCCGGGTATGCATGGAGTCTAATCTGATTGGATAAAACCATTGATTTGATTTCAAGCGGACCCGGGATTGCCCCGGGTCTTTTTGTTAAGGAGGAGCTGCAATGTCCCTTGAAAACTCGAGTAGCACTGGCTGGCATCCCGCGAAAATTTATACGGCCGTAAATGTTTTACGGGCGCTGGGCATGGCTTCCCATGCGACTATATATTCGCTCTTTTTACGTCAGATCGGCATCAGCCAAGATAGGATATCCCTACTTAACGCTTTCTTTTGGTTGGTTCTTATCCTTTCCGAATTGCCCACAGGCATGTTAGCCGATGGGCGCAGCCGTGCCTGGTCTGTCAAAGCCGGGTCGATTAGCTTAGGTTTAGGCGTCGCGAGTTACTCTTTAGCTTGGAATTTTTGGTCGGCTCTAGCTTCTGAGGTAGTGATTGGAGTCGCCTTTGCGTTCCTTTCAGGCGCCGAACAAGCCTGGTTAACCGATGCTTTAGCCGCCAGGGGTGAAGGTGAAAGCCTCAAAAATGTTTACGCGAAAACTACGGTATGGTCGGCCATCTGTTTCGTAATCGGCGGAGTGATTGGAGATTTTATCGGCACTCGGGTTGGTTTTCGCGCTAGTTGGTTAGTCGGTGGAATCTTCATCCTCCTTGGATCCTTGCTGGCCGTGCGATTGATGAACACTCAAGGCGAACCATCCCATCGTTTGACCGAGATGCAGGCTTTAAAGCAAAGCGTAAAGGCTCTGAAATACAGTCCTGGTTTACTTTGGGCGGTACTGGCCGCCATGAGCTTGGGATTCGTGAACCCGTTTAACCATTTTTGGAACCAATTCTTTGAGCCGCGATTACAAGGTTACTCATTGAGCTGGATTTGGATTCCGCTTTATGGATCGTGCGCTCTAACTGGAATTTTGGTCCGTAAACTAAAATTCTCCAAAGGCCATGAAGCCGGTGCCATGTTGGGCATGCTTGGTCTGTCTGGATTCGGCCTGACCGTCATGGGACATCTCCCCGGAATTGGCATGCCCTTGGCGATCACCATCCTTCACGAAGTTGGCAGGGGAGCATATGTTCCGCTCGCGGACGTTTATGTTCAACGTCGTGTGGAAAGCGGATATCGTGCCACCTATGGTTCGCTTCATTCCTTTCTGGGCCGAATGGGGAATGTGGTAGTCCTAGCCGGAGTCTGGTTTTTTAGTCGTGGTCTGGCCGACAGTGAATTCAAAATCGTCAGCATCTGGACTGTTTGCGGCAGCCTGCTTGTGCTCACCTCATTAATTCTCTTCTTCTTTAAGCCGGAAGAATCTTCAGAATCCGTTCTTGTCCAAACCGCTCAAAACTAATGAGCGGTTTTTTAATCAACTAGTTGAGTAAAAAATAGCCGCCGAGAGGCGGTTTTAGATTTGCTGAAAACAGGGGTTTTCAAGTTTTTTGCTTGAGCGCTGATCGTTTCAGAGCGGGTTCAAACAATTCAGGAGAGAAGTTCCAGAGCCAACGATGTAGTCGTCGCGTCCAGTGCCCCTGTGGCAAAAGATCAGGCTTAGGCTCACGGTAAGGTGTGCCTGTACGATTTGTAACTTGTGGCGGGCCCAGACGTCGGAAGTAGCGGAAAAGATTAAAGCAAGTGACATTCCCCGAAAAGATCGAAATCCATTCGATTAACGTCCCGATAGACCAAAACCCCTTAAAAAAGTCCGGCTGAGGCAGAAAGAACATGAGGTTGATGGGTATGTACAGAATCCAGAATAGCCATTCAGGTCTCGTCGAACGTCGTTTCCACATCTGGACCATTACTTGGATTGAAAACCCAAGCAGAAACAGCTTTAGGAGATGGATTATTGTAAAGAGCACGATCATGACCGTCTCCTCCTTATTCTTGCGGATCAAAAATACCGCCAAATTGGCGGTATTGTCAATTATCTGAAGTTATTGCACGTTCACTATGATCTGTGTCGCGTTGAACGACTCCTTTAATCTGATGTCTTCCGACGCGACGGCCACCACATCGTCTCCCGTTTTTATGTCTGACAGTTTGATGGTTTGTTCAGTGTAAGGAAGCGGTGGAGAGTTGCGGCTGCCGTTCTTATTCCATCTATCGAGTTGCTTGGCCTGTTCATCTTGCGAAAGGAAAGTTCTTTGAACCACGGTCGTAGAGGCGGTCAGGATCGCGAGCCTCACGTTTGAAACGTTGTCAACAAATTCATTCGTGTCCAGATTAGTCACGTTTAAGCGTACGCCGTTCGATTCAACCGCGGCTACTTTGCCGGTTACGGATGTGACGATCGCTCCTTCGGGAAGCGGTGACATTTGCTGGTACTTTGTCCTGGCCGCTAAATATCCGGCTTTATAACCGTTTTCGTAAGCTTGTCCGGAAAATATCTGGCCAACGATGCCGGCATTGTCGCCGGAAAGCCGCTTATTCTGGACCCAGGAATTCAAGCCGACTAGAACTAGGGCCGTGAACGCGATGGAAATACAAAGTATGACCAGTATGTAACGGCTGAGTGATGCGCGATTATTCATATTTGACCATCATGGTTTTTAATTACGCATATTATAGCAATTTTTTAGAATTTTAGAGATTCTCTTGTTGATAACCCAGCTAGTTGACAAAAACTCAAAAATGCACAATTGTACAGGAAACGCCGGGCGGACGGTCATCCGCACTTTGAAATCCGACGTTTGACGAGGGATCATGTCCACCTCTTTTTATTTCGGAATACTTGCTTGTGCTTTGCTCGCGGTCGGATGCGGTTCCTCCGACAACGGAACATCGAGCGACAACTCCGGGTCTGGCAGCTCAGCCTCATCAAAGGGATCGCCGGATACGGAAGACGGCACATGCGGCTGCTCGTATGTTCCCTCGCGCAACGACGATTGCCCGCCCAATCATGGCGAGAACCCAGACCACAAGGATAAGGTGTTCTTCTTCGCCTGCAACGTCCCGCACGGCATGTCCTGTGTGGAGAATGGTCGATGTGTCCAGTGGGGCTGGTTGAGGTACGCTGATGGAGGAACCGATCTGGATACCTCTGCCTACTGTTGTCTCTGAGCCATTCGTCGCTTTGATTCTAGGCTGGTCTCGTCTAGAGTCTTTTTTTATTTTAGATTAGCCAAATTATAGTTAAATATCTTTTTTGACGAAAAACTTATGTACAGCTGGGGTTTGTCTTGACTTTTTCGCTAAGTTATGCTAACTTCAACCATTGCTCTCAAATTGATTTTGAGCAATACGGACATCGACAATTTGCATAAATATCCCGATTTAATGTCGGGAGAGAGGTAGTTGTGCCATGAACCGCAACCTGATGAAGCTGTTCGCTCTGATGCTCCTGGTCGCGGCAGCCCTCTTGGGTTGCGGCGGCTCGGACAGTAACAACATCGTGGTTCCCGAAGCTGATGCCGAGGTACCCGACAACAACCAGCCCGATACTCAGCCTGGTACCGACGCGGACGCGCAAGCGGATGCGGGTGACGAGGCTGACTCGGCCGAGACGACCAAGCCTGATGCAGACGCCGGTGTCGAAGCGGAAGCTTCGAGCGACGCGGACGCGGAGCCTGACGAAGCCGATGCGGCTTCGGAAGCCGACGGCCAAGTAGGCGAAGATGCTGATGCCGGAACTGATGCGGATGCAGAAGCTGACGCTCAGGGTGATGAACCCGATGCAGAGGTGGATGCTGACGCGGAAGTACCGGATGCAGAAGCGGGGATTGATGCTGATGCCGGACAGGATGCTGTGATCGACGTGCCGCCGCCGCAGGAAATCTGCGGGAACGGCATGGATGACGACGGCAACAACCTGACCGACTGCGCTGACCCCGCCTGCTCAACCTACCTCGCTTGCCAACCTGAGATCTGCAACGGATCTGACGACAACGGCAATGGATTGGTCGACGAGACCTTCCAGTGCGTCAAAGGCAGTTCTGCCGCGTGTTCCTTGCCCAACAACAAACAGGGCCAGGTCACGTGCCAGTCCGACTGCACCCTCGGCGCTTGCAACGTCCCAACCGAGATCTGCGACGATAACTTCGACAATGACGGCGACGCCAAAGTCGATTGCGCTGATCCGGTCTGCTCGTCTTTCCCGGCTTGCCAGTGCGTGAACGCGATTCCTGGTGACCCTTGCGTGAACATTGGCGAGTACAGCTGTAACAAACTGTGGCGTTGCAACTGTCTGAAGGGCTGGGATGATCCCAACGGTACAGGTTTTTGGTGCCTTCAGGCCGAGGTCTGTAACGATAATCTGGACAACGATGGCGACGGCAAGATCGACTGCAAGGATGAGGATTGCCTTGGCAATTCCGTCTGTCCTGAGATCTGCTATGACCACGTCGACAACAACGGCAATGGTCTGACGGACTGCGCGGATCCCGCGTGCAACGGAGACTTCTGGTGTACCGAGGTTTGCGACGGGATCGACAATAATGGCGCAAACGGAATCGACGAGGGCTTCGAATGCCCGCTCAACAGCGTCGATACGAATTGCGTCACAGCATGTGGCTCAAAAGGCCAGCGTGTTTGCGGAGCGGGATGCCACTGGGGCGCCTGCCAGGCGCCGAGCACAGAGTCCAACTGCAACGACGGCAAGGACGATGATTGTGACGGCTGGACCGACTGCTATGACCCGGAATGCTGGGGCGCGACTTCGTGTCCGACCCACAACTTCGGCAATTGCAGCCCCCAGACGCCGACCATGGTGCAGGAGACCTGCGGTGGCAACACCAAGGAAGTCCTGCCTGCTGGTTTCGACCGCGTTTACGCTTGCTGCGCCAACGCGGAAAATGACCAGTGGTGCTTGGGCGGTACCTATTCGGAACTCAAGCTGGCCCACAAGACCAACGCTTGGGCTGAGGTTTCCTTGCCGGTACAGGGGACTACGGGTGTAACTCAAGGTAATATCGCTTGTCTTGGGTCTGACCAAGTCTACATAACCTACGGTTCCCTTAACGGGGTGCTCGTGCGTTGGGATGGTGGCAAGCTCGTGAGATTGGGAGAATCTGTCATCGGCAATTCCCAACTCGGCGTCATGATGGCCTTCTCTCCGACGGACATCCGGATCGTCGCATACAGTATGCCGAATTACACCAACGCCCGGATCTTGAAATGGAACGGGTCAGGTGTCACGGCACTGCCACTACCAGTATACGCGTCGCCCATGAGGCTGATCGTGGCTGACTTGTGGGGATCATCGGATTCCGACATGTATCTGGTTGGCACGCTCAACCACGACAACCAAGGATTGGTCTCTGAGGGCATAATGCTGCACTTTGACGGGACTTCCTGGGCTCGCATCATGGTCCCTGCTTACGGCTTCGGATCGGTCCATGGTACGAGTTCCTGCGACGTAACTGTTGCGGGCAGCATCTTTGTTGGATCTACCCTGCAGGGCATTACTGTCAATCGCAGCGGCAATAACTGGGTCACGACTTACCATCCAGAGGTTGAGGTCGTAAGCAAGATCCTGAAGACCGAGCCGTTCAAGTATATCTTGCTTGGGTCGAGTAATTCGCCGGATCCGTTTACCACTGCCAGACGAGGCAGCTCGAACGGCGACTACACGGCTAACTGGATCTCGCCCATGCAGGACTTCTACGACGCATACACCCTCTACAGAATCCCTGGAACTAACGAGTACAAGCTCGGCGGTTCCGGATTGGGGGGCGGATGGATCGTCTCGAGTACCTGCCAATAAAGATGCGCGTTCCGCGCGTCACTTAAGCCTTTTCCACCCTGCGCCAGCAGGTTCTCGGAAGAGGCTGTTTTTTTACCCTCTCTTAAGATAAGAGAGGGTGGTCGCCGTTGGCGACCGGGTGAGTTACTAAAATATAAGTTAAGGATATAATTAATGTGATGAAATTTAAATACAATGATTCAACACGTAAACTAATTAGACGGATCTTACGTGTTAATCAAACTGAAGTTGAGAGATTGCTTTGGAATAGAATACGTAACAGACGTTTGATTGGTGCCAGGTTTATTCGCCAGTATAGTATTGGTCGTTATGTGTTAGATTTTTACTGTCCTGAAAAGAGACTAGCGATCGAGCTCGATGGTAGTCAGCATTTGGAACAAAATCAGGTAGAATACGATAAAGAAAGAACAGAATATCTGAGAAGCTTAAATATACAAGTAATTAGATTTTGGAATAATCAAATTTTTAATGAAATGAACAATGTATTAGAAGCTATAACTAACGAGTTAACTCACCCCTAACCCCTCTCTTACTTTAAGAGAGGGGAGAGAAAGGATGAGGGGTGGGGATAACTGAATGCTAAGGGCTCAAAACGTGCTATACTATACGCAATTCTCTTTATTATATGCAGAAAAAATATTTAGTTGGTTCCTTGATTTGTTTGGTGGGAATAGTTGGAGTATGGCAACTGGCCGCCAACGCTCAAACGTGGAGCGGACCAAAAACGAACTGTTATGATCCTTCTCAACCTGGTTGTAATGTTGATGGAGTCATCTGGAACCGTTCGAATGCTGCTATAGATACAGCTACTCCGCAACTCGGCAATTATAAAATTTCAGGGAGGGCGGAAATTGGTGATGATCTAAAGTTCCTAGGTAATGCTAAAGCAATAAGAATAGATCAGCCAGGATCGTCCATTTTAAACATCGGGAACTGGAAAGAGGCTAATAGCTACATAAATTTAAACATTCTTGGAAACCTTAGTTTGCAAAGACAAGGTAAAGTAATTGATCCAAAAATTGCGGCACCACAATATTGTTTTACGGATGCGGTAGATAATCCGGTTGATTGTATAACTAGTTGGCCCGTTGGCGGTGGCGGAGGAGGAACGGTTACGAGTGTTGGCTCTGGCAATGGTTTGACCGGCGGTCCGATTGTTGGAGCTGGTTCGTTGTCAATTATCGCTTGCGGAAATGGAAAGGTTTTAAAAACAGCTGGTGGTGTTTGGGCTTGCGGAGATGATATTGATACAAATAGTGGCGGAACTATTACGACGATCAATGCTGGATCAGGCTTGAGTGTAATTAATCCGAACGGACCCGCTACGACTTTATCACCGAATTATACTGTTTTTGATAGCAGGTATGTTTTAAAGTCAGGCGATACGATGTCCGGAGGTTTAAGTGTCCAGGGTGTTTTAGATGGCCAAGCTACTAGCCGTTTTGGTTTTAGCGGAGCTTACGGAGACTTTCTATTAAATGTTCAGCCAGCTGCTAACACGATATTTACTAAAGGAACAATCAGCCACACTGGCGCGATCAATTCATCGGGTAACATGACTGTTACGGGAGCTGGCTATGTTAAAGCGCCGCAATTTTGCATTGGCGTTGATTGTATCAATTCATGGCCCGTGGCCGGAACCGGGGATGTGACTGATGTATTTGCTGGCAGTGGCATCACAGTTACGAACGGCTCTGGGCCTCAACCAAGCGTTAAAATCAGCAGCTGCGGCAGCAATGGCCAAGTAATGATGTGGGACGCACTGAATAGTGCCTGGGCTTGCGCTATGCCTGTTGAAAATGTTCAACTTTCAGGGGTTGGGTTAACGGGCGGCGGGCCACCTAATGCTTCTGGAATTGTGTCAATCGGCTTAGATTCTACTTATACTGATAACCGGTATGTCAAAAAAGCAGGCGATACCATGAGTGGCGGTTTAACGCTTTCAACAGGAAATTTATCAATGACCAGCGCGGGGGGCGCTAACTCCAATATATTCTTGCCCGTCACGAGCGGCATTGGTTTTAACGGCAGCAGATCTAATACCGGTTTTCTTCAGTTATGGAGTGATGGTATCTTCTATTGGGATTTAGGCACGACGGATAACCTAACTATTAGAAATCATAATTTAACCGGAACAGCTCTCCAGATCAAAAGCGGCGATTTAGTCGTTCCGACCAACAAATGGGGTGATGGACAGACGACTTTGGCTGGATGCACGTATGTCGCGCGGAATGCGGCGGGTGGCGCTACCCAATGCGCGGCCGGACAGTTTATGTCTGGTGTAAGCATGAACGGTTTGGGCACAAGCGTTGGTGGTATATATTGTTGCCCGCTGTAAATAACAATCGATTAAAAATCCCGGCGCATGCCGGGATTTTGCTTTTTAACTGCGCTTAATGTAGCCTATTTTCAGCTATGCTCAAAATTTGGAATTCGCTTTCGCGCACGCGCGAGGCGTTCGGCTCGATCAATCCGAACGAGGTGCGCATGTACTCGTGCGGACCGACAGTCTATGCCATGCCTCACATAGGCAATTACCGCGCATACGTAACTTGGGATATTTTAAGGAGAGTTCTTGAAGCTGACGGATATAGAGTCGTTCATTGCATGAACATCACGGACGTTGGTCATTTGGTGGGCGATGGCGACGAAGGTCAGGACAAATTACAGATGTCGGCCGAGAGGGAGGGGATTACGGCCTGGGAAATAGCCAAACGTTACGAAAAAATCTTTTTGGATGACGCAAAAACCTTAAACGTCACATTGCCCGAGGCTCCGCTTCTTTGCCATGCCACGGATCATATTGATGATCAAATTAAATTGATCCAAATTCTGGATGAGAAAGGCTTTGCCTACAAGACGTCGGATGGCTTATATTTTGATACTTCAAAATTTCCGGAGTACGGAAAATTGTCCGGTCAGCCGCTCGAGGAAAAAATGGAAGGCGCGCGCGTGGAATCAAATCCAGAAAAACGCAATCCGACTGATTTCGCGCTTTGGAAGTTCAGCTATCCTGGCGGCCGTGATTTTGATCCGGCGCAAGACGATCCCGGCAAGCGTCGTCACATGGAATGGCCAAGCCCGTGGGGTTTGGGATTCCCGGGTTGGCATATCGAGTGCTCGGCCATGAGCCGCAAATATCTCGGCCAGCCTTTTGATATCCATACCGGCGGCGTTGACCACATTCCAGTCCATCACGAGAATGAAGTTGCCCAAAGCGTAGCTGCTTATTCGGTTCCTCTGGCTAACTTCTGGATTCATGTCGAGTTTATGACGGTTGACGGCCAAAAAATGAGCAAGTCGCTCGGTAATACTTACAGCCTTGAGGATTGTAGATCGAAAGGCGTTGAGCCCTTGGCTATTCGGTACTTTTATCTTGGCGCGCATTACCGTTCGAAGCTTAATTTTACCTGGGAAGCGGCCAAAGCCGCGCAAAACGCCTTAAATAACCTGCGCGAAGCCGCGCGTGAATGGGATATCCCGACGGATCAAGAGCCTGATCAGGGTTTTTATGAGCGGTTCATGGAAGAACTAAACGATGATTTGAACACGCCGGCCGCTTTGGCTGTTGTTTGGGACATGGTCAAGTCTGATCTGGATAGCGGTAAAAAAGCCGCCACTCTCTTGAGCTTTGATAAAATCCTTTGTTTGGGGCTGGACGCGTACGTCGCAAAGCCGGTTTCTATCCCTGACCACGTCAAAGCCATAGCCCAAAGGCGCTGGGAAGCCAGATTAAGGCAGGATTGGAACGAAGCCGACCAGTTGCGGCATGAACTGGAAGGCATGGGATGGCAAATGGATGACGGTCAAGATGGATACAAACTCAAGCCCAAAGTCTAATTAGTATGAAATTCAAAGGATTTTATTCGGTATTTAAGGTAGTTTTACTTTGTTTTGTAATTCTATTCATTAGTTACCAGTTTGCACTTGATCCAAAACTAATCGGGTGGGTAATCATAAGCTTGGGCCTTTTATGCATGGTGATTTTAATTGCTTCGGGAACAAAACTAAAAAGCACCTGGCCCGATTTAGTTTTTGGCGCGATTGATAATGGCGTGCTCGCGGTTATGGCAATCTTTGGAGGAGAGATGGCAGGTGTAATGGGCGCAGTCATTGGGGGCGTGGTAGGCAATGCTGTTACAGATGGTATTGCAGGGATTTTTGAAGGAATGATAGCCGAAAAGTTGCCTCAAGATTTTAACCAAAGGACTATTTTAAGCTCAGCTATCGGAAAAATGGCCGGTTGTCTGTTAGCGGCGGGGCTGGTACTCGTAACGGCCGAGATGCTTATAAAATTTTAGAATCATAACCATTTTTTGTGCCTAAAGAAAGCAACCATCAAAACGGTGCAAGCCGCCATGAGTCCTAAAATTCCCCAGAAACCGTAAGCGCTATCAACCAACGGCATGCCGGCCGCCCTCATGCTAAAAAGCGTGGCAATCAGAGTAAGAGGGAATATGATGCAGGAAAAGATGGTGAGGATCTTAATAATTTCATTCATCTTGAAGTCAGCCAAGGAAGTATTCGTTTCGTGCAGAGCCTCAATCGTTTCTTTTTGTAGTTGAAGATTATCCCAAATATCTTTAGTGCTATCGACCAGTTTATCAAAATACTCCTCAAAACGTCTGATGCCGGGGAACCTTTCTTGTGAGACTTCGATCAATTTCCTTATGACTGTCTTATGCCCTTGCATGCTTTTACGAATGTTTACGATATTCGTTTTGACGCGTAAAAGCTCGCGTATCAGGTCTTTGCCCAAGTTCGTAAAAACTTGAGATTCAATACTGTCTACATCATTCGAGATATGCCTGATCATTGGGAAAACGGAGGAGAGCATTGTATCAAGGATTAAATAAATCAGATGCGGAACGTCATCAGCAGTTATATTATCCTTAACTACTCCGCCTTTAGTGCGCCTAAAGTTTTCATAAAGCTCTTGCAGGGGAATTAGCTTCGAAGTATCAACAGTGACTAGTAAGTTATCCATTATAAAGAAATCCACTTCTGCTGTGCTTATTATTCTGTTTTGACGATTAAATATGGGAAACTGCAATATCATGAAAATATAGCCATCCCTCACGGCTAGCTTGGGGCTTTGGATCGGGGGCGCCGCATCTTCTAGGTCTATGTCATGAAAGTTAAAACGGCCTTTCAATGCCTTCAAGGTTTTTTGATCATTCTTGCCGACCATGACCCAAGTCATTTTATCGGTTTCTGTGTGTGTAAAAGCCCTAAGACTTTGTACGGCCATAATTGATTATGATTATAACACAGAAGTGCCTTGTGATATAATGCTTAGTGCATGGGTAATATTATTAGTTACTTTGATAAACTCGAAGATCGAACGCGGGCCGCTTTAAGCAGGCACCCAATCGTTTATGCTTTGATCGGAGGAACCTCTATCGTGCTTTTTTGGAGAGGTGTTTGGATGGTGGCGGATGAGATCCCTTTTTTGACCGGGCCAATTTCGATTCTCATCAGCACAGTCGTTTTGTTGATTGTGGGGCTTTTTGTTTCTTTTTTTATTGGAGACACAATTCTCATCTCGGGTCTAAAGAGAGGCAAAAGAGTTGATGAAAAAGTTATTTCTAAACTCAAAACAGAACTTGAGTTGTTGAATATGGCTGAAAACAAGCTTAGTAATATTGAACATGACATAAAGAGCCTTAAAAGCGAAATCCGAAGCTTATCCCTAAAGAAAACTAAGGCAAGGCATTAAGTGATCAGAAACGCATGTTTTGTGTTATAATTCTAATGAAATGGATCTCAACGACCAGGGTAAGTTAAAAATCGAAAACAATCTCTCCAAAACCGCCGAACAAGCCGGTGCTCTTGAAGTTTCCAGCGTCGAAGCGGATAAACAATCATTGGAAAGGACCGTCGAAACCGAGTCGGCCGTTTTAGAAGCCGGTTCTGATAAGAGTCAACCAAGTGCGGCTCCAGTCACGGCCGCTATCGTGCCAACCGAAACTCAAATCAAGGCTTTGGAAAAGGATCAGGTTACGGTTGAAGTCGAAAATATTTTGGAAAAAGGCCTAAAGGACGTTTACGGCAACCTGCCCGACAACTTGAAACCGCTTTTTAAAGCTAAGGGCGAGGAGACGGCTTTGACCATCTCCGAGATGATCAAGAAAACGGCCGTTAAGATCGGTGAGGTCATGAAATTGATATTCAACTGGCTCAGGATCATCCCGGGATTGAATCGATTTTACTTGGAACAGGAAGCGAAAATCAAAGCCGACCAAATCATGGTGCTGTCAGAGCAAATCTCGAACGAGAAACAATCAAAGTAACATGTTACTTTTTACTTCATTTGCCATTCAGGCGGATTTGACCGGACAGCTGCAGTCCGGACCGATTGAAATATTTGCCCAACCTTTGATCGCCGACATTCTGGCCGCGGTGGTTTCAGTTTTTGTTTTAGTCATCGCGATCTATCTTGTTAGGAGATGGTTCCATCTTAAGATTGAACATGATTTGACGTTTGAAACCGTCGTTTTAAAAGTTAAAGTCCCAAAAGAAGTCAAACAAGAGGATGTTGAACACGTTAAAACCTTGCAGCAAATGCAAGAGTTGATTGGTTTCACTGAGACAATTTTCCATACGATTGGCAGCCTCAAAGCTCAAAAAGGGTTTGGGGCTTGGCTACGCGGCCGAAAGGATAACTTTGGCTTTGAAATGGTGGTCCAAAAAAGCTTAATCTCGTTTTACGTAACTTGTCCGCGCAAACAACGCCAGTTCATCGAATCCCAAATCCAGGCCCAATATCCCCACGCTTCGATCGAAGAAGAGGAGGATTACAATATTTTTAAACCGGACAGCGCCATTGTGGCTTCGCACCTGACTTTTAAGCGGCCGAGCTACTTTCCGATCAAGACCTACAAAAAGATGGAAAGCGACCCCATGAACACCATTACGAACGCGCTTTCCAAGATTGGCGACAAAGACGGGGCCGCCATCCAATTTTTGGTCAGGCCGGCTGATCCGAAGTGGCGGAGGGAGGGAATCCGCATCGCGCGCGAAATGCAGCAAGGCCAAAAATATTCGCAAGTCAGCAAGGGATTGGGCAGCATGGTCGGCAAGGAAGCTATGGATATCATTAAAGGGCCGAAACAAAACCAATCCAAAGAGCTTTACAAACTTTCACCCATGGAAGAGGAGATGGTGAAGGGTTTGGAAGAGAAGGCGTCGAAAGCCGGTTTGGAAGTCAATATTCGCGTGGTTACGGCTTCCTCTTCGGTTGAAACTTCGAGACGTTATCTGGATGATATCTTGAACGCGTTCGGACAATACAATGTCTTTGAGTTCGGCAATACGTTTTCAGTCGCTACGCCACGACAGAATAAAATCATATCGTTTTTCATCCACCGGCATTTTGATCCGCGATATAAAATCATTTTGAACAGCGAGGAGCTGGCTTCCTTGTACCATCTGCCTTTAGCATCGACTGAGACGCCTAAAATCGACTGGCTGCTAGCGCGTAAAGCCTTGCCGCCTTCGAACATACCACGTGAAGGCATCTTGCTTGGCCTTTCGGAATACCGCGGACACACTTACGAAATCAGGATGAAGGACGGAGATAGGCGACGTCACATGTATATCATCGGCAAATCCGGCGGCGGCAAATCGGTTTTGCAGAAGTCTTTAATCAAACAAGACATCGAAAACGGCAAGGGAGTATGCGTAATCGATCCGCACGGCGACTTGGCAGAGGAGTGCTTGGAGTTTGTGCCAAAGGAGCGAGCCGAAGACGTCATATTTTTCAATCCGGCTGATTACGAACGTCCACTCGGGCTTAACATGCTCGAATACGATCCGAAACAACCATATCAAAAGACTTTCGCGGTCGAAGAAATGTTAAAGATATTCGACCAACTCTACGACCTCAAATCTACCGGCGGTCCGATGTTCGAACAGTACATGCGCAACGCAATGATGTTGATCATGGACGATCCAGAGTCAGGCTGCACTTTATTGGACGCGCCCAAAGTTCTTTCGGACGAACAATTCAGGAATTATAAAATCAGCAAATGCAAGACTCCGACCGTCAGGGACTTTTGGACCAAGGAGGCGCAGAAAGCGGGCGGCGAAGCATCTTTGGCCAACATGGTGCCTTACATCACTTCAAAGTTAACGCCTTTCATTGCCAATGACTTCTTGCGTCCAGTCATCTCACAGCAAAAGAGCGCCTTTAACTTCAGGCAAGTGATGGATGAAGGCAAACTACTCTTCTGCTCCTTGAATAAAGGCAAATTAGGAGACGCGAGCGCTTATTTGGTCGGCATGATCGTCGTCGGTAAGCTTTTGATGGCCGCTTTGTCGCGCACCGACATGGATCCGTCCAAGCGCAAGGATTTCTACCTCTACATCGACGAGTTCCAGAACTTTTTAACTGATTCCATCAACGCCATCTTGTCGGAAGCCAGAAAATACGGCTTGAACCTCATCATCGCGCACCAGTTCATCGGCCAATTGACGCGTAAAGGCGGCGACACGCAAATCAGGGATGCCATATTTGGCAATGTCGGCACCCTCATCTCTTTCAGGGTCGGCCCGGACGACGCTGAGTTCCTTGAAAAGGAATACTCGCCGGTATTTTCCAAGTTTGATTTGATGAATACGGAGGCTTTTACGGTCAATATCAAGCTTTTGATCGATAACACGGCCAGTAAGGCGTTTAACATGAAGCCGATCATGCCGCCGCCCGGGAATAAAGAGCTGGCAAACATGATCAAAGAGCTCTCGAGATACAAATATGGCCGAAAACGTGAAATAGTTGAGATGGAAATGATGGAAAGGTACAACACGATGGAGCGGGCCATGAGAGATGAAGGGCGAGCATGATTGATTGCTTTTATTTGACTTTTCCATTAGCTAACGTAAACTAGAAATGTCAAAATAGTCTGTGGATATCTTTTGTGATATTTATTAGCCAACAAACAAAAATATGCCTACCTCACGCAAACAACAAGAACCTAAAGAGGCGGAGGAACAGGAAATCCAAGAGCTGCAAATGCCAACCGATATGGCTGATGAGGACGGGAAGGTGATCTTGAATTCGTTCGAAACGAAACTCACGTTGGCAAAAAAGTTAATTACAAACCTTAAAAACGACCTCAGCAATCTGGAACGTCTTTTGGCGAGCGAGGCAGAACCCGCTGATCTCGACCAATTCGTCAGGAAGGCCATGACCGATGAAGGCGAAATCATGCACCCGGCCAACGAGGGCAAGATCGTGGAAGGTGTTTTCGACGGCCAAAACATGATTGGTTCGGACGGCAAGCTTTACATGGTCCCGCCGAATTACGCCTCGAAGTCCAAATTGGTGGAAGGCGATATCATGAAGCTCACCATCCAACCGAACGGCAGTTTCCTTTACAAGCAAATCGGACCCATCGAAAGGCAAAGGGTCATGGGCGTATTGACGCGCGACGAAGTGACCAGTGACTGGAAAGTAGTGGGCGACGGACGCAAATACAACATCCTGACGGCCTCCGTGACTTATTTTAAAGGCCAGACCGGCGATGATATCGTCATCCTGATACCGAAAAACGCCCCGTCCAAATGGGCGGCCGTGGAAAACATCATCAAACGGGATTAAACCCCGTTTTTTGATGGATTTTAAGTATTGCCCAAAACCTGACCGACAGGTAATCTTTGTGCCGTATGGCGAACCTGAGCAGGGCATACAGACCGACTAAATTTTCAGAAATTTGGGGGCAGGGGAACGTGACTGAAATTTTGCGCAAAGAAGTCGAACAGAAAAAACTGGGTCACGCTTATCTTTTTGCCGGACCGCGCGGTATCGGTAAAACCACGGCCGCCCGCATTTTCGCCAAAGCCGTTAACTGCGAATCACCCAAAGACGGCGAGCCTTGCGGCCAATGCAAAGCTTGCGAAAGGACGCTGGTCGGCAGCATCGACATCATCGAAATGGACGCCGCTTCGAATACGGGCGTCGACAACGTGCGCGAAGCTATCGTGGAGCACGTCCGCTTCGTGCCGTCTGAACTTAAATACAAGGTCTACATCATCGACGAAGCGCACATGCTTTCGACTTCGGCCTGGAACGCGTTGCTTAAAACCATCGAAGAACCGCCAGAGCACGCTATTTTTATTTTCGCGACCACGGAAAAGCATAAAGTCCCAGCCACCATCGTCTCCCGTTGCCAAAGGTTCGATTTTCACCGCATTTCCCAGGAAGACATAATCTCCAGGCTTAAGGATTTGGTAAGCAAGGAAAAATTCAAAGTCGATGATGAGGTTTTAGCGGCCATAGCCAATAAGGCGGAGGGTTGTTTGCGCGACGCGGAAAATCTTTTAGGGCAGTTGCTCAGCTTGGGTGAAAAACACGTTACGGCCGACGTGGCTTCTTTGGTGATTCCGGCTTCGCAACTTCCCCTGGCGGCTGACATTTTAACCTGCGCGTCCAAACGCGACGTGGGTCTGGTTATGCAAAAGATTCAAGACCTCGAGCAGGATGGCGTGGCTTTTGCGCCTTTATTTGACGACTTAATCGGGGCCGTAAGATCGCTCATGCTGGCCAAGGCAGTTTCCAAAGAAGCTGAAGCTTTGCGTAAAGGTGAAGCCGGATCTAAGGCTTTAGCAGGTTTGATAGATGCTTTTGACCATCAAGAACTGTTAAATATCTCCCTATTGCTCATGGAACGCCGCAAAGACGCCAAACTGGGCGTGGACTCGCGTTTTGCCATGGAAATGGCCATGTGTGCCATAGCGGTCGGAGCAACTACTAACCAAGAGGTTAAAAAACAAGATCAAAAAGACGATAACGAGCCGCCGCCCACCAGCCCAGTCGCAAATAAAGAAATAGTTAATCCGCCAGCCAGACCATCCGCCGGTTCGACGTTACAGGTTACAAGTTTCACGTTACAAGAAGTCCGTTTATTGTGGCCAAAAGTATTGGACGCCATGGAAAGCAATAAATCGCTTTTGTTTATCTTAAAACTTTGCAAGTTAGTCGACGTCCGGGGCTCGTCACTCGTGCTTGAATTCCAATATCCCTACCACATGCAAACCATTTTGCAGAACGGAAAAAATAAAACTTTATTGGAAAACGTGATTCGCGAGATTTCGGGCAATGGTCAGATCACGATCGACGGGATGTTGGCCACCGGCCAAGCCGACGAAAAGACGGAAATCCAAAAGGACACGGTTGGGCGTTTACTGGACGCTTTTGGCGGGCAAGTCGTAGCTTAAAAATAAAACCGGTCGCTTGGCGCGAACGGTTTTACTTGGTTCCGGGGCAGGGATTCGAACCCCGATAAACAGATTCAGAGTCTGTTGTCCTACCTTTAGACGACCCCGGAATATTGGTACTTAACGACCGTAAAGATACCTTAAACCAGCGTTAAAGTCAACTTACGCACTATGTCGGAAATGAACATTACTTTTTACGAAGAGGGGCAACGAAAAGCGGTGGAAATCGCCTCTGACCAGGTTTTAATAAAAACCGTCCAAGACGCCCTGGACACGATGGCTAACCCAAAGCTCATGAACGTTAGGAACATGATCTTGCATAAAGAGAACATTGATCCCGCCTTTTTTGATTTAAAAACCGGTTTGGCCGGAGAAATCCTCCAAAAATTCGTTAACTACGGAATTCGTTTGGCGATCGTGGGTGATTTTACGAATATCGCGAGCGAAAGCCTCAGGGCTTTTATTTTGGAATGCAATCGCGGCAATCAAATCTTTTTCGTTGAAGACGTGGATGCCGCGCGAAAAAAGCTTTTTATTTTATGAACCCAATCCTCGGCCTCGTTGGCCCGAGCGGGTCGGGCAAATCGACCCTGATCAAAGCCCTTGTAGCCAAACACCCCGATAAACTTGAGATCTCACGATCGTTGACCAGCCGACCAAAAAGAGGGGAAGAGGACGGGTTATTTTACGACTTTACGACGGCGGATGACATCAAACAGCGCCAAGCCAGGGGACAACTGACACATTTTGCCGAGTATGCGGGTAATTTGTATGCGACCGACAGGCTTGATCTCGAAAAAATCCTCTCATCTAAGTTGGCGATCGCCGCGTTAGTGGAAGACGGAGTGAGGGCTTTGCGCGCTGCCGGTTACGACGTGGTTGTCATAAAAGTCATCCCGGCGGGATATAAGGAAACGGGAGACGAGACGAGGAGGATCGCGGATCAGGTACGGGCAGACTCAGGACTGCAGGCGGATCATGAAATCGTAAACTCGTTTGACCCGGGAGGATTGGAAAACTCGCTTAACAAATTAGAGAATTTAATCTCAAATGTGATACAATCATCCCATGTCTACTAAACTTTTCCTCCCAATCTTGCTAATCCTGGTTTTAGCTGGGGCAGGGTGCTCCGCTAAAAAGCCAAACCAGGAACAATCCTCCCAAAATGCCTCGACCACGGTCGTAAACGGGGCCAAAGACGACCAGATAGCCAAAGACACGACCCTTTCCAACCCGGCAACCGTCTACTGTTTGGGACAGGGCGGAAAATTCAGCATGAAAAAAGCCTTGGACGGGGGAGAGGAAGGTTATTGTGAACTGCCGAACAACATCCAATGCGAAGAATGGGCTTTTTATAGGGGCGAGTGTCCATCGGGCGCAAAACAAAAATCAGTCACCAGCACATCCGACACCGCCACATCGACTTCCGTGGCACCAGCGACTCCGACGACAGCCGTGATTGATGGGCAGACCGGTGAAGGCAGCCAACCATATCGAGGCATAGACATTGCCGAACCAACCACTCCAACCCAAGAAAAGAATATTGAGCTTTCAGCCGAACTTGGTGAGCCAGGGGAAGTTGTCGTCAAATGGAAAATGAACGGCATAAAAAATTCAGATGGGTTTCTTGCGATGCTTTCGGGCACCCCGAATGCGGGTGGTTATGGTAAATACAATCACGAACTAGGGAGCCCCGATTCCAGATCATTCACTTGGACTGACTTGGTGGCGGGAAGGACTTATTATTTTAGAGTTTGTACATACAGGCGCCCGGAATGCATTAAATGGAGCGACGAAGTGTCGGCCGTGGCTGAATAGATATGCCTAAGCTCCCGATCTCATACGAGGACAGCCTAATGAGGGCTGATTTGGGAGCCACGGAACGCGTCAGTCCGCCGGATCTGCACGAAGCCCATAAAGCCGTTTTGAATTTGCATAAATCCGGAGTGCAGGGTTGGTTGAATATCTTGGACGACCAAGGTTACTTAAAATCAATCGAAGAGGCTGCCAAAAAATTCTCGAAATTTAAGAATTGCCTGGTATTGGGTATCGGAGGATCGGATTTGGGAGCTAGAGCGATTTATTCGGCCATAAAACCTGAGAAAACCAAACTTTGGTTTTCGGGCGATACGACGGACCCTGAAGAAGTCTTAAAAGTTTTAGACGCCATACCTTGGGATAAAACCTGCGTTAACGTAATCAGTAAATCAGGCAAAACCTTGGAGACCATGGCCGCTTTCTTTGAAGCAAGACAGAGGCTCGAGAAAAAAGTCGGGGCCAAGAAAGTGGCGGAACGAATTATTTGCACGACTGATCCGGAAGACGGTGACTTGCGCGAACTCGCCATTAAGAAAGGTTACAGTATTTTAGAAATCCCAAAGAATATTGGCGGACGTTTTTCGGTCCTTACGGCGGTTGGACTATTCCCGTTGGCTTTAGCCGGTATCAACGTTCGCAATCTTTTGAAAGGTGCCGTCATGATGCGCAACGATTGGATGGAGGAGCACGGGGCCGCCCATTTCATCGATCGGTTTGCGGCTTGGCAAGTGGCGCACGAAACAAGAAAGAAACGCAACATCCACGTTCTATTCGCTTACTCCGGATGTCTTTATTCGTTTTCCAATTGGTGGCGTCAGCTTTGGGCTGAGTCGCTGGGCAAGGCGACCCGCAGGAACGGACAAAAGAATTTTTACGGGCCAACTCCCGTCGTGTCAGTCGGGCCGACGGACCAGCATTCGCAATTGCAACTTTACCAGGAAGGTCCCGACGACAAAATTTACACGTTTTTGACGGTGCAGGCCCATGACGCGAAGCTTAAAGTCCCGTCCAACGCCAAATCATTCGTTCCGATGGCCGAAACGGCTGGTAAGAAATTCAAGGATCTTTTGGCTGCCGAAGCCAATGGAACGTTCGAGGCCTTGGCGGACGCCAAGCGGCCAATTGGCAGAATTGTTCTAGAGAAGGTTGATGAAGTATCACTCGGAGCGCTGATAATCTTTTATGAACTAGCAACAGCCATGGCGGGTGAGCTGTATGAGATTAATGCTTTCGACCAACCCGGGGTCGAAGCCGGCAAAGTCAGGACGCGACGTCTCTTGACCCTTCAACAGGGGTTCAGGGTCACCCCGAGCGAGCCGAGGGGTTGACAGAAAATTAAGATGCTTTAAAAAGCGGTCGGTGCTATAATCAAAATAAGATTAATTTTATAAAATATGCCTAAAAAACATCCCAAAAACGGCCTTCTAGCGGCCGGATTGGTGGCCGGAGCCGCTCTTGGCGTGGCCACTGCTTATTATCTGAATACCCCCAAGGGTAAGAAGATGCTGCATGAAGCGGAAAAGAAAGCCGTCGATATGCAGAAGAAGTTGATGAAGGAAATTCAAAAGACCAAGAATCTGACCAAGGAACGTTACGAGGAGATTGTTGAAAAACTTTTGGCCTACTACGCCAAGACCAAGGACATCAATGCCAAAGAGATGCCGGAAATCAAGGATTACCTGATGGACAAGTGGAAGATCATTCAAAAGGAATACAAATCAGTCAAATAACAAAATCCCCCGAGTTCATCGGGGGATTTATTTTACTTGTGGGCTGCCACCGGAACGGCTTTTTTGGTAGTGATCTTGCCCATTCTCGCGCTGATTTCAACTTTGTCGCCTTCTTTTATCTCGCTCTCGATAAGTTTGAATGACAGTTCGTCAAGAATCAAATCTTGGATGGCGCGCTTGAGCGGACGGGCGCCGTAAGCCGGGTCGTAGCCTTTTTCGACCAACAAATCCTTGGCCGCGTCGCTGAATTCGATGGTGATCTTCTTTTCCTGCAACCTGGCGATTACTTCCTTTAATTGCAGCTCAACAATACTCCTTAAATCAGCCTTGGAAAGGGCGTGGAAGACAATAGCTTCGTCTATGCGGTTCAGGAATTCTGGCCTGAATGTCTCACGAAGCATTTCCATCACTCTTTCTTTGATCTTTTCTTCGTCATTCTTCTTTTCGTCAGAATCTGATTTAAAACCGATTTCATTACTCTTCACGCCGTAATCCAGAATCATGTCAGATCCGATGTTTGAAGTCATGATAATGATCGTGTTCTTAAAACTGACCATGCGCCCTTTACCATCCGTCATGCGGCCGTCGTCCAATACCTGGAGCAGGGTATTGAAGACCTCAGGATGGGCTTTCTCGATTTCATCCAAGAGCACGACCGAATAAGGCTGGCGCCTGATCCTGTCAGTCAATTGTCCGCCTTCGTCATAACCGATATAGCCCGGCGGGGAACCGATCATGCGGGAGACTGAGTGGCGTTCGCCGTATTCGCTCATGTCCAAGCGGATGATAGCTTCCTCATTGTCGAACATGGAGGCGGCAAGAGCCTTGGCAAGTTCGGTTTTACCGACTCCTGTCGGCCCTAGGAACAGGAATGACCCAATTGGCCTCTTAGGCTCGGAAAGGCCGGCCCTGGAGCGCCTAATGGCGTTTGAGACGGCATGAACGGCCTCTTCTTGCCCAACAACCCTCTGGGCCAACTCTTCTTCGAGATGAATTAATTTCTTAGCCTCGCTCTCAAGCATTCTTGTCATTGGGATATGCGTCCATCGACTGACCACGTTAGCCACGTCTTCCTCGGTCACCGCGTCCCTAAGCAATCCGCGCTTACCCTGCATGTTCTTGAGCTTGGTTTCCAATCCTTTCAGTTCCTTATCTTTATCCGGGATGGTCCCGTAACGGATCTCGGAAACTTTTTCCAAATCACCGTGGCGTTCCGCGATTTCAGCCTGGCTCTTCAACTTTTCGATCTGCTGCTTAACGGCTCGGCTGGCGGTCAAAATCTCTTTTTCAGCCTTCCACGAAAGCTCCAGTTCGTCGGATTTTTCCCTGACTTCCGCCAAATGCTTTTCCATCTCCTTCAAGCGAGTTTTTGATTCCTGGTCTTCTTCCTTAACCAAAGTCCTTTTTTCAATCTCGAGTTTTACCATTTCGCGCTTTAAACGATCCAAGTCCTCGGGCATGGAACCGATCTGCATGCAGAGACCTGAAGCCGCTTCATCGATCAAATCAACGGCTTTATCCGGCAAGAAGCGATCGGAAATGTAACGGACCGAAAGTTTAACGGCCGCGATCAAAGCCACGTCAGTAATTCGCACGCCATGATGCAGCTCATACTTATCTTTAATGCCGCGGAGGATGGCCACCGCGTCGTCTTCAGTCGGTTCTTCCACCATAATCGGCTGGAAGCGCCTTTCCAAAGCAGCATCTTTCTCGATGTATTTCCTATATTCTTTGATGGTCGTCGCGCCGATGGCCCGGAGTTCGCCCCTGGCAAGAGCGGGTTTAAGCAAGTTGGAAGCGTCCATGGAACCGCCTTCGCCGGTCGCGCCCGCGCCAACCAAAGTATGAAGCTCATCGATGAAGAGGATAACTTTGCCGTGGCTTTCCTGCACTTCTTTAATCAAAGCCTTAAGCCTGTCTTCAAATTCTCCGCGGAACTTCGTACCGGCCACGAGGGATCCGAGATCAAGCGAAACCACATCCTTGTCTTTCAAAGTCTCAGGCACGTCGCCCGACACGATGCGTTGCGCCAAACCTTCCACGATGGCCGTCTTGCCGACGCCCGCTTCGCCGATGAGCACGGGATTATTCTTGGTGCGCCTGGTCAGGACTTGCATAATGCGCCTGATCTCTTCGTCACGACCTATGACGGGATCAAGCTTGTCTTGCCTAGCCAGTTCAGTCAGGTTACGCGAGTATTTGCTCAATGCCTGATATTTGTTTTCCGGTTCAGGAGAATCGACCATGGCGCTGCCGCGGACTTCTTTTAAAGCATTTAAGATCGAATCCACGATCACGCCGTGGCGGTTAAGAACGGCCCCAACCTCGGTAGGGGAATCAGCCAGTCCAAGCAAAAGGTGTTCCGTTGAAATGTATTCATCCTTAAAAAACTGGGCGACTTTTTCGGCTTGCACTAAAACCCTGGCCATATCCTGGCTAAAGAAGATCTGCCCGACGCCGCCCACGCTGGTCGAAACCTTGGGCATCTGTTTGAGCAGGAACTCCAATTCGTCTTGAAGTTTGACGGCGTCCACTTGGAGTTTCTTCAAAAGGGAAGGCACAACGCTGCCGTCTTGGGAAAGGAGAGCTAAGCAAAGGTGGACCGGTTCGAGGGTCTGCTGACCGTTCTCTAGCGCCATTTGATGGGCTAGTTGGATGGCCTCTTGGCTTTTTGTCGTAAAATTTTGGGGCATCATATTGTTTAGCACTCTAAGTCGACGAGTGCTAATTATTTGTACCACAGAGTTAAAGGCAAGACAATAGTCGGTATCTTGGGTTTGTTTAGCCAAAGAAAGTCAGCTATCATCTACAAAGTTATGAATCAACAACGAGTTGAACGCCTGGGCAAAGCATCCCTTATGATCCTCGGCCTTTTCATTCTTTGGGCCTTAATCGGCGTCATATTTTGGCCCATCAAAGTCACGTCTTTCTGGGGCATAGGATTGGGAGTAGTGGCGGCCGTCTTTTACGTGATTTGCCTCTATCTGCCACAGGTGGGGATAAAAAAGACGGTTCAAGCCTGCCTATCCATCTTTGCCGTGATCATAGGAGCTGCCCTCCTTAACGTAATACGTGGATGGCCGTACGGATTTGTCACTTATCACGATATTTTGGGCTGGAAGATCTTCAGCCTAGCCTGGCCAGTGCCGGTGTTCTGGTTTTTCCTGAACGCGACCGTCCTACTGCTGATGAGACCCCAAAAAATGGCCAACGACCCTAAAATCCTTTTTGCTTGGGCTTTTGACACGGCTTTCGCGGTGATGATTCTAAGCTTGGTCGTGGAACCGATTATGGCCGCCTCAACCGCCGAAGCTTGGTCCATGCAAGGCAGCTTTCTCGGCGTACCGCTAAATTGCTTTATCGGATGGTTCGTTAGCTCGTTCGTGGCGTCCGCGGCCGCCATCCTGATTGCTAAACTTTGGCAGATTCCAGACCGTCCAAAACATTATTCAATTTTCGTTATTCTAGGCGCCTTGGCGCTGCTTGGATTGATGACCGCAAAAAGCCTCGGCCTGGTGCCGGTGATGGGCTTGTCGATAATTATTTTGGTTTATTTGGGAACTTGGGCCGGATTGATCTTTTACAGGAGAAGTAAAGCGCCCAAACCGGAAATTATTGCGTCGTCGTAGCCGTTTCGCCCGGTTTCCTTGGTTCGAGCAGAGGCATCATCGGACGCTCGATAAGGAATAAGGCGTTAAAATCTTTGTAATTGGTCGTCATGGTACCCTCCTTGTTTTCGGTGACCATGTAAACGATTTGCTTTTGGTCGTTCAAGCAAAATTGGATCGAATAAGACTTGTCTTCCTGCTTGTACTGGGTCGAATAATTTTTGCAATGTTTCGAGCCGTCCGATTTGACGGCGATGGCCGCGTTGTCTTCGATGCCAAAAGAAGCGAGCGTGTTGTCGGAAACCAACATCGACGTAAAAAACGTTTGGCCAAAACTTTTCGCGAAAGCGTTATTACTCATTTCCCATTTTTGGGCGCCCATGCGCACGTAAACCGTCCCGCCAATGATAATCAACTCGGAAATCTGCTTGTCCGGTTCGGTTAAAATGGCGTGCAACCTAAGCGGCTTAACGTATTCGATTTCTCCCGTCAGTGTCCCTTGGGCGATCGGCTGCGAGATCGATGCCCTGAAACTCTTGGCTGCCCTAAAGTTCCTGACCGCTTCTTCCAGCGTTTGCCTGTTTAAAACATTGGGATCGACATTGGCCACAGTCTGCTCGGGGGGCAGATACGGCATATTTTGATTTTGTATCAATGACTTAGCTTTTTCATCCAAAGACCGTGAACGCATGTAATTCCAACCCCAAAAACCGAGAGCTACGATGATTGGTCCGGCTATAAGCCAGACTAAATATTTACGCATCATATTATTTGTTGACTGAAGCCACGTTTCCGCAAACCGCCGATTGGTCGGGTTTAAGTTTGCAAACACGGTAATAAGTCTTGCCAGCTTTGGTGTCGCGGTCAGTGAATGTCCTGAAATCAATATCGTTGATGGCATGAAACCAAAAAACTTTGGGAAAATACACGTTCGGATCTGTCTGCGATTTAACCAACACGTAAGACTGGAAAGGGTCGAAGGCCTTGGACCAGTTGAGTTGTGCGCCGTAAACGCCTAGCGAGGCGGTTAACTTCATTTCGGATGATGAAAAGGTGACTGGGACTTGCGGTTGAGTTTTAGGAGCGGCCGCTGGCTTGGGAGTAGTCGATTTAGTGGCGGTTCTTGGCGAAACAGTCGTCTTGGTTGGAGCTATCGCGACGACCGGGGTTGAAGTGGCTGGAACGAGTTTTTCAATCTTAATCGCCATGGTCGAAGTCACGATCCCGTTGCCGGTCCAAACCGGAAATTCGTTTAGCCCGTCTTTAAGATCCAAAACCGTTTGAAATTTTCCGTCTTTTACGTCGTAGATTGATTGCCCAATCCAGACTTGCGTCATATTTGAAGATCCGACCAGCCGGATTTGTGAGTCGGTTGTCGTGGAAGACAGGGCGGGCTCGCTGATGCTAATGGTCGGCATGGGTGGTATTGGTTTAACGCCGACTTGCGTGGATTTTGAGCAACCCGCGCCCACAAACGAGAGAACAGCTAACATCAAAAGCGCTTTTATCTGCATACTGGCCTCATTATAGCAAAAAAGCCGACTCCGTGGCACTATATGCGCATGTCAGGAAAATTATTTATCGTAGCCACTCCCATAGGCAATTTGAAGGATCTGACCTTACGCGCCAAAGAAACGCTTGAGGCCGTTGATTTTATCGCTTGCGAAGACACCAGAGTCACTTCAAAACTCATGGCTTCCATCGGAGCTAAAAAGACTTTGATCGCGCTCCATCAACACTCATCCAGCGAAGCCGTGATTCATAGGTTGCTTAAAGGCGAAAACGCGGCTTACGTTTCCGATGCAGGCACGCCAGGCGTGAATGATCCGGGCGGCAAACTCGTGGCCGACGCTTTGGAAAAGGGGATTGCGGTGATTCCGATCCCTGGTGCTTCGGCTTTAACGGCCGCCATCTCTGTATGCGGTTTCCCGATGGAGAATTTTACTTACCTTGGTTTCGCGCCCCACAAAAAAGGCCGTCAGACATTCTTTAAAGAGATTGCCGAGCGCTCCGAAGCTGTTGTCTTTTTCGAATCAACCCATCGTCTGCTTAAAGCTCTGGAAGCTCTGAGCTCGACGCTGGATAAACGGCTGACGTTCGTCGGACGTGAGTTAACCAAGATGCACGAAACGCTTTACCGAGGAACGGCTCAGGAAGTTTTAGAGCAAGTGAAGGCGACAAGCGACAAAGGCGAAGCGGTGATAATCATCGCGCCGAAGAATTTCAAATAATAATATGCGTTCAGTTGTTATCTGTGGTTCGAAAAAATTTCGTGAACAAATCCACCAGTTCTGCGTCGCCTTGGAAGAACTAGGAGTTCTGATATTCGAACCAAACTTCAAAGAACCTTTGCCCGAGTATTACAAAGCCGAAACGCAGAATATCACTAACATAATTTTTAAAGGACTGACGCTGGAACATTTTGATTTCATTCGTAAAGCCGACGTCTGTTTCGTTTACAATCACGAGAACTATGCTGGCACGAGTGTGACCATGGAAATGGCTTATGCTCACGCGCTATCCAAACCGATCGTCGCTTTGACGCCCACCACCGGCGAACCGTGTCGCGATTCAATGATAGACAAAGTCGCAAGTACGCCGGAAGAATTGGTTAAATTCCTCTAATATGTTCGTCCAGGACCGGATCTACGGAGATTTTGAGATAGAATCGCCGGTTTTGGTTGAGCTGATAAATTCACCCGCCGTCCAACGCCTGAAAGGCATTAACCAATTAGGCGTTCCGCAGGAATTTTATCCTTTCAAAAGCTTTAGCCGATTTGAACATTCACTGGGCGTCATGTTAATTCTGAAAAAACTTGGAGCAACAGAGGAGGAGCAAATCGCGGGTTTATTGCATGACGCGTCGCATACCGCTTTTTCTCACGTCATTGATTGGGTAGTTAAAGAAATTGGAGGAGACGAAAGTTATCAAGACGACAATCATCTGACCATCCTCCGCAAAACCGAGTTGCCTGGAATTTTGGAAAAGTACGGTTACAAACTCGAAAACATTACCGATTACCATCGTTTTGGTTTGCTTGAAAGATCAATTCCGGATCTTTGCGCTGATCGAGTGGATTATTCTTTGCGCGAGTTTTCTCCGGAAGTCGCTAAAACCTGCCTAGAAAAAATAATTGTCAAAGATGGATTTATAGTTTTTTCCGACGTACCGATTGGGAAACTTTTCGCCATCAATTTTCTAGAGAGGCAGAAATTAAACTGGGGCGGTTTAATCGCGGTTAATAGTTACTATTATTTTGCTAAAGCTTTGAGACGAGCTCTTGACCTTGGTTGCATAAAATTCGAAGATTTTTCCAAAGATGATCAATACGTCTTGGATTTGCTCAAAGACTGCCAGGATCCGGAATTCTTGAAGTTATTCTCAGCCTTAAAATCCATGGCATGGGACAAGTTTCCAAAATCAGACAGGCGAATGGAGAAAAAAATTCGTTACGTCGACCCGCTCTGTAACACTGAGGATGGACTGAAGCATCTAAGCGAGCTTGATCAAGATTTCAAGCAGACACTCGAACAAGACTTGGCCGAACAAAAGAAAGGAGTTCCGCTGGTGATTTTGGAGTAGACAATCACCTTAATTTGCCGTAATCTAAGCCCCATGACCAACAAGTTCTACGTCACCACGCCCATATATTACGTGAATGACAAACCGCATATCGGCTCGACTTACACGACCGTCGCGGCGGATGCTTTGGCGCGCGCCAACCGTTTGCGCGGCGTGCCGACCATGTTTTTGACGGGCACGGACGAGAACAGCCAAAAGAACCTGGAAGCCGCGCAAAAGGCCGGTGCCGCGGACTTACAGGCTTATCTGGACCAGATGGCCGCTATTTGGCAAAACACTTGGAAGGAACTTGGCATCAGCTTTGACGATTTCATCCGTACGACCGAAGAGCGGCACCGGAAAGCAGTAGACCGCTTTTGGCGCGCGGTGGCCAAGACGGGGGACATCTACAAAAGCGCCTACGAACGGATGTATTGCGTGGGCTGCGAGGAATTCAAAACCCAGTTTGAAATCAAGGACGGACATTGTCCCTTGCATCCAAACAAGGAGCTTCAACTCGTCAAAGAAGAAAATTATTTCTTCCGCGCTTCGGCTTATAAAGACGAACTTCTTAAGCTCTATCACAATCATCCCGAGTTCGTGCAGCCGGTTGGCCGCATGAACGAGGTCAGGAGCTACGTTAAAGAAGCTTTTGAGGATTTTTCGATTTCTCGCGAGGCGAAAAAACTTTCCTGCGGCATTCCGGTGCCGGACGACGACTCGCAACGCATTTACGTTTGGTTCGACGCGCTCATCAATTACATGTCGGCCGTGGGTTACGGTCGAGCTGAGCTCGACGGAACGGATGATAAACTTTTCAAAAAATGGTGGCCGGCCAACCTTCATCTTGTCGGCAAGGACATCATTAAATTCCATTGCGCGCTTTGGCCAACCATGATCATGAGCGCGGCCAAATCAGATCCGCTTTTGCAAAACGAGGACGGTACGCCTAAATTGCCGGAAAAGATTTTCGCGCACGGATTCTTTACTATCGACGGCCAAAAAATCAGCAAATCGCTGGGCAATGCCATCGATCCGCTTGATCTGATTAAGGAATATCCTTTCGACGCGATTCGCTATTTCCTGTTGCGCGAAATTCCGTTCGGTGAAGACGGCGACTTTTCCAAAACCCGTTTAGCAGAACGCTACAATACTGATCTTGGCAACACGTTTGGCAACCTCGTGAACCGGGCAATCTCGATGAGCAGGAAGTATTTTGATGGCAAAGTCCCCGATTGTGCGTTACACGATACACGTTTCGCGTTACACGATTCGTCCTGGGGCGGCGCGGAGGGGATTGAGACGCTTTGGCAGGCCGTTGACCAATACATCGATTCCGCGAGGCTTGATCTTGCTCTTGAGACGATCTGGAATGGCGAGAACTGTTCGCTTATTAGTGCCAACAAATACGTCGAAGAGACTAAGCCTTTTAAGTTGGCAAAAGACGACCTAAGCAAGGCCGGCATCGTCCTCTACACACTCCTCGAAGCCTGTCGCCATTACGCCTGGATGGTTGAGCCGATAATGCCAAACATTGCCGAAGAAATCATCCGCCAGCTTGGTCAGGATCCTAAGACCGAACGCAAGAAGGGGATTAAAGTCCTCAAAACCTGGGGCGGCCTGCAACCCGGATCAGAATTACCCGAACCGAAGATATTGTTTCCGAAATCGGTCTAGTATGACCAATTTCATTCTCCACGGTGGTGGTTCAAAACAATGGAACGAAAAAGAACGTCTGGAGAATTATCAAAATATAACAAGAATCTTGACTAGTGGATTTAAAACTACGGTTAAGGTTTTGTTGGTTTATTATGCTCGCATGCCAGAATTTTGGGATGAAAAGCTCTCCGAAGATAAAATTAATTTTTCAAAACAGGTAATTGGAATTGAAAGCGAACTCGTCGTAGCTGATACCGATCCAAATGCTTTCGAAAAACAAGTTAATGATAGCGACATTATCTTCGTACGAGGAGGTGATACTAAACTTCTAATGAAAGTAATGAGTAGGCTGTCTAACTTTAAAGATCTAATCAAGAACAAAAAATATTTTGGATCTTCGGCAGGCGCCTACGCTATTTCGGAGTATTACTACAGTAACGACAGACATCAAATAGAGGAGGGCCTGGGTGTTTTGCCTGTAAAATGCTTCGCACATTGGGATGGCTCTCAAATAAAAGAACTGGAGTTGTTGAAAAATTACAAAGAAGACCTGCCGATAGAGACGCTAAAAGAAGGTGAATATAAAGTTTTTGAGATTTGAAGTTTTTTGGATATTGGTTATTTGAATTTGGTAATTATGCTAGAATAGCATCAATATGCTCCTCTTTAACATAATTTTAGTCCTGGCCTTGATTGCCTTTATTGGCTCTGGGCTTAAGGACGGTTTTATTTACGCTTTGGGGCGCATCGTGGGCGCCGTAATCGGTTTCCTGATCGCGAAATACTTTTACGTCCAACTGGCGCTCGTCTTTTCACCGTTCATGCCGGCCGGGTGGGCCAAAGTGATCGCCTTTTTGCTGCTCTTTGTCCTGGTCACGCGCGTCATGGGCTGGATCTTTAAAGCCATCGACAAGACCTTCAACTTCATCGCCATCATTCCTTTCATGAAGTCGATTAACCACGTCCTAGGCGCGTTTTTGGGGTTCCTGGAAGGCATCCTGATCATCGGCGGCCTGATCTGGATCATCAAGACCTTTAACCTGATCCCGTCTGTCATGGTTTATATCAACGGTTCTTCGATTGCGACGTGGATCTTCGCCTCGTTTACAAAAATACTCTGGCTGCTCTTATAACTAGAAAGTGGAAACTAGAAACTGGAAAGAGCAACTTAGTACTGCTTGACTCTTTCTAGTTTCCAGTTTTTAGTTTCCAGTATGTTAGTCGACACCCATAGCCATCTTCACTTCAAGAAATACGACGAAGACAGGGAAGCTGTGCACGCCCGCATGGCTGAATTTGGCGTAAAGACGATTACCATTGGCACGGCCATGAATACCAGCCGCGACGGCGTGACTTACGCGGACCAACATCCTGATACTTGGGCGGCGGTCGGTTATCATCCCGACCACGTGACAAGTGATTTTGAAGATGAGGACGAAGTCGGCGCGTCAAAAGAAACTTACGACATAGCGGAACTGGAAAAGATCGCCAAATCATCAAAACGCGTGTTGGCGATCGGTGAAGTTGGACTGGATTATCATTATTTTTCGCAAGAAGGATCAATGAAGCCGGGTTTAACGATTGAAAAAGCTAAGCAAGAGCAACTCCGTGTTTTATACGAACAAACTTTTTTAGCTACTAAGCTGGATAAGACTCTGATTGTCCATTCGAGAGACGCGGCAGATGATATGCTGCGAGCGATCAGCGATTTTCGCCGTGAGCATATCGATCTCCGCATCGTGATCCATGGTTTTTCGGAAACCTGGAAAGTCGCACAGGCTTACCTGGATTTAGGTTGCTATTTAGGTATCGGAGGGATCGTGACGTTTAAGCCGCGTAAAGGTACGGCGCCCGAAGATACTTTGGAAGAAATAACCAAAAAGATGCCGATTAATCGTTTGCTTTTGGAAACCGACGCGCCCTGGCTCGCGCCCGTGCCTGTCCGCGGCACACGCAACGAACCGGCTTACGTCCGACACGTCGCGGAACATATCGCCAAGGCGAGGGGAATGGGCTACGAAGAAATTTGCGAGATAACAACCGAGAACGCGGAGCGGGCTTTTGATTGCGACTTTGGTGTTTGACCTTTGGGGCCGAATTTGTCTAAATAGTCGCAAACCAAAAAGGAGGAGCCGATGCGACCAGCCCTTTGGATCATGATTTTCGCCCTGCACATTCTCTCGTGCCACGCACAAACCACCGTCAAGCCGCCCGAAAAGCCGATCGTGACCTCGATTCGGCTGACCTCGCTGCTCTTCAACCCGTTTACCATCATCGCGGTCGAGCAACCGCAAGGACGCGTCTACTGCGCCGACGCGGAGGCTCAAAAATCCTTCCGCGACCTGAGCGACCTCACGGAAATTATCTATAATCAGCACATGCTCAGCTGGAGCGATTACACCGGCATCTCGATAATCGAATGCGCCTGCCCGGGTTTTACCTCCGAATTCGAGGTAAAGCGCCGCTCGGACGACGCGATCGTCGTCTACTGCCGCAAATCTTCCTGACCGTTCTGACGGTCTTTTTCTTTTTCCAAAAATCGCTAAATTTGAAATTTCCAGACCATTGACACCCTCTCTAATCACGTCTATACTTTTGGCGTCTTTAAAAACATGTCAACCGAGCAGAATGGGCCTCAAAATGAGCCAAAAAAGCCTGTGGACAACGGGCTATCTTTAGCTCAAGCCTTCAATCTGGCCTGGCAGTTCGGATACACCATGGCCATTCCACTCGTAGTCCTGGCTATTGGAGGCCGATTGTTGGACAAATATCTGAACACTTCGCCTTTGTTCATCCTGATCGGCATTTTCGTCTCCATCATAATCTCCTCGATCCTGGTTGGCATGAAGGCCGTCAAAATCATCCAAGGACTGAGCGATAAGAACGAACCAGACACTTCGACGAAGTCTCAGGATGACAAAAGAGACAATAATTCCGAAAAATAACCATGTTAGAGATCTCCATCGGACCTGAAGTCCTCACGAATATCGCAGGCATGCCGATCACCAACACCCTTTTGGTGACGGCCGTGATTTTCGTTTTGGTGGTCGCGATTGCCATCTCCGTCAAACGGAACGTGAACGTGGATAAGCCGGCTAAAGGCTTGGCGGGCATAGTGGAAGCGGGGATGGAAATGTTTTTGGATTTCATCGACTCGATTACCAACGACCATTACAAATCAATCCGGATCTTCCCGATCGTGGCCACGATTTTCTTCGTGGTGCTTTGTTCTAACTTGGTCGAACTCGTGCCCGGGCTAGGATCAATCGGACTTTGGGAAACGCACGGCGGCGAAAAGGTTTTGATTCCGTTCATCCGCTCCATGTCCGCCGATTTGAACTTCACCTTTGTCGTGGCCATCTTTGCCATGACCTCGGTGCAAGTCATGGGCATGAGATATTTGAAGATCGGTCCGTATCTCGGTAAATTTTTCGTGGCGCCCTGGAAAAAACCTTACTTCATCGGATCATTCGTGGGCATTTTGGAATTCATGTCCGAATTTTCCAAGACGCTTTCGTTCGGCTTCCGTCTTTTCGGCAACATTTTCGCCGGCGAAGTTCTCTTGGCCGTCATGGGCTTCCTTTCGCCGTTCCTGGCGCCCTTGCCGTTCCTCTTCCTTGAACTCTTCGTGGGTTTTGTCCAAGCCTTGGTGTTTTCGACGCTCACCATCGTTTTCTTGAGCATGGCCACCACGGCCCACGACCACGAAGAGGAACACGCCAAGCGCGCCGATTACTCCAAAGCCACTTTCGGCGGCAAGCCGGGAGGCGTGGTAAAAATGAGCCACGAACCGCAATCGTAGGAGCATGCGATGGCTTATCGTTTCGACGATGAGTCACTCATTCCCTTACGCAGAGTCGACGACATAAAACAAAAAATCACGTCGTAGCGGCCAAGCGTTAATCATTCATTTATCTTATGGCAACCGAAGCAGCCAACCTCGTGGCGTCCAACCTGGACTCGGTCAAGCTCGTAGCCATGGCTTTGGCCATCGCCGTGGGCGGTATGTTCCCGGCCTTTGGCATCGGCAAAGTCGGCGCGAAGGCCATGGAATCCATCGGGCGCAATCCCGAAGCGGCTTCCAAGGTCATGACGGCCATGCTTATCGCGGCAGCCTTTATCGAGGCTATCGCCATTTACGCCTTGGTGGTCGCCCTGATCATCAAGTTCGTCTAAGGTAAGCTTCACATTCAGTTGCCGGAAGTCTCGACAGAGGTTTCCGGACACGGACTGCGAAGTTCGAAACCAATATGTCTGAAATGCTCACCAAATTAGGAATCGACGGCCGGCTGTTCATCGCCCAGCTCGTCAATTTTCTGGTCCTCTTCATCGTGCTCCGCGCTTTTGCCTGGAAGCCTTTGTTAATGGCCCTGG
>JAQURS010000002.1:153713-179633 GCA_028715505.1 Patescibacteria group bacterium
AATATGTCTGAAATGCTCACCAAATTAGGAATCGACGGCCGGCTGTTCATCGCCCAGCTCGTCAATTTTCTGGTCCTCTTCATCGTGCTCCGCGCTTTTGCCTGGAAGCCTTTGTTAATGGCCCTGGAAGCCCGCCGCGCCAAAATCAAAAAAGGCGTGGACGATGCCGAAAAGGCCAAACAACAGATCAAGGATATCGAGAAAGAGCGCGAAACCGTCATGAATAAGGCGCGTGCTGAATCCATGCACATGATCGAGCAAGCCGAACAAAAGGCCCAAGCCGTTAAGGACGAGAAGGTTAAAGAAACCCAGGTTGAGGTCGAACAACAACTGAAGGAAGCCAAGGAGCAAATCAAAGGCGAGCGAATTGCCTCGTACGATTTGCTTAAGAAGGATCTCTCCAAGCTGATCACGGCCGCCACGGGAAAAATCGTGCAGGAGATGACCGCCGAATCGCATGAGAAGCTAATCCAAGAGGCGATCGTGGACATGGAAAAAAGCTAAACTATGGCCAAGAAGCAGGATCGTTTGTTAACAGATCTCGCCTTGGGCGCCATCCTGGCGGCCAAAGAGCAAAAGATCGTCCCAGAATTCATGGACGATCTGGATTTGGTTTCAGCCGTCCTAGCCGATTTTAAAGTCAAAAGCGCCCTAACCAACGCCGGCGTGCCTTTGGAAAAAAGATTCGAAGCGCTTAAAAAAGTCTTGGACGGACAAGTTGAACCATTAACCGTCAGGACTTTGGCCCTCGTCATGGAATACCATCTCATCGGATCTTTCGACCTGTTCCAACAAGCGGCCGAGGACGCGGCCCGCGAAAACGCCAATTACCACATCTGCCGCGCCGTGACTGCCGTCTTCATGAACGAGACGACGCAGAAAAAACTCAAAACCGCCCTTGAAAAGAAACTGACTGGCACCGTCAAAATCCGGTACGACGTGGATCCCAACGTCATCGGCGGCCTATCCGTCACGTGCGGCGACTGGCGGTACCTGAACACGGTCCAATCCAAGCTCCAACAGTTATCCAGACATCTCATCACTACAAACTAAACATATGGCAAACATCACCAACGCAACCGCGGCGGCCAAGATCGCCGAACAGCTCACGGCCCAGATACAGTCCTTCAAACCGGAAAGCGCTTCCGAGGAGATTGGCGTCGTGCGCGAAGTAGGCGACGGCATCGCCTCCATCACGGGTTTGAAGCACGTCAAATCCATGGAAATGCTGACTTTTGAGGACGGCGCCATGGGCGTGGCTTTGAACCTGGAACAGGACCGGGTCGGCGCCATGGTTTTGGGCGATTACACCGGCATTAAGACCGGCCAGACCGTCCAAGGCACGGGCAAGGTGCTTTCGTTGCCGGTAGGCGACGACGTGCTCGGCCGCGTTTTGGATCCTCTTGGCAAGCCTCTGGATGGCAAGGAAGCGTACAAAACCAAGAAGGATTATCCCATTGAAAAGACGGCTCCTGGCGTTATGACCCGCGGTCCGGTCGACACTCCGCTCATGACCGGCATTAAATGCATCGACGCTTTGATTCCGATCGGCCGCGGCCAGCGCGAACTCATCATCGGCGACCGCCAAGTCGGCAAAACCGCAATCGCCGTGGACACGATCATCAACCAAAAAGGCAAGAACGTGGTCTGCATTTACGTGGCCATCGGACAAAAGGAATCCAAGATCGCCAAAATCGTGACTAAACTTAAGGAAGCCGGAGCCATGGAATACACGACCATCGTTTTGGCCGGCGCTTCAGATCCCGCTTCACTCCAGTACATCGCGCCTTACGCCGGTTGCGCCATTGGCGAATACTTCATGGACCAGGGCAAGGACGCTTTGGTTATTTACGATGACCTCTCCAAACACGCCTGGGCTTACCGCGAAGTTTCGTTGCTCTTGCGCCGCCCGCCCGGCCGCGAAGCTTATCCCGGCGACGTCTTTTACCTCCACTCGCGCCTTTTGGAACGCGCGGTGCGCTTGTCTAAAGAAAACGGCGGGGGATCGCTGACAGCTTTGCCCATCATCGAAACGCAAGCCGGCGACGTCTCGGCCTACATTCCGACAAACGTGATTTCGATCACCGACGGCCAGATCTTTTTGGAAGGCGACTTGTTCTACCGCGGCGTGCGCCCGGCCTTAAACGTCGGCCTTTCCGTTTCCCGCGTCGGCGGCGATGCCCAATTCAAGATCATGAAAAAGATTGCCGGTCCGGTGCGCCTCGACTTGGCCCAGTTCCGCGAGCTCGAAGCCTTCGCGCAATTCGCGACCGATCTCGACGAAACGACCCGCAAGCAGATCGAGCGCGGACGCCGCACGGTTGAAATTTTGAAACAAGGACAATACCAGCCCATGTCGCTCGGCAACCAGATCGTCGTGCTTTACGCCGTGACAAAAGGTTTGTGCGACGAAATCCCGACCGACAAGATCCAAGAGTGGGAATCCGGCTTGCACGAATATCTTAAGGATTCCGACCTCATCAAGAACATCGAAGAGCAAAAAGTCATGTCACCCGAGCTGGAAACCGCATTGGCTAAGGCTCTTAAAGATTGGAACCAAACTTTCCTCGCGAAGTAATTTATGGCCGTCTCCACCCGCCGCATCAAAGCGCGCATCAAATCGATCGGCAACACGCGCAAAATCACCAAAGCCATGGAACTCGTGGCCAGTGCTAAGATGCGCAAAGCCGTTCAGATGACGGTGGACAGCCGGCCTTACAGCGGGAGCGTCAAAACCATCGTGGATGACATCCGCCCCCTCATCAACCAACGCTCGCATCCCTTGCTTTACGGACGCAAAGAATCCACCAAGACCATCTTGATCATCGCGGCTTCTGACCGCGGCATGTGCGGCGGCTTCAACGCCCAACTGGTCAAAAAAAGCGCCGAATTCATCAAATTAAGGAAAGAACCAGTGAGCGTAGTCATTGTGGGCAAAAAAATCGAATCATCCGTGAGAAGGATCACGGATAAGATCCTAGCCTCGTTCCCCTCGATCTCAAATTCTCCATCTTTTGACCGCAGCAAGAGCGTCGGACAACTCGCTTATGACGAGTTCCTGGAGAAAAGGACTGACCGCGTTTTCCTTTGTTACTCGGATTTCAAAAGCGCCATCTCGCAAGTTCCAACCATCGTCCAGCTATTGCCCATCGTGCCAGAGGAAGAGCTGATGACGACCGGGGCGTTTGAACCGGACGAAAAAGAATCAACCCTGGCTGACATGAGCGAATCCGAAAGATTATCCTACGACCGCTCGCATTCCCAAAATTACCCCCAGGATTGCACCGTGACCTTTGAACCGACTCCGCGTTACGTTTTGGACCACCTGTTGCCCCGGCTGATCGACACGCGGCTTTACCAGGCCATGCTGGAATCGGCCGCTTCGGAATTTTCCGCCCGCATGATGGCCATGAGAAGCGCTACTGATTCGGCCACGGAAATGTTGGATAACCTCACCTTTACCTTCAATCAAGCCAGGCAAGCCGGAATTACCCGCGAAATATCGGAGATCTCGGCAGGCAAAGCGGCCTTGGAGAACTAACTTAAAAACTATGAAAGGAACCATCACCCAAATCATTGGTCCGGTCGTGGACGTCACGTTCGCGGGGGAACCGCCGGCCATCTACAACGCGCTCCTCGTGGAACGCCCAGAAGGGGCGCTCACCTTGGAAGTGGAGCAACACCTTGGCGAAGGCCGGGTCAGGACCGTGGCCATGTCCAGCACGGACGGCTTGGAAAGAGGCACCGAAGTCGTTGACACGGGAGCTCCGATTTCCGTTCCGGTCGGCGACAAAACGCTCGGCCGCATGTTCGGCGTGACCGGCCAGGCCATCGACGGCGGCAAAGATCCGGAGAAAGTCGAAAAATTGCCGATTCACCGCCAAGCTCCCAGCTTTGCCGAGCAATCGACCAAGACTGAAATCCTCGAAACCGGCATCAAAGTCGTCGACCTCATCTGCCCGTTCTTGAAAGGCGGCAAAATCGGACTCTTTGGCGGCGCCGGCGTGGGCAAGACGGTCGTGGTTATGGAGCTCATCCGCAACATCGCTTCTGAGCACGGCGGCTATTCGGTGTTTGCCGGAGTAGGGGAAAGAACTCGCGAAGGCAACGCCTTGTGGCGCGAAATGAAAGACTCTGGCGTTATCGACAAGACAGCTTTGGTCTTCGGCCAGATGAATGAACCGCCAGGAGCCCGCGCCCGCGTGGCTTTGACGGCCCTGACCATGGCCGAGCATTTCCGCGACGCCCAGAACCAGGACGTGCTGCTTTTCATCGACAACATTTTCCGCTTTACCCAAGCCGGTTCGGAAGTTTCGGCCTTGCTCGGACGCATTCCGTCGGCCGTGGGTTACCAACCGACCTTGGCCACTGAAATGGGCAACCTGCAGGAACGCATCACTTCGACCACCAAAGGTTCCATTACCTCGGTGCAGGCCGTGTACGTGCCGGCCGACGACTTGACTGACCCGGCTCCGGCCACCACCTTCGGCCACCTGGACTCAACCGTCGTGTTGACCCGCGCTTTGACCGAACTCGGCATCTATCCGGCCGTGGATCCTCTCGACTCTTCGTCAACCATTTTGGATCCCAAGATCGTGGGCGAAAGGCATTACAAAGTGGCCCGCGGCGTGCAGAAAGTTTTGCAGCGCTATAAGGACTTGCAAGACATCATCGCCATCTTGGGCATGGATGAACTTTCCGATGAAGACAAGATGACCGTGGCCCGCGCCCGCAAAATCCAAAAATTCCTCTCGCAACCGTTCTTCGTGGCCGAAGTCTTCACGCAACATCCCGGCAAATACGTCACGCTCGAACAGACCATCACGGGCTTTGAAGAGATTTTGGAAGGCAAGCACGACGACAAACCCGAGCAGGCTTTCTACATGAAAGGCGATATTTCCGAAGTGACCGCCTAAATTATTATGTCCAAGCTGACATTCGAACTCACCACGCCAGAAAAAGTCGTCTTCCGACAGGAGATCGACCAAGTGACGCTGCCGACCATGGACGGTGAGATTACGATTATGCCTGGACACATCTCACTCGTGGCGCAACTGGTTCCCGGCGTGGCCACTTTGAAGGAAGGCGGGATTAAGGAAGACGTGGCCGTTTCGGGCGGTTTCATTCAAGTCGACGGCAAAGGCAAGGTCACGGTTTTAGCCGATACGGCCGAACGCGGCATGAATTTGAACCTGGAAGACATCGAGAAGGCCAAACAAAGGGCCGAACAGGTCATGAAGAGCTCTGCCCGCGGCGACGATGAGACGTTTGCCCATGCCGCGGCTGAACTGGAACGTGAACTGGCGCGCTATAAAGTTGCCTTAAAATACAAGAAAGACGGGGGCTCCATCAAAGCCCGCACGCCTGAAGAGACATTGACGGACGACGCTGGTCCGGTATAAGGTAAAAACAGTTACGAATTACAAAATCATAATTCGTAATTGATTATGAGGTGTTTTCTAGGCATACCCGTGCCAGCCGATTGCCGTAATGCCATACGTGAGAATTGGGTTGTGCCGGAAATTGAGAGGGCAAGTCTAAAGTTGACCGATCCGGGCCAATGGCACATCACCATGGCCTTTTTTGGTGACGTGGCCTACGACCAATTAATCAGGCTTATCCATCTGATCGGCCAGGCGCTCGAAACGCCTCCGCAAGGCGCTTTCCACGTCAACTCAATCCAAACTTTTCCTCCCAAAAAGCCGACCATGTACGTGGCCAAATGCGTGCCCGAGCAAGAAGCTATGTGGCAGCAATGCGTGGGGCAACTGATAGAGATGGCATCATTGTGCGCTCCGCAAACCGACCGCAAACCATGGATACCGCATGTCACCTTGGCCAGAACCAGGAACGCCCGTATCCTCGACCCGGTAGAAACTTCTTTGCATAACATTGGCTGGGTGCCTGAATTCGCGACATTTTATCGCAGCGAACCGACCGTGACCGGCCATAAATATATTCCTTTGCATGAGTTCCGCCTCAACGTTTAATTGCTTCGGCCTCGTCATCCACGGCTATCCGCTCGAGACGATGGTCACCGAAATCCAGACACGATCAGCCCAGGGTTTGCCGACTTGGATCGTCACGGCTAATCCCGAGATTTTGTTGCACGCTAAAAATAACCCAGAATATTGGGAGGTCATCCGGCAGGCTGATTTTAGAGTCGTAGACGGTATGGGCCTTAAGTTCGCGGGCTGGGTTAGGGGAGCCAGGCCAAAAAGATGTGTGGGCGTAGAATTAGCCGAGGCGGTGGCTAAGCTTTGCGTTCAAAACCATTGGACACTGGGCATGATCGGCAGCCAGGAAGGCGTAGCAGATAAAGCCGCTTGGCATTTACGCAAGAAGTATCCAAATCTCATGGTCTTTTCTGAAAATGGCGGTAACATCAGCCCTGACGGTCACTTGGACGAAAAGGCGGAAGCTTCTCTCACGCATCTCGTCGAAATCGAGCCGGATGTCGTTTTAGTCGCGTACGGACACCCAAAGCAGGACTTTTGGATCCAAAAATATCGATCAAGATTGCCCAAAGCCAAAGTTTTCATCGGAGTCGGCGGCACGCTCGATTTTTGGGCCGAAAATGCAAAACGTGCCCCGCAATGGATGAGATCAATGGGTTTTGAATGGCTCTGGCGCCTTTTCACCCAGCCTTGGCGCTGGAAAAGGATTTGGAACGCGTTGATTGTTTTTCCTTTTGCGGTTCTGTTAGATCAACACACCTAACAAAAAACCGCCCGAGAGTATCAGGACGGCGGGAGCTTGGAGGGAAAGGGGCCAGTAGACTTCGTCATGCGACGGATCAGCTTGACGGCTTTGGGATGGATCTTCTCCATTTCCGGCAAAAGATCCATATAACCAGGTTTGGCGAGCACATCCCGCATGATTTCGCTTTCGCCTAACATGCGCCAATAATTTCCCCACATGAAAACTATTGTCGGTGCGAAAATCAATTGAGTAGTGACGTATATGAACCAATAAGGGAAATCTTCATATTGACGGAACCAATCAGGCAAGAGCCAAAATATACAAACTACTATTGGCTCCAAAATGAGCGTCACGATTGGGCCTAGGATAAACGGCCTATAGATGGCGTACCAAACGCGGCGGTATTGCTGGTACATCTCCTCGATGCACTTGTCGGGCTCCAGAGCTGATGGAAGCTGGCGGTAAGCGAGCGGATCCATGAATGCCTCCGGGTGAGTTGTCGAACAACGATTGGCGCATTCTCTCAAATTGATTGCGGATAGTCAAAAAAACCGCCTTCGAGAGTTTCGAAAGCGGCAGAGATTATTGGCGCTTAGCGCGAACGAGAAGGCGCAAGCCGGCATATCCGCCAAACCCAAGAAGAATAGGGGTGATCGCCAACAAAACCAATGATTTTGTTAGGGTGACGATCATGACCCACACCACGGCCAGGACTAGCCACGAGCCAACAATAAGCCATGGAAGTCGTTTCATCTCACCGTTGCGCTGGGTGATGGATTTCTCAGAGTGCATGACGAATCCTCCTTGAGTTCATCAGTTCTCGCCTGTGACGAACTTCATCCGACAGATCCTCTTGGCCAACGCCGGATCGTCTTGTTTGAGGCGCTCCAGTGTTTCTCTGTAGCTCCTATCGATGGCGAGAAGATTTCTCATCTCGCACGCTTTGTCGTACAGGCGATCCCTAAAGATGGACTTCTCCAATACGAGGCCAGTCAGAAGATATACGATGACCATAATCATTACGCCCATGAAGAAACAGGCTTGCTTCGTAGATGGAAGAAAATCCACATAGCCCAGAACGAGGCAAACGACAGCTGAAATAACAAGGCTGACGGGCAAGGCAAGAATATAATACCCTGACCTCAACCACTCGATCTTCTCGGTCATTTGTCGAAGTCGAGCAATTCGCTCCAATTCGTATGCCTCGCGCCTAATGTCCTCGGCCAAGTACAACGCTTGGATCTTATTTTGAGCACTCATCATCCACCTCCGGCGTAAATATTAGGGGCTAAATAGATGCGGGTCAAGAAGGTTGCGATTCTGACCCAGACAGCGTAATATAGCCACATTATGGCCAAAAAACGCGTTAGAAGCAGGTTCGCGCCCAGTCCTACCGGCCAATTGCATATCGGCGGAGTAAGGACGGCTTTGTATGCAGAGCTTTTGGCCCGACAAGCCGACGGGGATTTCTTGCTGCGCATCGAGGACACCGACCAATCGAGATTTGTGCCCGGCGCAACTGAGAACTTATGCCGAACCCTAAAGAGACTGGGCATTGTACCCAACGAAGGAGTCTGGACGGACGATAACGATCAAATCATACAAAGAGGGGATTTTGGCCCTTACATCCAATCACAACGCAAGGAAAAGCATCAGGCTTATGCCAAACAACTCGTGGACATGGGCAAAGCCTACTATTGTTTTTGCTCCGAAGAGAGATTGGAACAAATGCGCCAACAGCAAGAAATCACGAAACAGCCCACTGGTTATGACGGTACGTGCCGAAAAATTGACCCGGCAGAGGCTCAAAAACGGGTGGAGGCCGGAGAGCAATACGTAATTCGCCTCAAGCTGCCAAAAGAAGGATCGGTAACAGTTGAGGATGTAATTCGGGGTAAAGTCACTTTTGATTGGAAGTTGATAGACGACCAGGTCATCTTAAAAAGAGATGGCATGGCGACTTACCATTTAGCTTCCATGGCGGATGACCATGATATGGGGATTACCCACGTCACCCGAGCCGAAGAATGGCTCCCGTCTACGCCCAAACATATCTTTATTTACGAAGCCATGGGTTGGGAGTTGCCGATTTTCGCTCACCTGCCTCAGTTAGTTAACGCCGACCGATCAAAGCTCTCCAAACGCCAAGGCGATGTTTCGGCTGAATCATATTTAGAGAAAGGTTATCTTCCAGAGGCATTGATCAACTTCCTTGCTCTTTTAGGCTGGAATCCCAAAGCGGATCAAGAAATTTATTCTCATGATGAACTGGTCGAGTTATTTGATTTGTCTAAAATCAACAAAGCTGGCGCATTCTTTAACACCGAGAAACTAAACTGGTTTAATAACCACTATCTTCGACAAAAACCGGTTGACGAGTACTTCGCCTTGGTGGAACCGCATCTTCCAGATGATGAGAAAGATATTGATTTTAAACGCCGCGTCGCGCTTTTGTTTAGGGAGCGCTTGAATCTGCCCTCAGAGATCAAAGACCTTTCGAGCTTCATGTTTGAATCGACTTTAGACTACTCAAAAGTCAACCTGACCTGGAAAGATCACATAAAAGAAGAGGCTCTTGAACGCCTTAAAGCCGCTAAGGCTTGGATTGAGTCAATGAATGAGTCATTAGTATTGGACGTCAAAACGACTGAGGAAACTATAAAGAACAAAATTAAGGACAATGGATGGGGGAATGGCGATACGCTCTGGCCGCTTCGAGTCGCCTTATCCGCCCAGGAGAAATCCCCAAGCCCGTTTGAACTTATGGCGGCTTACGGCCAAAAACGCACAATCAAGCGCATCGACGACGCCCTGGCTTATCTGGTAAAATGACGAAGTCATCCTGAACTTGTTTCAGGATCTCAAGCAAAGAGATGCCGAAACGAGTTCGGCATGACGAAGGGTTTCATGTCACAAACCAAAATATTTAAAACCGGCGCGTTTTTAATAGTCTGCTCACTTTTGAGCCAGGTTTTGTTTATTCCCAACACCAAAGCCGCGAGCCAGGCTAAAACTTTGTCAGATGAGACGACTGAATTAAATAGAGACCTAAGCGGCAAACGCTCAAGAGTCAAAGAAATCCAAGGTTTGATTAACTCTTATCAAGACAAGATCAAGTCGCAAGAATCCCAACAGTTGTCGCTTAGCAATCAAATTTTGCTTTTGGATAATCGAATTCGAGAAAAGGAATTGCGCTTAGACGAGGCTAAGGCCCAAATTGAGGTCATCGATTTGGAGTTGCAAGCATTGGACGCCGACATCGGACGTCAGGAAACTAAAATCAACGTCCAAAAAGAGATTTTAAGTGATCTGGTCAGAAAACTGCGCCAAAGCGATGACGTGAACACGCTCCAAATCTTCTTAAGCCGACCATCGCTTTCTTCTTATTTTGACCGTATCGAGGAGCTTAAGAGTCTACAAGGCGACCTGGGTCAAACTTTGGAAAGGATCAAGAACCAAAAGACGCAGCTAGAATCAGATAAGCAAGACAGGGAAAATAAACTCAAGGATCTTGAAGCCCAAAAGAAGCAATTAAGGCAAGACGCTTTGAAGCTGGAAATGGAAAAGAACTCCAAGCAGTCGCTTTTGGCCGAAACTAAGGACAAGCAGGAAGAGTTCAACCGGCTAGTCAGCGAGCTCAGGCAGCAAAGCGAGGCCACGGCCGACGAAATCGCCAATATCGAGCGTGATCTGAAGGATAAGCTGGAAGCGATCGACGTCGCTTTGGCCAACGGCCAAACATTGTTGCTTTGGCCCGTGCCTGTGCGCAAAATAACCACCACTTTCCACGATCCAACTTATCCGTTCAGGAATCTTTTCGAACATCCAGGTGTCGACCTAAGGGCAAATGTTGGAACTCCAATAAAAGCCGCGGCCGGTGGATATGTAGCCTGGACCAAGTTAGGAAGCATGTACGGTAATTACATCATGCTCATTCACCCCGGAAATTTAGCTACCGTTTACGGGCACATGACTAAATTCAACGTTAAAGCTGGTACTTACGTGGAAAGGGGAGACGTTATCGGTTTTACGGGCGGTATGCCTGGCCAGCCGGGAGCCGGACTCTCTACAGGCCCACACCTGCATTTTGAAGTTAGGCAAGACGGTATTCCAGTCGATCCGATGGGCTTTTTACCCGAAGCTATTGAGACTGACGAGCTGATTCAATAATTGTTTTGATTAAACGATCCAAATCATCTAGAGACGCGACTTGCACGGCCGCGGCGCGGAACTGGCGGAATCCGGGGATGCCTTTGAAGTACCAAGGGAAATGTTTGCGAAGCTTGACCAGGCCTTTTTCTCCGTAAGCTTCAATCTGCAATTCGGCGTGACGCTTAAGTCCTTTCAACCTATCTTCCAAGTTCGGTTCGCCCGGGTCAGGCTTGCCGGCTAGAACTTTTTCAACGCGGTTAAATATCCACGGATTACCTAAAGCGCCGCGGCCGATCAATATTCCTTGCGCGCCGGATTCTTCGAGGGCTTTAAGGGCTGATTTCGGATCCACAATGTCGCCATTTACCAAAACCGGGATCTTGACCTTGTCCACAACTTTTTTGACGGCCTTCCAATCAGCCTGACCCGAATATCCCTGCAACTTGGTCCTGGCATGGATCTCCAAAGCATCTGCCCCGGCCTGTTCGAGTATTTGGGCGAATTCGATAACTTCATCCGGCTTGCTCCAACCTAGACGCGTTTTGACGCTAAATGGTACATTATGGGTGCTTTTAAGCGCACTTAATATGGCGGCGGCTTTATTGGGTTCGCGCATAAGCGAAGCACCGTTGAAATTCGAGACTGCTTTGTAAACCGGACATCCCATGTTTATGTCTATGCCGTCAGGTTTGGACTTTTGCATCACGACCTCCGCGGCTTTGGCCATGGACTCCGGATTTGAGCCAAAGAGCTGTTGGACCAAGGGACGCTCAATCGCGTCAAAGTCCAAGTAAGAAATTGTCCGCGCGTTGCCCCTGACTATGGCTTCGGCCGCCAGCATCTCACGGAAGATGACGGCTCTGCCTCCGCACTCGCGGATCAAACGGCAAAAAGGCGAATCAGTGAAATCCGCCATCGGAGAAAGGCCTAAAATTGGCCTTGGACCTTTTGTCCAATCCATGGATAGGCAGTCTAGCAAAACAAAAACCACCAGTCGAGCGTCCTCTATGAACCTTCTCGGAAAACCCGTTCCACTACAAAAAAATAACCCGCTTAAAACCAGCCGGCCGAATTCAGAATCGCGCCTGTCGTCTTTGGTTAAAATCATTAAATGGCAGGGCAGAACCATTGTCATTTTGGTTGTCTCCTTGGTTTTGGTCAGCTTTTTGAAAGTGGAAGGCATCAAATTACCTTCCCAGGAGGCCGTCTTAACGCCTCCGCCCATCACGGAATCAAATTTGCAGTACAACGTCTTCGCATACCAGAACGCCAAGATCGTCCGCCATGGCGAAACTATCAATAATCCGGGACTTGAAATAATCGGCCAGGTCTACGAGTATAAGGAGGCTAAGCAGAAATGGCCGGACCTAATTTTCGTCCTTAATGGCGCTTCGGTGCCTTTGAATGAAGGCGGCAACTACATGGTAGACCTGTCGCTTAAACCAGGTCCTAACATCATCGAAACCTCGCTCCAATTGAATGGCAAGGATTATAACCGGCAACAAACCGTAATCACCTACGCGCCCCGTTAACAGACATGAATGAATTCAAACTCAAACAACCTTACGCGCCAGCCGGCGACCAGCCGGAAGCCATAAAACAACTGACGGATCATCTGAAAAAAGGCGACCGTTTTTTAACTTTGCTTGGCGCGACTGGTACTGGAAAAACTTTTACCATGGCCAACGTGGTCCAGAACATCCAAAAACCGACTTTGGTTATCGCGCATAACAAAACCCTGGCCGCCCAGCTCTGCAACGAGTTTAGGGAGTTCTTTCCGGAAAACGCGGTCGAGTATTTCGTTTCTTATTACGATTATTACCAACCCGAGGCCTATATCGCCAAAACTGATACTTACATAGAGAAGGAAGCTGAGATCAACGAAGAGATTGATCGTTTGCGCCACAGCGCGACCCAAGCTTTGCTCACGCGCAAGGACGTCATTATTTGCGCTTCAGTCTCATGTATCTACGGCCTAGGCGCGCCTGAGGCTTATAAATTGACCATTTTTCACGCGCAAACCGGCTCGGATTTTTCTCGAGAGGAAGTCATCCAAAAATTGATTGACATGCAGTTCAAAAGGACGAATGCCGATATGACTCGCGGCTCGTTCCGCTTGACCGGCCAAGTTTTGGAACTTATGCCAGCCAATGAGGAAAAGATTTATCGTCTCGAAACCGCGGGCGGTCGCCTGGAAAGGATCATGCGGATCGATCCGGTTACCAGAAAAATTATCGCCGAGCAACAAGATCTTTGGGTTTTTCCGGCCAAGCACTTCATCACGCCTGGCCCGGAACGCGAAAGGGCGGGTAAAGCCATCCGCGCCGAACTCAAAGAAAGACTCGACTGGTTCAATAAAAACGGGAAACTGCTCGAAGCCGAAAGGTTGGAACGTCGGACCAATTACGATCTTGAGATGATCGAGAACTTGGGTTATTGCAATGGCATTGAGAATTACTCGCGCCATCTGTCTGGCCGTGCGGAAGGCGAGCCGCCCGACACGCTTTTATCTTATTTTCCAAAAGACTTTTTGCTCATGGTCGATGAATCGCACGTCACCGTCCCGCAAGTCGGCGGCATGTACGAAGGCGATAGGTCGCGCAAAGATACGCTGGTTGACCACGGCTTCCGCCTGCCCTCGGCGCGCGATAACCGTCCGCTGACTTTTAAGGAATTTGAAAATAGAGTTAAACAGGGAGTGTTTGTCTCAGCCACCCCCGGACCGTTCGAACTAAAGCACTCGGCCGCGGTTGTCGAACAAATCATCCGTCCCACCGGCTTGGTTGATCCGGAAGTCATCATCCAGCCTATCACTCCAAAGAAGGGCGAGACAGGGCAAATCGACGACGTGATCGGACGCATAAAAAAGGTCACGGATTATGGCGAGCGCACCTTGGTCACGACTTTGACTAAAAAGATGGCCGAAGACCTGACCGAATTCCTAAAAGAACGAAAGATCAAGGCCTGTTACCTGCATTCGGACATCAAAACCGTCGAGCGGCTTGAGATCCTGTCTGATTTTAGGCGCGGTAAATATGACGTCTTAGTGGGCGTCAATCTTTTGCGCGAAGGCTTGGATCTCCCCGAAGTCTCGCTCGTGGCAATCTTAGACGCCGACAAAGAAGGCTTTCTCCGGTCGGAAACGTCGCTCATCCAAACGATAGGACGCGCGGCCCGCAACGTGCGCGGCCAAGTGGTTTTATACGCCGACCATCTGACGGGCAGTATGGATAAAGCTATCGCCGAAACCGAGCGCCGCCGTGAAAAACAATCTCAGTACAACGAAGAGCACGGCGTGACGCCCAAGAGCATCAAGAAAGCGATTAGCGATTTACGCGGCTCATTAGGCTTTCAGGAGCCGAAAGACATTAAAGAAATCTTGAAGCTCGAGCTTTCCGCCGAAACCCGCCAATTGGAAGACATTATCAAGCAAAAAGAAGGGGAGATGAAGACCGCTGCTTTGGAACTCGACTTCGAGTTGGCCACCATCTTGCGAGACGAAATCGTCGTGATCAAACAGGAATTAGGCAAACGGCAAAAAAAGATGCCGGTCGAAGCGGGCGACACAACCCCTAGGATCAGAAGGCCTCCGAGGCATGGAAGAACAAGGTAGTATCACCTCTGCCCCGCTAGCCACTTTTTCCACGATAAGCTAACCTCATGCCATATGGACGCCGTGGAAGACATAAAAACCCGTTTGGACATAGCCGACGTAGTCGGTGAATATCTGCAGTTAAAGCCGGCCGGTAGCGGCAGTTTTAAGGCTTGTTGCCCGTTCCACCAGGAAAAGACGCCTAGTTTTTACGTCAATCGTCCCCGGCAATCCTGGCACTGTTTTGGCTGCAATATCGGCGGCGACGTCATCTCCTTCGTGCAAAAAATCGAGGGCATGGATTTTATGGACGCCCTTGAGCATCTGTCGCAAAAAGCCGGCGTGCAACTGCCGAATTACAATCCCGAAATCCACGGGCTCAAAAAAAGATTGCAAGAGGTTAACGACTTCGCCGCCAAGCTCATGCAGCAGGTGTTGATTAACGATCCGGAAGCGGCCGTAGCCAGGCAATACGTCCAAAAGCGCGGGATCGACGACTTGACGGCTGATCTTTGGAGATTAGGTTACGCGCCCAAAGACTGGCAAAAGTTGGAAAAGAAATTTTATGAAAAAGGGTTTACGGCCGACGAATTGACTAAATCCGGATTGGCATCGCCGAGTGATCGGGGGCAGGGAATTTATTTCCGTTTCCGGGAGAGGCTAATGTTTCCGATTTGCGATCCCATGGGACACGTGGTCGGTTTCACGGGCAGGATACTGACGGCGGACAAAGTCGCCAAGTACGTCAACACGCCCGAGACGCAACTCTATAAGAAGAGCGCCGTGCTTTACGGGCTCGACAAGGCTAAAGGAGATATCAAGCGGGAAGATTTGGCCATCATCGTGGAAGGCAACATGGACGCGTTGACTTCGCATCAGTTCCAAGTCGCTAATGTGGTCGCGTCATCGGGAACGGCGCTGACGCAAGAACAGCTGAACCTCCTCAAGCGTTACACCAATAACATAGCCATCGCTTTTGACATGGATGCCGCCGGTTTGACGGCCACGCTGCGTGGACTCGATTTGGCGCGCCAAATGGATTTTTCCATCAAGATCATCCGATACGACCAGAACCTGGCCAAAGATCCGGACGAATTGATCAGGAAGGACGTCAATTTATGGAAGGAAGCCGTTCAAAAGGCCAAGCCCATCATGGATTGGGTCTATTCCCAGGCCTTTACCCAGTTCACACCCACCAATCCGGACGGCAAGAGAAAAATCGCGCAATTCGTACTAAACGAGTGCCGATACGTGCCGCATCCGGTCGAAAGGGACGCTTGGATATCCAAATTGGCCAAAGACCTTGATATTTCCCCGGACGCTTTAAGGCAGGCTTTGGATAAAACTCCCAAGACAGAATCTAGAGGCCTGAGACAGGAGCAGCCAAAGTTACAAGAACAAGAACCGAAAATTGACGCCGTAAATGACCTGGAACGGCGATGGTTGGCGGTAGTTTTGGCAAAACCTGAGTTGTTCCACGAAATTGATGTCAACTGGCTGAACGATCCACATTTAAAGCTTTACAACCTAATCTTAAAGGGCTATACTTCGCCCAATCAAAACCAACCAAGCGAAGCAAAGTCTTTGCTTAACCAAGCCACGGATGTCCTCAACCTGGATGAAGACACCAAGCGGCTGATCGATTTTTTGGCCATTTTGGCCGATCGTGAGTTCCAGGACCAATCGGCTGATGCCCTGCGGCATGAGTTGGCGATAACCGAAGCGCGACTTCGTGAGCTAACCTTGGCACGCCGGCGGCATGAGCTTGAACAACAGATGCGCGAAGCCGAACGGCTCGGCGATACCGAGCGTATCAACGTCCTGCTAGCGCAATTCAATCAACTCAAATAGCTGAAGCCTCCGTTTCCGTCGGTCTGACTGACGACTCCGGAGAGCCTAAGATTTTTATGCCACACACGTCACGAAAAAAACGTTCGATCGCGTCACGTTCTTCGCATAGGATTTCGCGTCCAGCTCCGAGCAAAAAAAAGACGGTTTTGAAAAAAAACGGCCCCGTTAAGAAAAATGGCAACGGAGTCAAACATAAACCGATCCAAAAAGCCAAGAAGGGACCGTTTAAACCGGTTATTCAACAACCGAAAGTCCCATACGTTAAAACCAGTCCTCCAAGCCTGGAAGCATTGGACCGTCTTTATGAAAAGGCCAGGACAAGAAGTTTCATCACCGAAACTGAAATTCTTTATGCTTTTCCGGATATTGAAGATTATATTCCCGTTTACGAGGCCTTCATCGATCGCTTGGATGCCGCCGGTATCGCGGTCGTGGAGATGAAAGAGGGCATCCTCGGAAAAAAAGACGACCGCCGGGTCATCATGACCCAGATGAATAGCGCCATACCCGAGCTGGGAGTCAAAGTCGACCCGTTCGATTTGACTGCCGACCACATCCAAATTTATTTACGTGAAATTGGCAAAATACCCTTGCTTAAAGCGGAAGAAGAAATCGCGCTGGCCAAACGCAAAGAGAAGGGGGATAAGGAAGCTGAAAAGAAACTAATTGAGGCCAACCTTCGTTTGGTTGTTTCAATCGCCAAAAAGTTCATGGGCAAATCCCTGGCGCTTTTGGATTTGATCCAGGAAGGCAACATCGGCCTGTTCCGCGCGGTTAAAAAATTCGAATACCGCAAAGGTTATAAGTTTTCCACTTACGCCACCTGGTGGATTAGGCAAGCCATCACTCGCGCTTTGGCCGACCAAAGCCGCACCATCCGCATTCCGGTGCACATGGTGGAAACCATCAATAAGTTCCAGCAAGTCGAACGCCAGTTGATCCAGGATTTGGGACGTGAACCGTTGCCCGAAGAAATCGCAGCTGAAATGGGCGAGGAAGTCGATAAGGTGCGCCACATCATCAAGATTTCGCAAGACACAGTCTCGCTCGAAACCTCGGTTGGTGAAGACGATGAGGATTCGACATTGGAAGACTTCATCGAGGATATTAAGAACGTCACGCCTGATCGCGCCGCTGGTCTCCAATTGCTTAAAGATTACGTCAAAGACATCATCAAGGATCTTTCTCCCCGCGAACAGAAGATTCTAGAGATGAGGTTTGGTCTCGTAGACGGCGTTAGCCACACGCTCGAAGAAGTCGGCAAAGAATTCGACGTCACCCGCGAACGCATCCGCCAAATCGAATCCAAAGCCCTGGAAAAGATCCAGCAACATCCGCTTATCAAGCGCTTGGCGGATTACTAAGACACCTCGTTAATTATCCACACCCGTCCTTTGACGGGTGTTTTGGTTGCGAGTAGAATTCGTCGAGCACCTTTGAGATGTGCCAATGTGTAGCTGGGCAACCGGCCTCCAAAGCGAGAATCGCCAACAGGCAGATCGACGAGACCAACTCGGTCAGTTGATCAGGTTCTTGAACGGATGACGTCCAAGGAAGGGGCGTAACACATAGGGCAATGCGGCAGGCAAGGGCGGTCGTAAGTTTGGGTACGCGTGCCCAAGCAACGGCATCTACTGGGCGGATAAACCCAAGCGGCAACTGGCGTCATCGCAAGATGGAGTCAGAGGGGCACACAAGTGCTTCGCTGCGCGAGTGATTTCGTCCGGATAGAATACGACGGGGAACCGTCAGCCAAGTCAGCTGTGACCTTTGGGAACTCAGCGGAGCTACAAAGCCCCAAAGAGATCGCCAGAAGAGGTGGATACATGGAAGGAGTAACTGCAGCCATCAACCGGCCGTGGAAGCTCTGAAAATGATGCAGGCGCAGGTCCTGCTAACTGGGGAAGCAACTGGTGCGTGGCCTAAACAGACGCATCGTGTACGGAACCAGATTCCACTCTCAACCCACATTCATTGGTGCAACTACTCGCGGCGTCGTGTCCTTCACGGCGCTATTTCTTTTGCGTTGACAGCACATACGAGCTGGATTATGCTGAATCTCGCACTTGTTGGAACGCGCTTTCGCGCGGTACGGCCACCCAGACGCGGCAGATCAGATTCAAGAATAGGACTAACGCTTACGAGCGTAAATGGCTATGCGCCAAGCCTCTGATAGTTTCTGTGAAACCGTAGCAATCCTGGAATCCGTGCGGACTGGGGACGTCCCGCTTGGACCAAGCTGGCGCGGAATCAAGCGATCTCACCGTCACGTTCCGCCATGCTGGCCTAGGCCAGACGACTTGAGGACGACCGCTGAATAAAAGGCGGCCAATCCACACCACCTTCAAGTGCACACCACTCGCGCGTCCGTGAACTCACGGCGCTTTTTCTTTAAAAAAAGGGGTGCAATAAGCCTCTTGCCAAGCTAAAAAGGGTCATATATAATCGTCACGCTATCTTTCCGGGGTAGCTCAGCGGTAGAGCAGAGGACTGTTAATCCTTTGGTCGTGGGTTCGATCCCCACCCCCGGAGCCAACACAGAACACACCGATAGAGCGGTGTGTTTTGTTTTGATTACGTTAATCAAGCCAAAAGAGTGATCCTTCTTCACTTGGGGCAGATATCGATTTTGGCGAGTAGACTCTCCAGGTTGACGCCAGGTTGACAAATTTTAGACGCCTCCCTTTTTTCGGCTTTCTCTAAAACCTCCACTGCTGATTTGAGAGCTGACGGAGCTAGATGGGCGTATCGCATGGTCATTATTATGCTGGAGTGTCCCATTAACTCTTGGACGGTGTTCAACGGGACGCCCTCACTAACTAATTGAGAGGCAAAGGTGTGGCGCAGGACGTGCCAGCCCATGAGTCATGTGTAGATTCCAAAAGACGTCCTAAAACAAATTAGGTTTTTCACTTTGACAGCCTACGACTGATAAGGCAGATTTAGCCTATATATGGGCTTTACAGTTATTACCTACCAATTGACAGAGTTCAATCTCAAAGACGGGGAGCAGATAGACCTCGGAAATTTTTGCGGTTTGATCAAGATTGCCCGTAGCCGGGACGGAAAGCTTATTTTGATGACGGATGGCGAATACGGAATTATCGACCATACGAAACCGACACCGGCGACAATAGCGAGCATGGATGACCTCCTTGCGTTTAATTTGGATATTGGAATTCGCCGGGAAAAGGAGCTTACCTATTCAAATGGCCTTTACTTGGGTGAGAATTTGACCCAAGGGCAATCACACAAACTTGTCGGCCAAAAGGATTTTGACTTGCCGCTGCTACAAAATGCACAAAAACAAATTCAGACGCTCTACCAATCTTTGGATCCAAAGGATATCTCGGAGGCTGTCAGATTGGCGCATTTGTTTAAGGTCTATAACCATGCGAGACTACAGTATCCTGATTTTATCGACGAGAGTTATCTCGGCCTTATGCGTATTTTGGACGCCCTGCCCAACCTACGCCAAAAAACTATCCAATTTGCTTTATCCGTCTCCAGAATTTCACCCGAATTGAACCGGGAGATTTACGACAAAGTTATGGCAGTCGAGGGTTTGCGCGACCGGTTAAAGATTGCAAATGAGGTATGCAAGCATGTCTCAAAACTAAACAAAGATAAATTTGCTGCAGAAATCGCTGCCTTGACCGAAGCGGACAAGTTTATTTTTGCCTGTTTCTATTCGGCCTATGAATATAGAAGTAAGTTCGTCCATTTAGGTTTTCCATTTCCTTATTTTGTAAAAGAGGCTTTATACCTTGAGGAAGAGAGTGGGATGGCTTACATTAGTCCTACGCAAGGTGAGAGCCATGTCAAAACAAGTAGGCCCGGGGGGCTGACGGATGGGGATCTGGTGGATATCCATTGCGTCATCTCTGATCCGGACGAGGAAAAGAGGTTCAGGGAATGGTATTTCAAATTGCTCCCGACCTGGTATTTCGTTAAGCGCGTGGCCAGGGCCGGTGTCATTGAAAAAATCAAGGACAAAATGTAAACTCAACCTTCTAAGAAATTCATTATTTTTAACAAGCTCTCATCTTTTCTTTTTTCCAAGTCGTGGTCCCAAACGCGCATGCACGACCAGCCCAACCTCTTGAGTTTGGCCCTGTTTTTTCTATCCCTTAATATATTTTTTTGAATTTTTTCCTTCCAGTACGGACTTAACCTTCTCCGAACGGTGGAAAACCGGAACCCGTGCCAGAATCCTCCGTCAATAAATACGGCTTTTTTCTTGCCGGGCAGGGCGATATCCGGTTTTCCTGGGATCTCCGGATAGTGCCGCCTGAAATAAATCCCTTTTTTTCTTAAATATGAAAAAACCGTCTTTTCGGGAACTGTATTCTTGCTCCTGATGCGCGACATTATTTCGCTTCGTTTTTCACGGCTAAAAACATCCGTCATATTCAACCCTCCAGGGCTTGAATTATCTTTTTAGTCACATGCCACATTACTACCGGGGCCACGGCATTGCCGAGGGCTTTATAATTAACGGTTCTTGACCCCGTCAGCAAAAATGTATCCGGAAAGGATTGTATTCTTGCGACTTCCCTTGGTGTAAACATGCGGTATCTGCCGTTTATTTTTAGTACGGGATCGGTGCTGTTAATACTCACTTTGGCAAGGTGCGCTCCTACAGTATTGCAGGGCGCATTTAATTCCTGCGCCCTTCCTTTGTTCATGGTTTTTGCGTGTTTGGTATTAGCCATTCCCATGACGGCCTTCTGGCTGAAAAAATGTTTCTCTTCCACCTCTTCGCACGCCTGTACGATTTTTGCGATCGGGACCGGATCAGCTTCGGTGACCGGAACGGGGAATTCAAATCTCTCAAAAGCGGCCTGGTCCCTGAAACCGACTATAAAGACCCTTTCCCTTTTTTGGGGGACGCCGTAATGCGAGGCGTTCAGGATTTTATATTTAATCCAATAACCGGCCTTTTCAAATTCTTTCAAAATCAGGGGGAATGTCTCGCCTTCATTGGCGGATAGAAGGCCTTTTACGTTCTCGGCAACAAAAACCGAAGGCTGCTTGTCCTTCAATATGCGGCACATCTCAAAAAATAGCTTGCCTCTGTCATCCTTGTAGCCCAGTCTTTTAGGATTTTGCGCAACCACGGAAAAGGATTGGCAGGGAAAGCCGCCCGTGAGAATGTCGTGCTCCGGCATATCCTCGGATTTCAATTTTCTTATGTCCACGTGCTCGCATTTTCGGGAGAAATTGGAGTTGTATATATCGGTTATCGGTTTATCAAAATCCATGGCATATACGATTTTCGTACCCAGCTCAGGGTATTTTTTTCCTAAAAACTCAAAGCCGCCCTCCGAACCGAGGTCCATGCCTCCGCATCCGCTGAAGAGCGAGGCTACTTTATACTTCATCTTAGCAGTCATACGTCAGGCGAGAAGTTTTTCCCAACGCCCGGCTTTTTCTCCGTACCTGATATCGGCTCCGTCGCGCGGCACCATGTCCAAAAGGTCCTGTTTGTATTTACCAACCGGATCCTGAATGAGGAAAAGCCCGACGTCTTTTGCCGAGATCATGAGCCTATAAACGTAATACGTGCCTCGTAGTGTGTTGGCCGAACTCCATTCGCTCGGAGTCATGTGAAAGTTGCTTGAGGCTAATTTGCCCCTGCTGATCGTAGTCTTTACTTCAATGAATCTTCTGATGTCGCCCGCGCCTTCATACGAGCTCACGTCGTATCCGACCGCGTAGGCCTCGGGGATTTTAACTATTAAATGCACGAGATCGCGCCTTTGCATAAATATAAGCCTGGTTTTTTCATGTTCAATAACCATTGCCTCGCCGACGTCTCCGATTTCTTTGGTCCTGATCCCTTCCTCGCTTTCAACGCTCTTTTGAATTTTTTGCAAAATTTCCCTTATGAAAACGCTTTTTTCAATGTCAGTTTTGCGCGCGCTTTCGCCGGCTTCTTCGATAATCGACAAAATATCAGCCTCGAAGAGTTTTGAATCGAGTTTATTATTGACGTATTTGAACCAGCCTTGCTGGGTTGCGGAAATATCCGCCGCTTTCAATTCCTTATTCCCGTACAAAGGCTCGTATTCCTTGAAAAACCGCGAATCGTTAATAAAAGAACGGATCAATTCCAGGTGCGTCGTGTTCAGGTAATATTGGTAATTGGGCCTTAATTTTATCAAGTCAGCCAGTTCCATGTAATCAAGAATATCTCCTGCATACCGGGTCACGTCTCCTCCCTGGTCGTATGAAACGCCGGCGTTTCGATTGTTAATAATAATTTCCACAGTCTCTTTGGGCGAGCGTCCGTCCCGCGTCACCCTCAAATCATTGAATACGCAATGCGTAGCTTCGGCCTTCGTTATCCCGAATTTGTTGTCTTTGGCGAGCTTCTTGCCTTCAAGCATGACTTGCATCAAATACTTTGCCGGTTTGAACCTTATGCCGGCCGTTATGTATTCCAAAGTTTCATGCGGTTTCAGATGGCCCCCGGGGTATTGGAAATAAAAAAGGAAATATCGGAAGAATTCGATCAAATCTTGCGATTCAGAAAGAAGCATGGCCATTCTTCCCGGTTTGGATAAGAGGCCTTCATATTCAATAAAACCGAACAGTGACGAGATTTCCGTTCTCCAATTATTTATGGTTTTCATTTCTTTAGACCGGTTTCCCGGGTACAACCTGATCACTTCATTGAGTTTGTTTTTGAAAGCCTCATGTTCCTCCGGTTCCAGTTTTGCTATTTCGTTGGCCATGAAAAACAAAACGTTCTCAACGTCGTTTTTGAACCTCGGCCTTATATGGTGGATGCGGAAGAAAAATTCTTCCGGAACGGCGTAAATTTTCATATTAGATAAATGCTTTTTTAAGTTCCTTCGCGATTGCCTTGGCCATCAGGGGCGGGACAGCGTTTCCAACTTGTTTGTATTGGCTCGTTTTTGTTCCGCAGAAAATGAAATCATCAGGGAAAGACTGCAAACGCGCTGATTCGCGGACCGTTGGGATACGATTGTATTTGTAATGAAAATGATGCCTGTGCCCGGTGTCGATGGTAAGACTGGGTTTTTTGCTCGAATACCGGGTCCAGGCTATGTGCACTTTGCGCGTGCCCTGCAATCTTTTTGGCAGGTCTTTGTAATTGCCGCCGTCAGGAACAAGAGCTATTGTTTCGATGGTCTTCTTGTCGTGCGTCGTGATTTGATGGTTGAAAATTTTACCTCCGTTCTTTCTCATTAAAACCTGGTATTCCGATTTGGGTTTTTGCTGATTCAATGTACCCTCGGCCAGGGAGCCTTCGGGCAAATCTGAAAGCGCCTGGAAACAGGTAATTTTGGTTTTTTGATCTTTACAGGTCCCTTCAGGAAACTCGAAATTGTTTTTCCCTTGTATTCCAACAAAAACTACCCTCCTCCTGTTTTGAGGCACGCCGTAGTCGGAAGCGAGAAGGATTTTATATTTAACGTCGTACCCGAGGGAAACGAAATCCTTGATTAAAGATTTCCTTATCATTCCTCCGTCCATCGAGACCAGGTTGGGCACGTTTTCGAGAATGAAGGCCCTAGGTTTGAATTCCCGGACTATTTTGACGAACCCCTGGTAGAGTTTATTTCTGGGATCCCCGGGGTTTCTTTTGCCTGAAATTGAGAATCCCTGACAAGGAGGGCCGCCCACAACTACGTCAACGGCACCGATCCGTTTTCGCAAATCTGCTGAATTGAAGTCACTCAAATCAAGCACGATGCCTTTTGCGTGGGGATGGTTTCTTTCAAAAGTGACTAACGAATCAGGCCAGTTGTCTAAACCGACAGCCACGTCAAATCCTTCCGATGCAAATCCGTATGACATGCCGCCACAACCGCAAAATAGATCGATTAAACGCAGGGTATTATTTTTATCCATAAATCATGATAACTCGAAAACCGGTTGAATCATACCAGAATGAAGTGTGTGGGGAAAGTACCCGTCTGATTTATCAACAGTTGCTAGAAAAGAGCATAAATGTTAGAAGATTTAGGTAAAACTCAAATGGAAATGGAGCTGGCGAGAAGGTAGGGTCTGGGATTTGCGGCGTTGTTTTAATCAGGTTGGTTCATACCCCTCCCGAGGGCACAAACGTGCCTTTGGGCGGGGGTCGTATGAACCCCGGGCTAATTCTTAACGCTACAAAGCTATGACCAAAAAGGTCACAGTCCACACAGGCGAAAAGGCCCCGGTATCGGGACAATATCGTCCGGCGGGTAGCGAGCATGAGATAACTCTTTCCGAAGGGGATCGCGTGCCGCCTAACCGCCAAGGAGTGCAGCAGCGCTTTACGTTGGTCGACAAGACCAAACACAAGCGCTAAAGCACTTTAAAATCCTACTCGCCAGCTCCATTTCTAGATGGATTTGATTCGTCGGCTCGTTTATTCTTTTAAAGGTTTGTCATTACCTGATCTTCTTTGATTTTCGCCTCTTTGAATTCATCAAAAGCAGCATCGGTCGATGTGAGTATTTCGCTTAAAATCGAATCGCACAATTTATCCAAGCTGGGAGGTCTGACACCTTTTTCCCAGAGATTACCCAGCTTCTGCCCTATAAATAAAATATTTTTTTGTAACTTTGGTGCTTGGCCGCATGCGCGAGACCCGGAATTAGTAGATGCTTGCCAATCTGCTTCTAAGGTTAAACGTTCATCAGCTAGAAACGGGTTCGATCCCCACCCCCGGAGCCATAAAAATTGCGTCACCTTTGGTGGCGCTATTTTTTATAACTCATGAATTGTGCTAACATGACAGTATTATAATAATCTTTTATGAAAATTAAACTACGCATAGTTTATTTAGTTTTGCCCCTGATTTTTGTTGCCGCTGGATGCGGCCCTGCATCCAAACAGACGGCCGACAACTCCAAACAAGAACAAAAAACAAGTACGACCATCGAAGACATAATCAAAAATGGGGAATCATATCATTGCACGTTCAAAATGGATCCAAAAGAATATGGCGGACTAAATGGGACAGTGGACATCTATGCTGACGCGAAAAGTAAAAAAATTAGAACCAATATGGAAGCAATCACGGGAAATACAAAAAATATCACATCGATGATCTCCGATAAGGAATACATCTATACTTGGTCGGGCGCTAATGCAAAAACCGGCATGAAGACGGTCAATCCGAAACCGGTGGATGCCAACCCGTCGGATACCACAAAGACATCAGATACTGCCAAGATAGACGAGCTTAAGAAAAACTTGGACTTGAAGTGCAACTCATGGATAGTCGACGACTCCATGTTCGCCCTGCCGGCCAACATCAAGTTCACTGAGATTAAATAAGCACAACCTGGTATAGGACACCATTAAAGATGCCTGATTGGGCATCTTTTAAGACTTTCATCTCTATCCCTTGCCAGATATTCTGAAATGCGCTAGACTTAGCCGATTATGACCTTCAACCAAAGAAATAAGGGTTTTACGAACAAAAAGGACGGCCGGAAATTCGGCTCGGCTCCTTGGAAGCGCAGTTTTGACGATAACGGCCGACCGGCCATGTTTCCGGCTACCTGCGATAAATGCCACGAAAGATGCGAGGTTCCCTTTAAACCAAACGGAAGCAAACCCGTGTATTGCAGCAATTGCTTCGTAAAGGACGACGG
>JAQURS010000003.1:0-50409 GCA_028715505.1 Patescibacteria group bacterium
CATCAACCTCGTGACGAGCACGGCCGGCGAATTGGTCTACGACCAAAATACCAGGCGCGTGGCCTGGCAGCTCAACCGTTTGCCGGAAGACGTGGGGAGCGTGGCCATGCAGTTCGAAATCGAGCTGACCCCCGTCGCTTCCGATGACGGCAAATACGTCGAGCTGGTCGGCGAATCGCGTTTCCAGGCCATCGACGAAAACATCAATCAAACCATTTTACAAACGGCTAAGGCTTTGAATACTGATTTGCAAAACGACGAAAACGCCAAAGGCAAAGGCGTCGTTCGCAAGTGATCATCGCAAGTCCGCGGGTAAGCAAGAGCGCTCAAGAGGAGAGAAGCCCTGATTTGCATCAGGACGAGAGCGTTTCGGCTTGCCCGACGGGCTTGTAATGATCATTTTGTGCCAGGGGCGAGCAGAACGGTTTTTAAACCGGTCGCCCCTGGCAAGCTAGCATTTGAGTCTGGCGCTAGAACCAGTCGGAAAAGTTGAGGTCGGAGAGGAAATTGATGACCCAGATGACCGCGCCGCAGATTGGATTTACCACGTAGCAGTAGATCCATGAGCCCACGCTTTTGGTGGGTCCCCACAGCCCGGCGTGGCACCAAGCCGCGAACAGAACTCCGATGCCTGCGAGGAAAGCGATCTTCTCCTTCACTTCGCACCTCCTGCGACTGCAGTCGCCGTCTCCTGGGGGGCGTCGTCCTGGATTTTCGGAAGCAGGTTCTGCTTCACGAGGGCGACGAGCTGGGCGAGCGTGCATCTCGAACTCGAGTACGGGGGCGAGGTCAGAGTGCTATCCCTGAAAGAACGCCACGGCTCAATGGCCAACAGCGCCTTGCTCAGTCCACCGAGATCCAGTTTGGCCGGATCCTTGTAGATGATGGTGAATCCGTTCACGGAAGCCATTCTGTCCAAGCACGACAACCGGACTGGAGTTTGAGGGTTATGAATCAACAGAATGTCAGGATTCAGCTTCATGCCTTCCTTGAGGGAGGCTCCGTATTCTTCTGTCGAAACGACCGTGACGATCCGGATCTGGCGCCGCTCGTCGAGATCGAGTCCGAGCTGGAACTTCTTGGGTGCGGGTTTTGAAAACAAACTCATGGGTGTACCTCCTCCTTATTCCCTTCAGAGCCTCCGTCCTTTTGAAAGGACGATGGCGATATTATCAGACAGAAGCTCAATTGGGGAGGGCGCGATCGGCAGAATGCCGGCGCCCAGTTAGTTGGGGGGAGAGATGTTGATGGTGATCCTGGCTTCGTCGGCCGACTGCTGGACGGCCGCGAGGCGCGCCTTGGTCAGCTTCGCGAAGTCCTCGGGCAGGACCTGGTCGGCGATCTCGGCGAGTTCGCCGATGAGGACCTCGTAGGCCCAGGGCGGCATGCCGGAAAGCGCGACCGACTGTTCCGATTTCTCCAGCGTTCCGCGAGCCAGCTCGTGGATCAGGAACAAGGCGCTGGTCACGAAAGCCTCAGGCGTGAGGATCGAAGGGATCCTCTCCGCCAGAAGCTGGGTGAACGCCGACCGAACGCAATCCTTGCATCCGTCGCAGACGTTCCGCAGCTTCTCTTTGACCTTGTCAGCCACGATGATCATTGATTCCTCCCTTCAAGATGGCGGTGCCGAGAGGTACCAGCCGTTGATGGCCACGTTCAGAGTGGACAGTTGAGCTTCGGAAACATCATCAGCCTCGATGCCCTCGGTCGAGAGGACGAATAGCGTCAGTTCCTTGTCCAAGCGCCGGAGAGTCGCGCCAACCATTTCCGGTGGCATGACCCTTTTGGCCAGCGTTGGAAGCTGCTTGAAGAGGGCGTTGTAAACCCTCTCGTCCGCGCCTTCGAAATACACGCTCAGGGGATCTTTCTCGTTACCTTCCCGCAAGTCCCTGATCAGGGACGTGGCCGAGGCGACAAAGTCTTCCGGCGACAGCTCGTGATCGAGCCTGTCTGCCAACAGGTTGGTGAAGACCCTGTAATACAGCGCGACGTATCTCGTGCCTCGCAGCTTGAGTTTGACTTCTTCGGATGTGACCATTTCTTTTTCTCCCTTTAGAATCTCCGTCCTGTCGAAAGGACTACGGTTGGAATCGACAGAGATTCATTTGGGGAGGCGAGCAGCAGAACGCTGTCGCCGTGGTGGTGAATGTGCAGGGTTTGGAGGGATTAGACGGCTTTCAGGAGCCGGGTCAGGCGTTCGAATTCTTCTGTTTCCGCTGGCAGAGCCGCCTGGAAGGCCCGGACAAATCCGTTCCATAGGTTCTTATAGAACTCTTTGGGCTGTTCCACGAGATCGGCCAAATCTTCTCCGGTATAACTGGCGATGCGATTCACAGTGTTGGAATCGCGAACGCGCAGGCATCCGAGTGTGAGGAAGGCGGCTAGTGCGAAGGCGCCGCCGTTGAGCGGATCCGTGAACATGGAATGGGGTTCGTTCAAATCGCCCATTACCGCGACCACGAATTTCCGTAGCTGCTCATCGCCTTGCGCGGCAAGCAGGAGCTTCTCGCCGATTTCTTTTTTTGTAGCTTTCATCTATCTTCTCCCTTCAGAATCTCCGTCCTTTGTAAGGAGCGGAGCATGGAATCGACAGAGATTCATTTGGGGAGGCGAGCAGCAGAACGCTGTCGCCGTGGTGGTGAATGTGCGGGTTGATGTTTTCTAGGCCGCGAGGGGGACCGCGCCGTCGGCGTCGAGCTCCTCGAAGAGCGGGGCGATGATACCGCAGACTTCGAAGCCGATGTCGACCGTGGACTCGGAAGGCAGGACCGGCAAGGTCAAGCGCACGTCGCAGTCCTGGGCGATGTCGTCCATCGAGACCGTGCTGCCGGGAACGAAACCTGCGGAAAAGATCTTGTTCAGGTCCTTCTGGGTCTTCTCGCTGATCATGGAATCCTCCAATGGGTCCTTTGGTTGATGAAACTGGACCCCAAGTGCAAACTCATCATTTGATAAGTTGGCGCTTGGGGAGGGCGCAACTGGTTGCTGCGCCCGAGGTGGGAATGTGCGAACTACTTCTTGTTCTTGCCCTTGTTGTCCTTGCCGGACTTGCCGTTCTTGCCGCCCTTGCCCTTGCCGCCGTCGCCACCCGACTTGCCCGGCTTGGGCTCGTCCTTCTTGGGGGCGTGCTTGGCGCGACGAGCCGCGGCTTCCGCCTCGCGACGGGCCTTGGCTGCTTCGCGCTGCCGATCCGAGAAATCACGACGGGCTTTCTTGAGTGTTTCCTCAGCTTCCTTGTCGTTGAACTCGAACTCCCGGCAGCCATGGATGCTCAGCTGATCCTTCACTCGAACCGTGAAGTGTGGATTGACGTACTTCTTGCCGTCCACGTCGACTGGCGTGTACTCGGTGATTACGGTATCCACCGCAAAACTGAGCAGCCCATATTTCCCACGGGCGAGATAGGCGTCGTAGAGCTCCTTGCGAAGTTTGGCCACGTGAGCCTTCTCGGCCTCAAGAGCTTTCGCCTCCTGAACCTTCATGGCCGCGGCGGCCTTCTTCTGGAGCTCGCGCTCTTCCTCTTCCTCGATCTCGGCCAGGACGAGGCGGACGACGACCAGCTCGTTGCCAGTCGCCTCGCGGTACTCGATGGTCGCGTCCTCGGTCTCGACGGTCGTCACGACCGGCTCGATCGACTTGGAAGACTTCTCTTCCGGCTTGGGGCTGGCTGAGCTGACCTTGGAAGAGCTCGGGGGAGCGTCCTCGGTGGCCGGCGCGTTGCGCTTGTGGAAGCGCGGATCGTCCGAGTGGTTGGTCCTGAAGGCGCGGTAGGCGGTCCGGCGAGCTTCCTCGCCCAGGCTCTTGTGGCAGCGGATGCAGAAGTTCATCTGCGTCTTGGCGTTGCAGCCATCGTTCATGCAGGGAAGCAGCTCGTTCGGAGCCACGCCTGCGTTCATGAAGCACTGGTAGCAGGTCGGGTGGTCGCCTCTGATCTCGTTGCCGCAGGCGCAGGTCGATTTCACGACCCTGAGAGGGGACTTCATGCTGGAATCAGATGCGATCGGGTTGGTCTGAGCCATGGCATCCTCCGTATGTGTTAGCGCGGAACGTATCTGTTTCGCGCTTTGAATCCTAGGGGTCAATGAGCGAGAATTATGCAGAAGTTGGCATCGACACGCGTGACAAGCTACGTGTGAAGTTCCTCCTCTGCATAATTCCGGCTCCTTAACGAAAAAACGACAATTTCCGTAAAACCCTGGGAGAGTCGCACGAAAATTGCCGCCAAAAACACATTAATATAACTAAATACGCTATTCGCGTGATTTAGCCAAAATTCTCTCCTCAGAATTTTGCTAACCTAGCGGAATTGCTAGATTTTATGCTGATTTTAAAGGTTTTTTCCAAATCGCCATTCGATTTAGAACTAGCTAATATAGCACAAAAAAGTGGTTTTGTCAAGGGTGCCAAGTAATCTAAAAACCCGTCGGAGACGGGTTTTTGGAACCGGGGAAAAGCATTTAGAAACAGCTTTTCCCGGAGGAGATCCCCATTTGGGGCTAGTTCTTGGCAGGATCATCGGTAGTCCTCTTGGTGGTCACCACGCATGGGGTGAGCTTGAGTTTGGCCCAGGTTATGAACCCGGCTTGAAGCAAAATCTCTTGGTTGATGCTCAGCGCCAGTTCTCGGCTGGCTTCGATATTGCTTTGGCCTGGCTTTGCGCCGGGCCCTCGATGACTTGATCTGAACATCATCCGGTGTTTGGGTGGATCTTCCGGAACGGGGAACTGCGTTATGAGTAATGAAATAAATTTGGCGCGCATGGCAACCTCCTGCCGTGAATAGGAAGGAACTAAATTCATTATACAACGTTTAATAAAAATGACACGCAAGTGCGTGCCGCGACCTTTCGGTCAAGTGGTGCCGGTCAACATGTGCCAGCGGTGTTTCGGCTCGTGGATGGAGATCGAGCCTTTCTGATGCAACGGACAAGCGGTCCTTTCCCACGTCTTCATCTCGTAGTGGCGGAGTGAGATGATGGGATAGATCTCGTCGATAACGTGGAGGTTGGAGCGGTTAGCCAAGGCCAGGACGGCTGGGAAGAAGTTGATCGGGTGGGGATTGCCGGTCCGCAAAGCGTGACGGACCGCCTTGACGGTTGATCCGGTCGCAATCAGCGCTTCGGCCTGGAGTACGATTTCGTGCGGGCCGATGATATCCCTCCTCCAGAGCTGGGTTCCGTCCGGTCCGCGTTCGGTGAACTCGTGCCGAGCCCCGAGCAACTTAGCCACTTCGTAGGAAAACGTAGCGGAAGTGTGATCCGAACCGATGACCCAATCCACGTGCAACGTACGGAATTCCGGCCTGCGCGTGAGATGGTGGACCGAGACCGTGGCCATGATCCCGCACAGTTTTGGATCGCGGAGAACGTTGTGCATGTTCAGATAGCCGTCGCTGCACAGCCCGCCGCTTATCTCGACGTGCGGATTTTTGGGATCCCCGGAATGCGTCCAAAGTGCTCCACATAATCGGAAGACGTGGTCCAGCGCTTCGGAATTAAATTCTTCAAGATCTACAGTTTCTTGACTGAGTTCTGAAAGTTCTTTCCTCGTCTTGATTTCCAATATGCGATTGCCCATGGCGCCTCCTTCTCCTTTGCCGTGACAACTCGGGCCATAGTTTGTGACTGATGGGGCCATTTGTCAATTAACAAAAAAGACACGCGAGTGCGTGTCAGGAGCGGGGGAGAGAGCCTTTGCGGGCGAGGTAATCCTTGCCTTTGCCTACGGCCATGTTGATTGGCACGCCGCGGGAGCAGGGGCCGGTCTTGCTGCAGTCCTCTTCCTTCCAGGAGTCGAACTTGATGTTGAGGAGCGCGTAAAGCTCGGGCGCGGAGACGTCTTCCGCTTTGACGTTGCCGCGGTTGCAGAGCAGGGCGGCGCCGATGACTTGCCCTCCGTAGGCGCGCACGGCCGCGATGCTTTTTCTGACCGAGCCGCCGGTGGTGCAGACGTCGTCGACGACCAGCACCCTCTTGCCCTTCACGAACTTATCGTAACCGCGCTTGATGATGAACTCAGGATGGCGGACGAAAACCTCGTCACCCTCTTTGAGGATGATGGTTTTTAGGTTTTCGTCGCGGTCTTCGCGTTCGGCAGCGAGCGCGATGATCTCGAGCCGCGGGCTGAGCAGCTGGCTGACTTTGATGACGGATTCGTCCTTGGGTTCGGCATAAACCGCCATCACGTCGCGATCAGTGATCTCCGAGAGGTGGAAAGCGGTCCATTGCGAGAGGATGACTCCGCCCACGGCCGGCGCCAAAACCACGTCCACGTTTGCGCCGGCAAAGCGTTCCGCGATCCCGCGACACAGCTTCGAGGTCTTACGGGTGTACGGATAAATGGCGTCTTTGTTGACGTAGGCTGTGCCGTGCTGACCAGAGGTGTACACGATGTGGCTGCCGGTGATGACGGCGTTGACTTCGCCCAGCATCTGCAGGACTTCTTGTTCGTTCATGATGACCTCCTTTCGGATCAGGCAGCCATCAGTTCCTTGCGGATCACGGTGATCTGCTCGTGCAACTTGATGGTCTCGCGGCGCGCGGCTTCGGCGTAGTCCTCGCCCTTCGAGGCGAAGATGATTCCCGAACTCGAATTAATGATGAGTCCGGTGCCGCGGCTGTTCAGGCCGTTCTTGAGTGTGGCAACCAGGTCTCCGCCTTGCTTGCCAATGCCGGGAACGAGGATGTACATGTTGTCGCCCACGATCTTGCGGACCCAACCCAACTGTTCGGGATAGGTCGCGCCGACGACGAGCAGGCAGTTGCCGTGCTTGTTCCACTTGCGTGAAACGCGCAGGGCAATGTACTGGTAAAGCGGGATGAGATATCCGGGTTTTTGATTGTAGCTCGTGATATGGGCCGCCCACGTGTCCTCGATGCCCTTGGGCAGGGGATTGTCTTCCGTGAGCTCGGCCATCTCCTCATAGCTGACGTATACCGGCTTGTCCTGGAACTCGCCGCCGCCCTTGTTGGACGTCTTGCAGAGCACGATGATGCCCTTGTCGGCGCGATCGAGGAACGGCACGTTGGCCTCCTGGCCGAGGTAGGGATGGATGGTGATGGCGTCAGCGTTGAGCCGGCCGAGCAATCCTTTGGCATAGGCTTCGTTGGTCTTGCCAATGTCTCCACGTTTGGCGTCCAAGATCACCGGGAGCCCGGGGCAGATCTCGCGAATCGCGCAGAGCGTTGCTTCGAGGTCCGCTTGCCAGCGGACCGGGACAGCCTCGTAGAAAGCGGAGTTGGGCTTGTAGCAGCAGATCGTGTCGCCGGTCGCTTGGACGATGTTCTTGTTGAACCGGAGCGTCGCGTCACTGTCGTCATCATCGTCGATGACGCAATCGGGCAACTGGTCGAAGTCGCTGTCCAGCCCCACGCAAACCAACTTGCCCTCGGCCTGTTTGGCGTCGAGCATCTCAATAAACCTGCATGTCATGGCGTTTCTCCTTGTCGATGGACAACATTCTCAGCCTGTACAACTTGGCGCCCAGTTTGGGGGTAAAAGCCGAAAATGTCAACCCGCCTTCGCCTAGGCTCCGGCGGGTTATTGCTCCGCAATAAAAAAAGCCGCTCTGTGTCACAGATCGGCAGTAGTCGGAGTGTCAGCGCACGCCCAGGGTTTCGCCGTCGAAGACGATGTCCTTGGGAGCGATGATGACTTGCTTCTTGTCGCTCTCTTCGATGCAACCCGCTTCCAACGCGTCGAAACCGCACTTCGCGATGGTTTCCAGAGTCTTCGTGACATCCGTTTCCGGAACGTACAAGGCAAAGCCTGCGCCCATGTTGAAGTTTGCGTAGGCCTCCCGGTCATCAACCGGTCCGTGTTCCTGGATGAAGTCGAAGATGGGCAACTGGGGAGGGAGCACTTCCACGACGTACTTGAACGGTTTCACGGCCCGCATCAGTTTGCGCCAGCCGTGTCCGGTGATGTTCACGGCGTAGTGAATGTCCACCTTGGCTTTTTGGCATGCGTTGATGATCGGAGCGTAAATCAGGGTTGGAGAAAGCAGGCTCTCGCCGTAGGTGCGATCATCTGAGAGTTCCGTCAAATATCCCTGCGGCAATTTATCGGCAATCTTGCGGGCCATGGTTAGGCCATTGGCGTGAATGCCCGAGCTGCTGACGAGGATGATGGCGTCTCCGTGCTGGATATTCCGTTGGTCGATTAGGTTTCTCTTGTCGGCAATGAAGCCGAAGCAAGCGCCGGCAAGATCAGCCGCTCCTGGCACGATGATGTCTTTCAGGGTTGGAGTTTCTCCTCCTCCCCAAACACCACCGGCTTGGTCAACGGCCCGTTTTGTCCCGACGATCAAGTCTTGGCAGCGCCGCGAATGTTCGAACCATTCCGATTCGCCTACGGCCAAGTACTGTCCGTACACGACGGGCAACGCGCCGACCGTAATGAGGTCGTTGACGGCCATGGCCACGTTGCATATGGCGATATTGGCATAGTGGGTCTGACCGGTCTTGCTCTTGATGTCGGAGATCACGTCGTACCTGTCCGCCACGAGCGACTTGGTGCCAAGTCCCTCGACGACGAAAGCCCAATATCCCCACGGAGTTTCGATGACATAGGCGCTTTCACCCCGGCTCTCTTTGACTTCGCTGAATCCGAAATCCTCAAGATTCTGAGCGGTTTCGAACCCGGAGATCTGCGCCCTACGTTTGTACGGATCCATGGCGTCGTAATCAACGCCCGTGCCTGCGTACGTCATTCCTTTTTCTTGCGTCATGACTCTTCTCCTTGTGAACGTGCGTCAACTTTTACGGCTGGCAGCAGCTTAATGGTTTTATCCTTTTGGCGCAAGCATATTGATCGGGGGCTCGTGGCCTGCTAAGATGCCGACGTCCTCGAGCGCCCTTAGCTCCGGCCTTCGCCGAGGCTTCGGCCGGTTACCACAAGCGCCCTTAGCTCAACGGATAGAGCGCCGGTCTTCGGAACCGGTGATGGGGGTTCGATTCCCTCAGGGCGCACCACGTAAAAAACTCGGCTTGACCGAGTTTTTTAAACAAACAACATAGTTAACTAAAGAGAATCGAACGTGAAGGGGTAGGGAAACGGGAGTTTCCCTTGGCGGAAGTATTGAAACCGAAGGGTTTCAAAAGGAACGGAGTGACGTGTGAGATTCCCTCAGGGCGCACCACGTAAAAAACCGCTTTAGTTAATGGCGGTTTTTTACGTGCCCCGTGACCCGACTTTGTCGGGTTTTACGGGGCAAGTTGCTAGTAAGCGGTTTCACGTGGCGCCGCCAAGTTAAGATGGCGCCGCCAGCAAAAAAAAGAAACGGCGAGCGCCGTTGTCTAGGAAGCGAGGATGTCGAAGTCCTCCTCTTGTCGGGCAAAGTCTGCCCTGAGTCTGGTTTGGCTGGATTGGCGCACGTGCCTGAGCATGACCCGGTCCCTGTGGTTCGCCTTGATCTGGCCTTCTTCCAGCCCGGCGAGGCGATCCAAATTGATCGCCATCATCCGCGCCATTTCTTCGCGCGTCTTCATTCGTTCTACGCGCGTCCAGTGGATCTCCAACCCTGCTGCAAGGTTCTCGGGAAGGGGATCGGCTTCGAGCTCGATCTCAGAATTGAGGAGCCTGAACTGGTAGGTTCCCGGTTGAGCGATGGTGTACCCGCCTCGCAATCGAGTCGGGATCCAGCCAGGGGCTTCAGGCGTGCCGACAAGCCAGGCCAAGGCCCGCGATCGGATAGCCGCCTGAAACTCTTCTTCCGTGGCCAGCTCTCCTTCCTTTGGTCTGAGGTTGAAGCAACAACCAGGAAAGTCAGGGAACGAAACCTTGCGTCCGCCTGGGATAACCCGAACTACGATGGGATAGCGTACCATCGAGCACCTCCATGGTATGGTAGGAATTTACTACCATTTTGCCTGATTAGTGTCAAGCCGAAACGCCCCAGTTCTTAGCCTCTAAACCGGCTTGGGCTGCCGCGATTTGGGCTTCTTGTTTGGACGTGCCGCTGCCTAAGGCGATCAATTCCTTATCCAAAAACACGCCCACCGTGAACTCCTTGTTGTGGTCCGGGCCGGTTTCTTTAAGAACTTTGTAGGTGGGAGTGACGCCAAGCATTTCCTGGGCCGTCTCTTGGAATTTGCTCTTGGGATCGATGTAAAGCTGGTTCTTCAGAATAAAAGGCAGATGCGAAAGTATGTGCTTATGGATGAAACCCTCGGCCGCTTTGGCTCCGCCGTCCAAATAAATCGCGCCGATGATGGCTTCGATGGCGTTGGCCAGAATGTACATGCGGGCTTTCGAATTCTTGTCTTTAGCCTCGCCTTTGGACATCAACAAATAGTCCTCAAATTCCAGCTGGGTTGCGATGCCGGCCAAAGTTTTGGCGTTGACCAAGGCGGCGCGCCAGTTGGTGAGCTCGCCTTCGGGGTTGGCGTAATTTTTATAAAGATGTTCGGTCACGATCAGTTCCAAAACCGCGTCGCCTAAAAATTCCAGGCGCTCGTTATGTTCGTATTCGTAATCCGAGTGCTCATTTAAATATGAACGGTGAGTCAGGGATTGGAGCAACATGCTCTTATCCTTGAATTTGTAACCAAGCCGTTCTTCAAGCGGCTTATAATCGGTCTGGGGTACTGTTGTCATACATTCGCTTTTTGCGAACGTTGCTCACGACGCTGACGGATTTGATCCGTGCGCTTCGTCAGTCTCGTTCGTCATAGGGGTTGAATTAGTTGCCGTCCGCTTCTTCGGGCGGCTTTTCGTCACTTTTCTTTTCTTCGGGATTTTCTTCTTTGGGTTTGTCCGAACTCTTGGCCACGCCTTTGGCCGTTTGGTCTCGGAAGACCGCGCCCAGCACGCCGTTCACGAATTTTCCGGAAGATTCGCCGCCGAAAGTTTTGGCCAACTCGATCGCTTCATTGATGGCGACTTTGGAAGGGATCTCCTGGTCGTAAACCAATTCATAGATTCCCATTCGGAGCACGTTGCGGTCCACGGTCGTGATCCTTTCGATCGGCCAGTCCGGGGCAAAGTGCCCGATAGCCTCGTCGATCTCCTTTTGATTGCCTATGACGCCCTTAATCAAAGTCAAAGCGAAAGGCCGTTCGTCCATCTCAGGAGCGAACTCTTTCAGGTTGCGTTCAATTATTTCGAGGGCCTGGTCCTTATCCAACGAATGGAAATCCCATTCGTAAAGGGATTGGAGGACCAAGGAGCGGGCGAGGTGGCGGTTGGACATAGAAAAGGTGCGAGTTAAAGATCAAACCGATCCGGGGTTAGGCCGGCTCTGTCTTTTTAGTTTTTTTGAGGAGTTTCTCAAGTTTGCGTTCCTTGCCTTTCACGTGGATGGCATGGCCTCGGTAAGAGGTCGCGCCCGGAGCGGCCCGGTGCGAAAGATGAGTTTGTTGGCTCTGTTTGTCGACGGCCACGTTTTGTCCTTTTAAAGCAAAATGTGAGGCGCGACGGCGCTTGTGAGAGCTAGTTCTACGGTGTCCAGGAAGACCCATAACTAAAATTACTGATGATTAATGCTTTAAGGATAACAAAAAAGCTCTTAAAAGGCAAGAGCTCGTTTGTGCCTTGTTTTGGCTTAAACTATGGTCTTTTGGGTGTAACCCGGGGCGAACTCGTGCAATTCTTCCGGATCAAACCAAACTTCGATCTCTTGGATGGCTTCTTCCGGGGTGCCCGAGGCGTGGATCAGGTTGAAAATGCCGGTTTTTTTGGCATCGGCGTGCTTATAGGAAACGTGGGCATAATCTCCGCGGATGGTGCCCGGCGCGGCCGATTTTGGCTCCGTGCCGCCCACCATTTTTCTGACCAGCTCGACGGCTTCGACGCCTTCCAGGGCTATGGCGACGACCGGTCCCGAAACCAGCATGTCTACCATTAGTTTGCGCACGTGTTCGCCGCGGCGGATGGCCAGGTCTTCGGTGTAATGCTTAAGGGCCGTTTCTTCGTCCGGCCAAACCATCTTCATGCCCACGATTTTTAAGCCTACCCGTTCGAACCGGCTGGTTATTTCGCCGATAACTCCGCGTTCCACGGCGTCCGGCTTGAGCAGCACCAAAGTGCGCTGGATCGTTTCGCAAGTGTTTGTCATATTTCGACGGCAGGATAGCAGTTAAAACGCGACTTGAAAAGGGGAGTGATAATGATCGCTTGACGTCCGGTTTGCGGCGCGAGACGATCAAAACGGGACTGGTTGAGGTTTCGGGCTAATTCGGCTTTTTGAGGCCACCCCTCCATTTTCCCGTGGGAAATTGGATTAGGCCTCTGCAGCGTTCAGTCATGGAAACTGCCCAGGTGGATTCTCCGCCGTCGCTAAAGCTATGGCGTATAAATTCTGCCGAATGCGGTTTGCATGGCCAGTGCCGAGCTAAGCTCGGCCATGCTCGATTGTTGCACTGCCGAAAGCCTCGCCGGTCCTCTTGTGTTATAATTGTCGGCATGGAGGACGCGCACGAGATCAAAGCTGATTTCATGACCTTGGGAGGCGGATTGATTCTGGCCGTGACGATTGTCGCGACCCTTTTTTTAATCATGTCGCTTTTGGTGCCGGTGGTCGATCGACTGCAGCTGGCCATCATCGCCATGTTGGCCGGCGCTTGCTGGTTATACATGATCAATCGTTTTTCCGAGAAGCTGAAACTGGAAGAAGGCCATTTGGAATTTGACACGGCCTTGGGCAGGAAACAAATTTTTAATTTAGACGAAGTCATGGGTTTACGCTTGACCGATCTCGGTTGGAGTTTGAACGGCAATTTTTATCTTTTGGAGATTTCGGTTTACGACAAGCGCCGGCCTTTGCAGATCGGTTTGGGTCCCTGTTGGCGTCGCTCCGACCTAGCGGGCTTCGTGGGCGCCATCGGAAAAAAATTAGAGAATCAAAATCAGATTTATGCCGACTAAACATCCTCACGAACACGTCCTAAGCGCGTCCTCAAAACGTACTAGAACGTCCTCGAAACCGAGAAGGCCCTTGCCGCAACGGCCTTTCTATAAAAGTTCGAACTACAGGACGAATGGCGTATTGCCAGCCGCGCCCATCAAAAAACGGTTCATGCATTGGGTCTGCTCGCCGCAGAATCAATGCTATCCCGAAGAGAACGTGCCTTTTACCGAAAATCTTTATTGGAGGATTTTCAGGATCATCGCCGAATTCATCGAAGGTTTTGAATTCCTTTCCAAGTTGCAACGCGAAGTCACTTTTTTTGGAAGCGCGCGCACGCCTAAAGGCACGCATTATTACAAAGTGGCTGAAGAGCTTGGCCGGATGTGCGCCAAAGCCGGTTTCACGGTCATCACCGGCGGCGGTCCCGGCATTATGGAAGCCGGCAACAAGGGCGCCTTCAACGGAGGAGGGGAATCGGTGGGTTTGGACATTGAGCTGCCGACCGAACAGCGCCGCAACGAATACGTGACGCGGGCCATCGGCTTCCATTATTTTTTCACCCGCAAAGTCATGCTCTCCGCTTCGGCCCAAGCTTATGTCTTTTTTCCTGGTGGCTTCGGCACTTTAGACGAGGCGACGGAAATGCTGGCCCTGATTCAAACCAACAAGGCTCCGCGAGACGTTCCGTGCATCTTTATCGGCAAAAAGTTTTGGACGCCTTTCTACAATTGGGTTAAAGAAACGCTTTTGGAAGAAAATGCTTATTTGTCGGTAGAAGATCTCCGTTTGATTAGGATAGTCGACACGCCCAAGGAAGCTTTTGAGATCATCAAAAGGACCAAGGAAAGGGAGTTGTAAAAAATACGATTAAAAAGACGCCCCGAAGGGCGTCTTTGATTTGTTTACTTCTTGGCTTCAGCCTTACGCGCGGCGGTTTTGGCCTTTTTCTTTTGTTTCTTGGTCAGGACCTCGCCTTTTTGGATGGCGTTCAGCTTTTTTAAGGTCTTCAAAGCCCGGGTCGACAAAACGACCTTGACTCCACCCATCCGGCGGGACTGAAGATTGACGCCTTGCAGGCGTTTGGTGGCGCGGTTGGAATGGCTCCGGTTATTGGCTACGTTGGCCTTTTTGCCGGTTAAAACGCAAATACGTGACATATGGGTTCAATAGGATTGGCACAAGTATAGACGTTTACGGTATGATTGGCAAGAGCTATGGGCATCAATACTCTTTTGAGCGATCCGCTATTGTTTATACTATGGATCGTAGCCGTTTTGGTCGCTTTGACGGTCCATGAATTTTCGCATGCCTTGGTGGCTACCTGGCTAGGCGATAACACGGCCAAACGCTTGGGCCGGCTTTCGTTAAATCCCTTGGCGCACATCGACTGGTTCGGTTTGGCCGCCCTTGTCCTGGTCAGTTTTGGCTGGGGCAAACCGGTGCCTTTCAATCCTTATCAGCTTAAAGATCAAAAATGGGGGCCGCTGTACATCGGGATCGCCGGGCCGATCAGCAATTTTATCCTGGTCGTGATATCAGGCGTTTTGCTTAACCTCCTGGGGCCAGTTTTGGGCGGGGCCAATTTTTTAATCATCTTTTTGGGATTGTGTTTTTTAATCAACACGGCTTTAATGCTTTTCAATCTCATCCCGTTGCCTCCTTTGGACGGGTCGAAAATCGTTTTGGCCCTCATGCAGCAGCCGAAATGGTATAAGTATCGCGCGGCTTTGGAACAATACGGAGCTTGGATTTTGATGGCTTTGGTTTTAATGGATATTCTTTTGGGAGTCGGCATTATTGGCGCGGTTCTTAGGGGGCCTTACCATTGGATTGCTAGTCTCTTCGGGTTAAACCAATTTTTTGGATTATGATCAAATCAAAAATCTGGTCGGGTGAATCGGCGCCTTCGGCCGAACCAAGCATAACCAAAAACAATCACGCCGTCTGGATAATGCTAGCGGCTATCATCCTGGTTAGCGTTTTGGTCGAGATCATCCGGCCGATCGGAATCCAGCCTTTGGATCTTTTTATTTGGCGTCCGGTTTTAATCATTTGCAGTTTGGCGCTTTCGGCTTTGTGGCTCAGATCATGGTTCAAAAAGACGCTCGAAGAAGTGATTGGAATCATTAAGTCGGCTTTGCCCTGGGCCATCGTGGGGGCTTTGGTTTTTGGAGTCATTAGTATATGGCCGCAGGATCTCGGGAGTTTACCTCTGACTTTGAGCAACCTGCCGGGATATTTTTTCTCGCTTGGTTTTTGGCCTTTAACTGCCGGGCCGGAATCCATCTTGCGCGGTTTTGCTTTTGGGCTGGGCGTGGCCGTCTTTTGGAACGAGTTCAAAGCCAGCCGGAACGATCTCAGAGCCGCTTTGGGAGGAGTCGGAACTTGGTTAGTCTCATCGTTTGTCTTGGCTCTGCCGTCAATCGTATTAAACGTCACGGTGGCAGTCACCGGCGGCAAAGTTTGGGGCGTGGCCGCGTCCGATTTGGCCAACGCTTTTTCGAGATTGAATCTCAATACTTTTTGGGCGAACCTGCAGCTCACGCGATGGTTCACCGGATTTGGCGGGCAACTGCCAAACTCCATGGCTCTTTATACTTTGTCGTGGGTTTTTGTCTTGAGTTTCGTTTTAATGCTGGCTTTATATTGGCGGCCGCGACATTTTTTGCAATCTCTGAAGTTGGAAAATTCTTATTGGCCGGTTTTATATTTCGCTTCGGCCGTGGTATCCGGCTTGTTGGCGGGTTGGGGCAAGATGGCCCACTCGGGTTTGGATCTGGTGGCGTGGCTCGTCTTCATCATCCTTTTGGCCGTCTGGTTCAGGCATCTCGAAAAATCGGATGAACCGGATGAAGGCATCAATGCCTGGCTCACTCCTCTGGTCTTGATCTCCGGCGGCTTGCTCGGTTGGCCAGTGCTTTTGCCAATTCTCGCGAGTTTGATCGTAGTCTGGATTGAACGGAAACCTGTTTTCCAAGCTTGGCCGAGTTGGTTGCCCCAACTTTTTCTTTGGCTTTGCCTGGCCGCCGCTTCGCTCGGTTTCATGCGGGGATCGCAGTACGTGCAGGAAGGCATGGTTTGGATTGTGTTAGCTTTTGGCTGTTTGATAATCCCGGCTATCGCCTGGTTTCAGGTGAAAGATAAGCCAAAAGGCGCGCTGGGCGTGATGATTGCCTGGCTAGCTGTGAGCTTAGTTTCATCTTTATTGCTAAAAACCTATTTGGTGTGCGCTTTAGCCGCTTTAGGCATAGTCGCTTATTACCTCTGGTCCAAATACAAGGCTCAAGTTAGCCAAGCACTTCCTTACTTTGTCCTTATATATGTGGCAGCCGTTATGATTTTGGCTTTTTGGCTGCCCAGATTGCTAAATCCAAGGCTTCTTCCGCTCTAGATTAGGCCTTCTTGACGGTGAGCGGGACGTTTGGTATATTTCGCCCACGTTATTGCCATACTTTTTGGCGATTCCATAACCGAAACATGCCTACTTTTAACCAACTTGTCCGGCATTCACGCCGCACAGCCAAGGTAAAATCCAAGAGTCCGGCGCTCCAGTTTACGCGCGACACTCTGCACCGCGTCCGCACCGAACTTCCGAAGGGGAGCCCGTTTAAGCGTGGCGTCTGCACCAAAGTCACGACCATGACGCCCAAAAAGCCTAACTCGGCTTTGCGCAAGATCGCCCGCGTCCGCCTTTCGAACGGCCAGGAAGTCACGGCCTACATCCCGGGTGAGGGACACAACCTCCAGGAACACTCGATCGTCATGATCCGCGGAGGCCGCGTCAAGGACTTGCCTGGCGTGCGCTACCACATCGTGCGCGGCGTTTATGATACTCAGGGCGTGGCCAACCGCCGTCGCGGACGCTCGGTTTACGGCAATAAGAAACCTAAGGCAGCCAAATAAAGTTTATGCGTGGAAAGCAAGCCCCCCGTAGGTCAGTCCTACCCGATCCTAAATTCACCTCGCCGGTCGTGGCCAAGTTCATCAATTACGTGATGGAATGCGGCAAGAAATCGACCGCCCAGAAGATCGTTTATGATGCTCTGGAAAAAATCGAAGCCAAAGCCAAGAAGCCGGCCATGGAAGTTTTTGACGAGGCTTTGAAGAACGTTTCGCCTTTGCTCGAAGTCAAATCCCGCCGCGTGGGCGGCGCCAACTACCAGATTCCTCTCCAAGTGCGCGCCGACCGCCGTCAGCAATTGGCTTTCCGTTGGATCATCACCTCGGCCCGCGCCAAGAAAGGCAGGCCCATGGCCGAAAAGTTGGCCGCCGAACTTCTGGCCGCCGCCGAAAACCAGGGTGACGCCGTGAAGAAGAAGCAGGACGTGCAGCGCATGGCCGAAGCCAACCGCGCTTTCGCGCACTTTGCCCGCTAAGGTTGCTATGGACGACGGCACTGACATCGCGGGAAATTAACGTAAGGTCAAAGGCCGGCGGTTTCGTCGTCCTTTTTTGTCTCCACTGAATAAAAAATATGCCTCGAGAATATACCCTCAAAGATACCCGGAACTTCGGGATCATCGCCCACATCGACGCGGGCAAAACGACCGTTTCCGAACGCGTGCTTTTCTATACTGGCCGCAAGCATAAGATCGGTGAAGTGCACGAAGGCGAAGCCACCATGGACTGGATGGCGCAAGAGCAAGAACGCGGCATCACCATCACCTCGGCCGCCACGACTTGTTTTTGGAAAGGCTGCCGTTTGAATTTGATTGATACTCCGGGACACATCGACTTCACCATCGAGGTGCAGCGTTCGTTGCGCGTGCTTGATGGCGCCGTCACCGTGTTCGACGGCGTGGCCGGCGTGGAAGCGCAGTCCGAAACAGTCTGGCGCCAAGCCGATAAGTATCGCGTGCCCCGCATGTGCTTCGTGAACAAACTCGACCGCACGGGCGCGGATTTCTTTAAGGATATCGTTTCCATCCGCACCCGTTTGAACAAGCGCGCTTATCCCATCCAACTCCCGATCGGCGCCGAAGCCAATTTCAAAGGCATCATCGACCTCATTACCATGAAGACCGAGATGTACATGGATGAAATGGGCAAGGAGATCGTCGAAGGGGAAGTGCCGGCCGATATGATGGAAGAAGCCAAGAAGTGGCGTAATGAATTTTTGGATGCCTTGTCCGAAACGGACGAAGCGTTGATGAACAAATACCTGGCGGGCGAGGAGCTGACCGTGGAAGAAATCCGCGCAGCTTTGCGCAAGGCCGTCATTAACATGGATCTTTTTCCGATCATGTGCGGTTCGGCTCTGAAGAACAAGGGCGTGCAGTTCATGTTGGACGCCGTCAATTATTACCTGCCTTCGCCATTGGACGTTCCGCCGGTCAAAGGCGTGGACCCGAATGACTCCGAGAAAACTATCGAATGCAAACCGGACGACAACGCGCCTTTCGCGGCTTTGGCCTTTAAAGTCATGAGTGACCCTTACGTGGGCAAGCTTATTTTCTTCCGCGTTTACTCGGGCCATCTTTCCGCCGGTTCTTACGTTTACAACGCCACCAACGGCAAAAAGGAACGCGTCGGCCGCATCGTGCGCATGCACGCCAACAGCCGCGAGGAAGTGCAGGAAGTTTATTCCGGCGAAATCGCCGCCGCCGTGGGCTTGAAGGACACCTTCACCGGCCACACGCTTTGCGACGAAGAGCATCCGGTCATCCTCGAGACCATCACCATTCCCGAACCGGTCATTGATTTGGCCGTTGAACCCAAAACCAAGGCCGACCAGGAAAAGATGGGCGTGGCCCTCCAGAAACTGGCTGAAGAGGATCCTTCGTTCCACGTCCGCACCGACGAGGAAACTCTCCAAACAATTTTGTCCGGCATGGGCGAACTCCACCTTGAAATCATCGTGGACCGCATGAAGCGCGAATTCAACGTCGAAGCCAACGTCGGCAAACCGCAAGTCGCCTACAAGGAAGCCGTTAAAGGCACGGCTGAAGGCGAGGGTAAATTCATCCGCCAGTCGGGCGGCCGCGGCCAATACGGGCACTGCTTGCTTCGCATTGAACCGAATGAACGCGGCAAGGGTTATGAATTCGTGAACGACATCAAAGGCGGCGTGATTCCCAAAGAATACATCCAACCGATCAACAAAGGCATCCAGGAAGCCATGCAACGCGGCGTGGCCGCCGGTTATCCGATATTGGACATCAAAGCCACCGTGTATGATGGCTCATACCATGAAGTCGACTCGTCCGAAGCCGCCTTTAAGATCGCCGCTTCCATGGCTTTCCGCGCGGCTTGTGAAAAAGCCGGCGTGGCCATTCTGGAACCAATTGAACGCGTAGAAGTCGTCGTGCCGGAACTTTACATGGGCGACGTCATCGGTGATTTGAACTCAAAGCGCGGCCAGATCAATTCCATGGAAGACAGGAGCGACGTCAAAGTTATCCAAGCTGAGGTGCCGCTGGCCGAAATGTTCGGTTACGCCACCTCGCTCCGTTCCATGACCCAGGGCCGCGGCGCGTACTCGATGGAATTCGACCATTACTCGCCGGTGCCATCCGTCGTCCAACAGCAGATCATCGAAGGCAAATCGAAAAAGTAAACATCCATTCAAAAAAATAAAGAACCGGCGCAAGCCGGTTCTTTTTACAGAGTCAGAAATTTAAGATAATATCCCCATATGAGTTTTGAGGGACATCAGCCTTATTTGAACAAAGAAGGTTATCCGGTGGACTTTGAAAAAAAGAGGTTTGAGTTTTGGACGCAGAAAGTTCCATATCAAATTAGGCGTTGGGAGTATGATTTATGGAGATGTTACAAGACTCTCTCCATGATTGATTATAGGGATTATACTCATTTGAATGACAGGGGAAGGCCAGTTCCGGTTCCAGGATACTCTGATGATATTAAAGAGAAAGATTGGCAAGAATTCAGAGACTCGTTTTTGACTGGTGAAAATAGAAAAAAACGTTTTTTGGAACTTATATCCCAAATTAAATCTGACTGGAATAATGTCTTGCATGTTAACGAAATCGAGATACCGGAAAATGAAATAGGGATCGTTGCCCTTGAGGGGTCGGGATTTTATGGGCCGAGAAAATCCGAAGCCTTTATGTCCGATATAGACATAAAAATTTTATTAGATAGATCTGATAATGGAACCAACTTCGAAATAATGCCAAGCATTAAAAATTTAGGGAAGCCTTTCTATCACGTAATAGGCACGGGCAACACTGATGGGGCGCGGTTTCATAGAGAGGAGATACATTGGCTGCTTTATCCACATTTTCCGGTAGTAAACAAATACAGTATTGAGCAATTGGATGCAATCATCGAAGCCATTGTCAAAGATACGTTTGCGCGCCAAAGCCAAATTGAGCAAAAGATTGCCGCTCTGAAAACTGTAATCGAAAAAAGAAAAGAAGATATAATATTAAAATGAAATGACCTACCAACTTCCTAAAATTCTCGTTTTGAGTGGTGGAATCGGAGGCGAAAGAGAGGTTTCACTCGAAAGCGGCCGCATGGTGGCCGAACTTTTGGATCGGAAGAAATTTCGCGTTATCGAAGCGGAATTGACGGAGCGATTGGAGTTTATTTTTAGCCCAGGTCAAAAGAAGATTAAATTTTTGGACGGATTAAAAAAGATAAAAAAGATGGGGATCGATTGTGTCTTTCCTGCATTGCATGGACAGTTCGGAGAAGATGGCCAATTGCAAACGGTTTTGGAAATTTTGGAGATATCTTTTGTAGGTTCTGGGTCTGTTGCCTCCATGAAAGCCATGGACAAAGACTTAGCCCAGAATTTGTTGGAAAAAGCTGGCTTTATTGTGCCGGAATCAATAGTGGTTCAGTCATCAGATGATTGGCCCTCCATAAATAAATTTTTAAAAAGTAAAAAGAGTTACGTGATAAAACCCCTAACTGGGGGATCGAGCGTTGGGGTGACAATCACTAATTCGCGTGCAGAAATAAAAAAGCGAATCAATGATTCTTTAAAAAACAAAGTAAAGTCAATTTTACAAGAATTCCTAAAAGGAGGAGAGTTTACTTGCGGAGTGATAGAGAAGGACGGTGCGGCACTCCCTCTTATGCCTACAGAGATAAGGCCAAAAAAATCTAAATTTTTTGATTACCATGCTAAATATGCACCTGGAGGTTCGGACGAGATAACCCCTCCGGATTTGCCAAAGCCAAAAATTAAGAAATTGCAGCTAATGGCGTTATGTGCCCATAAGCTTTTCGGCTGTCGCTCGATGTCAAGATCGGATTTTATAATTTCTAGGGGGAGAATATATATTCTAGAAATAAATACTCTGCCCGGCATGACCAAAACCTCCCTTTTGCCCCAAGGGGCACAGGCGATAGGAATAGGGTTCAAGGAACTTCTAACATTGTTGGTTGATAGCTCAATAAAAAAATAATTTATGCCGTGTCGAAGATTGATTCCGCTCATTGTGCTTGCCGCGGTTTTGGGTTGGCTGCCCATGTCTTTGGCGCGGGCCGAGGAAAATTGCGGTAGTTATGCGCATTGTGGTGGAAACACGGCCAACGTGGGCAAATACGCGGACCAAACTTGCTGCCTGCCTAAATCAGGCACGTACACTTTAAGCGGCCAGAACTACACCGCGGCCGACGCGTGCCCAGGTGATTGGTACAAAACCGTTGGCGTTTGCAAACCAGACGGACAATTCGTTTGTTGCGCCAAGACTCTGCCTAAAGAGACGGCGGCTGCCGAAAAGACGGCTAAGCCCACCCAAGTCACCAACCAATTGGTCGTCCCCAAGCTTTCCGTCCCCATACCCGGCTTGGTTTTTACCAAAGATTTTTATGAAGAGTCGGGAAATTTATACGTGCCGCTTCTCGGACAATATATCTCCGCTTTTTTCAAATATATTTTGGGCGTCGGTTTGGTGGCGGCCGCCGTCATGTTGGTTTGGAGCGGTTTCCTTTACGTCTACGGGTCAACCGGTTTGCAAGTTTCGGACGCTAAAAAGAAAATAGTCGACGCGTTGATCGGTTTGGTCATCATCCTTGGCGCTTACGTCATCCTTTCGAATTTGAATCCCAATCTCGTGACTCCATCCGGCTTGAAGGTTGGCGTCATTAAAGCCAAGCCGTTCGTGCTCATGCCGGCTAAGGACTACGCCCGGGCGGTCAAGGAAGCCAGATCGGAATTCAAAAGCGATATGGATAAGGTGCCGCCGGACGAAAACGCGATTTACGCTTATGTCGAAACTCGAGCCAAAGAGTTAGGCGTCAACGTTTGCATTGCTAAAGGCATTGTGCAGACCGAGTCAGGCGGCAATCCAAACGCCGTCAACCACAACGAGAACTTTAAATCCTTGGCCGCGCAAGAAAGGATCGATTTTTTGCGTGGAGGAGTGAAATTTTCCGGAGCTGGTTTTGATAAAAAAATGCCGGCTGATTGTTCCGCCGGATCTCCAGATAGAAAAACTTGCGAAACTATCGCGTTAACCGGTCCGATCAACGATGACCCTGAATTTGGAGATCCATCCAAAGTCGACGGCGGGTTTGATTGGAATTGGTCGCATGATTTCGGATTGGGCATGATCAATGTCGGAACGAAACGAGGCAACAACTGGTGCAATCCGGCCACGCCCAGCCGCAAGATCGGCAATGAGTGCTATACCTGGTTTGATCTTTTGACCGCCAAAGGCGCCATCGACGCCATGCTCCATCATCCAGCTCTTAAAGGATCGAACCCCGATTCTATGGCCCGGGGATACGTCGGGCAAAATTGTGGGACTGGTTGCGCGCCTTATGACCTTAAATTCAAGATTTTTTCGGATTGCTTGGGCAAGTGATTTGCTTTTCATCTGAGCGTGTGGTGAATTATCCGTCGTTATGTCATGGCCAAAAATTTTGAAAACAGCACGGCGCCTGGGAGCGCCGGTTATCGTAACCGACCAAGCGGGTTTGGACCCGATGATCATCCTGCCGCTCGAGGCTTACGAGGGGTTGATCGGAGAAGACGAGGGTGCTAAACGCCCGTCCCGATCCAAAAGGGGAGAAATCGACGAAAGTATCTTCGAGATTCCATCCGAAGAGGGGATGCCCATTATGAATTTGGATGAAATGCCTCAACCCAGCCAAAAAGACGAAAAATTAGAGGCTCTTAAAGGGCAGGAATCCGAAGAAGGAGAAAACCCCGAAATTTCGCTAGAAGAGCGGTTTTATTTCGAGCCATTGGAGGATGAAATCAAAAAATAGGCCGCCTCTTGCGTTATTTTAAAAGGGGTGCTATATTTTCCCTGCTTTGTAATTATTTAATACGCATCTTTTTGCGACCTAATCAATAATATGGCTGGAGTATTCGAACGGAACAAGCCTCACGTGAACGTGGGCACCATTGGCCATGTGGACCATGGCAAGACGACCTTGACGGCCGCCATTTTGTCAGTTTTGAACGCCCAAGGCGGCAAGGCTGATAAGGCTGACGTCGGCAAACTGGACAAGGCCCCCGAGTCCAAGTCACGCGGCATTACCATTGCCACGGCACACGTGGAGTATGAAACCGACAAGCGCCACTACGCGCACGTTGACTGTCCGGGACACGCCGATTACATCAAAAACATGATCACCGGCGCGGCTCAGATGGACGGCGCGATTTTGGTCGTGGCCGCCACTGACGGTCCGATGCCCCAGACCCGCGAGCACATCCTTTTGGCCCACCAGGTCGGCGTGCCGAATATCGTCGTTTTTTTGAACAAGTGCGACATGGTCGACGATCCTGAACTGATTGATTTGGTCGAAGAGGAAATCCGCGAATTGCTCAAGAAATACGAATTCGACGGCGCCAACGCCCCGATCATCCGCGGCTCGGCTTTGAAAGCTTTAGAGAACCCGACCGATCCGGAAGCCAACAAATGCATTCTCGAGCTCTTGAATAAGCTGGATGAATACATCCCGGAACCTGTCCGCGACACCGAGAAGCCGCTTCTCATGCCCATCGAAGACGTGTTCTCGATCGAAGGCCGCGGCACGGTCGTTACCGGCCGTATCGAACGCGGCATGGTCAAGATAAACGAAGAAGTTGAAATCGTCGGCATCAAAGATACTCGTAAGACGGTCGTGACCGGTATCGAAATGTTCAACAAATCCTTGTCCGAGGGTCGCGCTGGCGACAATGCTGGTTTGCTCCTCCGCGGCATCAAGAAAGAGGAAGTCGAACGCGGCATGGTTTTGGCCAAGCCGGGTTCCATCACCCCGCACTCGGATTTCGAAGCCCAGATTTACGCTTTGACCAAGGATGAAGGCGGCCGCCATAAGCCGTTCGTCTCAGGCTACAAACCCCAGTTCTACGTTCGCACCACGGACGTGACGGGCGACGTGACCCTGCCGGAAGGCGTGGCCATGGTTCAGCCTGGCGACACGGTTAAGATCAACGTCAAACTCATCACCCCGGTCGCCATGGAAGAGAACATGCGCTTTGCCATCCGCGAGGGCGGCAAGACGGTGGGCGCCGGTGTTGTCACTAAGATTAACAAGTAAATAATTTTGAACTTTGAAACGTCTGCCTCAGCCTCGGCCGGATCCGCCAGGATCGGTCGGGGCTCGGGGGGACGGGAACGACCATGGCCGAATCAGCAAGCGCCAAAAAGGCTGCCAACAAAGAATCATCCACCCGCATCCGCATAAAGATCCGGGCGTATGATCATAAGATCATCGATCAGGCGACCCGAACGATTATCGAGACGGCCCAAAGGACTGGAGCGCGCGTGGTTGGTCCCATCCCCCTGCCGACGGAGAAGAAGAAGTGGACGGTCAATCGCTCGACCTTCGTGCACAAAAACGCGCGCGAACAGTTCGAGATGAGAGTCCATAAGCGCATCGTGGACATCATGGATGCCACGGCTAAAACCATCGATGCCTTGACCAGCCTCAATCTTCCTTCGGGCGTGGACGTGGAAATCAAAATGTCGTAAAAGTCCGTAAAACAAAAGTCCGTTCAAACGTAAAACTGTTTCTCTTCCCAAGGAGAAAGTTGTCCGCCTCAAACTGAGCTGAGAGGCAAGGATCAAGCAGCGATTTTGATCCCCGTGGACATAACCTCCCTGTAGCGACGTTAAACAGACCTTGCCCGTACCAGCGGGCTATTCCATCAGCCAATTACACAACTGCACGCCTTTGATCGCTCAGAGGCCGGAAATTCAGATATCACTTCAAAAAGTGGTGAATGGGTTTCTGGCTTTTGCGTTTTAAAACGACGCGGCACATCCTTAAGGATCAATGTCGCGGCCAGGTCTAGCCCTTAGCTAAATAGGCAGACAATATGAAATTCATTCTTGCCAAGAAATTGGAAATGTCGCAGGTCTTCCTGCCCAACGGCACGGTCATCCCCGTGACTTTGGTGCAGGCCGGACCTTGCGTGGTCACTCAAGTTAAGACGGAGGAAAAAGACGGCTATCAGGCCGTCCAGGTTGGTTTTCTTAATGCCAAGCGCTTGCCGCAGCCTCTGGCCGGTCATTTAAAAGACTTGCCTAAGGCTAAGATCCTGCAAGAGTTCCGTTTGGATGGTTCGATCGAGTTAAAGAGGGGTGACGTCATCGATGCCACCACTTTCGCTCCCGGGGACCAAATCGAAGTTTCCGGCACTTCCAAAGGAAAGGGTTTCCAGGGCGTGGTCAAGCGCCATCATTTTCATGGCCATCCTTCCACGCACGGCCATAAGGACCAATTGCGCATGCCTGGTTCCATCGGAGCCGGCGGCGTGCAACGCGTGTTCAAGGGTCGCCGCATGGCCGGCCGCATGGGCGGAGAAACCGTTACGGTCAAAAATTTGAACGTCGTTGAAGTGCGCGATGGCGGCATCCTGGCAATCAAGGGAGCCGTGCCCGGCGCGCGCAACGCTATTCTTTCAATCCAAACTTCCTAAGGTATGCCCAGCGTTAAAGTCTACAACATCAAAGGTGAAGTCGTGAGTCAGGCGGATTTGTCCGACTCGCATTTTGGCGTCAAGCCTTCCACTTCACTCATCCATAGCGTGGTCATGGCTCAGGAAGCCAATAAGAGGACGAACAAAGCCAGCACTAAAACCCGCGGAGAAATCGCCGGCGGCGGCAAAAAGCCATGGAAGCAAAAGGGAACGGGCCGCGCCCGCCAGGGCTCCATTCGTTCACCGCAATGGGTGGGCGGCGGCATTGTTTTTGGTCCCCGCAAGGAACGCGATTATTCCGTTAAGATCAACCGCAAGGCCAAGCGCAGCGCTTTGTTCATGGTGCTTTCCGACCGCGTCGCGCACGACAAGTTGGTCATCGTCGACAAATTCCCCACGGAAGAGCCGAAGACCAAAGTCTTCGCCGGCTGGACCAAGAAGCTTCCGTTCGGCCGCAAATCGCTGGTCGTCATCCCTTCTTCGAATCCGACCTTGCTCCGCATGGTCCGCAACCTCCAAAACATCCAACTGGTCACCGTCAATACTCTGCACCTGGCCGATTTGGTAAAATATCCGACTGTCGTCTTTGAGCAGCCGAGCTTGGCCGCTTTCGAAGCGCTGTATAAACAAGCCTAATATGGGAATCTTTTCGAGCAACAACTCCAAAAAGGAGACCAAGAAGGAAGCCAAACCCAAAGACAAGCTGAGCTTGTCCAAAGCCCAAGCCAAAGCGGTTGAGGAGGTTTTGACGCCGGCTTCCCAGCAGGCAACGGCCGGCAAGGCCGACGTGGCCAAGGCCAGCAAAGGCCAGGCGGGCATGTCGTACCGCGTCTTGCATTCGCCGCACGTCAGCGAAAAAGCGGCTACTTTGTCGTCCCATAACGTTTACGTTTTGAACGTGCCGGTCGAAGCTAATAAATTGGAGATCGCCAAAGCCGTCAAGGATTTGTTCGGCGTCACCGTCGAAGGCGTGCGCACCGCCCGTGGCATCGGAAAAATACTGAAGCGCGGTCGGACGGTTGGCCAAAGGAACCGTTGGAAGAAAGCCTACGTCACCATTAAGCAAGGTCAGAAGATCGACCTCTACGAAGGAGTCTAAGCATATGCCTATCAAGCAATACCGTCCGGTCACCAAAGGACGCCGCATCTCATCGGTGCAGGACTTTTCGGACATCACGAGCAAGTCCCCCGAGAAGTCGCTCATCGTGCCGCGCAAGGAATTCGCGGGCAGGACGGGCGGCAAGATCACGGTCCGCCATAAGGGCGGCGGCCACAAGCAGTTTTACAGGCTGGTTGATTTTACGCGCGAAAAATTCGACATTCCCGGTCGCGTCGCCACCATCGAATACGATCCGAACCGCGGAGCCCGCATCTCGCTCGTGGTTTATAAGGATGGCGAGAAGCGCTACATCATCGCCCCGGACGGCCTCCAGGTCGGCCAGTGGGTCATTTCGACTAAAAAGACAGAAATTGAAATCCAACCCGGCAACCGTTTGCCGCTTGAGCGCATCCCGCTTGGTTCCCTGGTCCATGCCGTGGAACTGCAGCCCGGCGAAGGCGCCAAGCTCGGCCGCGGAGCCGGCACCGTCATCCGCCTGATGGCCGTCGAGGGCCCGTACGCCACTTTGAAGTTGCCCTCGGGCGAACTGCGCAACGTGTCCAAGGCCTGCATGGCCACTTTGGGCACCGTTTCCAATCCTGATTACCGCCTGGTCCGTTACGGAAAGGCCGGCCGCATGCGCCATCGCGGCATTAAACCGACCGTCCGCGGCAAGGTTATGAACCCGATTGATCACCCGCATGGCGGCGGCGAAGGCAAACATCCTATCGGCATGAAATACGCCAAGACCAAGTGGGGCAAACATGCCATGGGCGTTAAGACCCGCCGTACCAACCTTGCTTCGGATAAGCTCATTATCGAGCGCCGCAAGGGTAAGAAACTGTAAAATTATATGTCGAGAAGCCTCAAAAAAGGACCGTTTACCGAACCCCGCCTCCTGGCCAAGATGGCCAAGTTAAAGCCGGGCGAAAAGACCGTGATCAAGACCTGGTCGCGGGCTTCAACCATCACTCCGGAGATGGTCGGTTTCACGTTTGGCGTGCACAACGGCAGACAGCATACCCCGGTTTTGGTCCAGGAAAACATGGTCGGCCATAAGCTCGGCGAATTTTCCCCGACCCGCAAGTTCGTCCGTCACGGCGGCAAGATCCAGAAGACGATCGAATCCGCCCCGGGCGCCGCGCCAGCCGCCGCTCCGGCTGCTCCGGCTAAGAAATAAAAAATATGGAAGTCATCGCTAAACTTTTTTCACTCAGGATGGCCCCGCGCAAAGTGCGCTTGGTGGCCGACCTGGTCAGAAGGATGCCTGTCAAGGAAGCCGAAAAGCAGCTGCTCTTTTTGAACAAGGAAGCGGCCAAACCCATCCTCAAGTTGCTCCGTTCGGCCATGGCCAACGCCGAGCATAATTTCAAATTGGAAAAGGACACGCTTTGGATCAAGCACATCTCGGTCGACGGCGGCATGACGATCAAACGTTTCCGTCCGCGCGCCCACGGTTCCGCGGCGCCCATCCGCAAGCGTACCTCGCACGTCCTGATCAAGCTTTCCGACGAAGCCCGTCCGGTCAAAGCCAAGAGGACTTACAAGCCCCGCGCCCGCAAGGCGGCCAAGCCGGCCGCGCCGAAAGTTGAGGCGCCTAAGGTTGAAGCGACCGTAACCAACGAATAATCATATGGGACATAAAGTAAATCCAAAAGCTTTTAGACTCGGGATGACCACCACGTGGCCCTCACGTTGGTTTGCCCGCCGCAAGAACTACCGCGACAACATTGAGCAGGACCATGAGATCCGCGCCTTTTTCAAGCGCGAACTCAAGGACGCGGCCATTAACGCCATCCTGATCGACCGCTCGCGCGGCACCCTGAACGTGACTTTGACCACGGCCAAACCGGGCATGGTCATCGGCCATTCCGGCGCCGGGATCGAAGATCTTAAGAAGAAGTTTTTGAAAGAATTTTTCCGCGGCAAGAAAATCCAGTTCCAGTTGAACGTTTCCGAAGTGTCGAAGCCCAACCTCGAATCCAACTTAGTGGTCCAGCAGGTCATCGCCGAACTCGAAAAGCGCATGCCTTTCCGCCGCGTGCTCAAGCAATCCATCGAAAGGGTTAAGAAAGCCGGCGCTTTGGGCATCAAGATCGCGGTTTCGGGTCGCTTAAACGGCGCCGAAATTGCCCGCCGCGAGCAATTGGCTTGGGGCAAGATCCCGCTCGCCAACCTGCGCGCCGACGTGGATTACGCCCAGGATTTCGCGCACACCATGATGGGCGCCATCGGCGTCAAAGTCTGGATCTACCGCGGCGACGTGTTTGCCAAAGACAGATTGCAGCAGTACCAGCCCACCACGCCTCGCACTCCGGGCAGTCCCGAAGGGCATCGCCCTCCGCGCCGCGAAAGGCCTCCTATGAGGACGCGCTCATAAATGAAAAACGCTTATGCTTATTCCGAGAAAAGTTAAACATAGAAAGTGGCAAAAAGGCCGCGGACGCAACGTCCGCATCGCGACGGACAAGGTTTTCCTTGCCTTCGGCACTTTTGGATTGAAGGCCACCACCCCAGCCTGGCTGACTTCCCGCCAGATTGAAGCTTGCCGTCGCGTTCTGACGCGTTACACGCGCCGCGGCGGACGCATTTGGATCCGCGTTTTCCCAGACAAGCCCATCACCAAAGGCGGCAACGAAAAGCGCATGGGCGGCGGCAAGGGAGCTGTCGACCATTACGTGGCGCCGGTCCGTCCGGGCACGGTTATCTTTGAGATGGACGGCATCCCGGAGAAGCAGGCCAAGGAAGCCCTGGAATTGGCGGCTTATAAATTGCCGTGCAGAACCCTGTATTTAACCCGCTAATATGAAAGCCAAGGATCTCAAACAATTGACGACTGTCGAGTTGAACTCGAAGGCGGCCGAACTCCGCGGATTGGTCCGCGACCTTAGGTTTAAGGTTACGACCCGCCAAAACTCGAAAGTCCGCGATTTGCGCAAGGCCCGTCGCGAACTGGCGCAAATCCTGTCAGCGCTTTCCGCCAACAAGCAGTAAACATATGACCAACGAAAAGACCAAAAAAGCGCGCCGCCATTTGATGGGCACCGTAGTCTCGGCCAAGATGGCCAAAACCGTGGTGGTCCGCATCGAACGCACGGTCCAGCACCCCAAGTACGGAAAGACCTACGCCGTTTCGAAGAAGTACAAGGTCCACGATCCCGAAGGCCGCGCCAAAGTGGGCGACTTGGTTGAGATCGAAGAAGTGCGCCCCATGTCGTCCGAAAAGCGCTGGCGCTATTTCAGCACCATAACCCCCGCCGTCTAAACATATGGTTCAACACAGAACAATGCTCGTCGTGGCCGACAACACTGGCGCCAAAAAGCTCCAGTGCATCCGCTTGCACGGCGGCTACCAAAAGCGCACGGCCGGAGTGGGGGACATGATCACCTGCGTGGTTAAGGAAGCCGCTCCGCACGGTACGGTCAAAAAGTCAGACGTAGTGCACGCCGTGATTGTCCGTACCCACAAGGAAACCAGGCGCAACGACGGAACTTATATCCGTTTCGACGACAACGCCGCCGTCATCATTGATCAGAAGAGTCATGAGCCAAAAGGCACGCGCATCTTCGGCCCGGTGGCCCGCGAATTGCGCGTCCGCGGCTACATGAAGATCATTTCATTGGCCCCCGAAGTCTTGTAAACATATGGTTAAACTGCTTATCAAAAAAGGCGACATGGTCGCCGTCATCGCCGGCAAGGACAAAGGCAAGACAGGCAAGGTCCTGCAGACTTTTCCGAAGTTGAACCGCGTCGTCGTCGAGGGCGTCAATTCGAGCAAGCGCCACCTGCGCGCCCGCAGGAGCGGGGAGAAGGGCCAAGTCGTGGAATTTTCCATGCCCATCCACGCTTCCAACGTCATGCTTTTGGACGCTTCCGGCAAGAAGATCAGGCACGACGACCGCCCCAAGGCCTAACTGAAAACATATGACTCTTAAAGAACGCTACGTCAAAGAAATCGCCCCGAACCTGATGAAGACCTTGGGCGAGAAGAACCGCATGGCCATCCCGGGCGTCAAGCAGGTGACCGTGTCGGTGGGCATCCAGTCCACCCAGAAGGACGCCAAGTTCATCGAAACGATTGAACAGACTTTGAAGCGCATCACCGGCCAAAAACCGGTCGACACCAAGGCCAAGAAATCCATTTCAGGCTTCAAGGTCCGCGAAGGCATGGTGGTCGGCAAAAAAGTCACGTTGCGCGGCGAGCGCATGTGGTCCTTCTTGACCCGCCTCCTGTTTTTCACCTTCCCGCGCATCACGGACTTCCGCGGCATCTCGTCCAAAAACGTGGACGCCACCGGCAACTTGACAGTGGGCTTCCGCGAATACCTGCCTTTCCCGGAAATCAGGCCGGACGAAGTCGAACGCGTGCACGGTTTGCAGGTGGTGGTTACGACCAACGCCGGATCCCGCGAACGCGGCATGGCACTCTTTAAGGAAATGGGTTTTCCCTTCCATTCATAAAAATGACTTATGGCAACCGAGAATCAAATCGCCAAATCGAGGCGTAAACCCAAGTTCAGCACGCGCCACGTCAACCGTTGTTGGCGCTGCGGCCGCCGCCATGGCTACCTCCGTGACTTTGCGCTTTGCCGCATCTGCTTCCGCGAGATGGCCAACCGCGGAGAACTGCCGGGCATTAAGAAATCCAGCTGGTAAAAACGAAGTATGATAACTGATCCAATTAGTGATTTCCTGACGAGAATCAGGAACGCCCAAGCCGCCGGACACGAGTCCCTGACTTTGCCGTCCTCGAAGATCAAATACGCTTTGGCCAAAATTCTGGAAGAAGAGGGTTATTTGGCCGGCGCCGAGGTCGCCCAAGACGGAGCCAAGGCCAACCTGTCGGTGCGCCTGAAGTACAACGGCAAGCAACCGGCCATCCGGAACATTAAGCGCGTTTCGACCCCGGGTCGCCGCGTTTATCGCGCCCACGACTCTTTGCCGCGCGTGCTTTCGGACATGGGCATCGCCGTGATTTCCACTTCGGCCGGCCTCATGACCAACAAGCAAGCCCGCAAGCGCCATCTGGGCGGCGAAATTATTTGCGAAGTTTTCTAAACCTATGTCACGCATCGGAAAAAAATTATTGGTCATCCCGGCGGGCGTGGAGCTCACCCTCCAAGACCGCGAGGTCACCGTCAAGGGACCCAAGGGAACCATCAAGATCCCGCTGCCCGCGCACGTGGCAGTCGAGTTTTCGGCTGATAAAAAGGAAGCCAGCGTCAAAGTCGAAAAAGAAGACGACATCAAGCAGAGGGCTTTGTGGGGCTTGGTCCGCCAATTGGTGGCCAACGCCGTCGAAGGCGTCCAAAAACCTTTTTCAAAATCCCTGGAATTCGTGGGCGTCGGTTTTCGCGTGGCTGTGGAAGGTAAAAAGATCAATATCGAAGTCGGCTTTTCCCATCCCGTTAAGGTTGACCTGCCGGAAGGCATACAGGCCGCGGTCGACAAACAGATCTTGACCATTACCGGCATCGACAAACAGGCAGTCGGCGAATTCGCGGCCCGCATCCGCCGCATCAAACCACCCGAGCCTTACAAGGGCAAAGGCATCAAATACACGACCGAAACCATCCGCCGCAAAGCCGGCAAAGCGGCCGCTAAAGCCTAAACATTATGAATAAAGCTAAAGCCAAACAAGCCAAGAGCATCCGCCGCGTCAAACGCGTGCGTTCCGTCATCAAGGGCACGGCCGAACGCCCCCGCCTTTGCGTCAAACGCTCGCTTAAGCACATCTACGTGCAGGTTATTGATGACGCCAAGGGCAAGACTCTGGCTTACGTTTCGGACCGCGATATTAAAGACGCCAAGCTGGCCAGGTTGGAAAAAGCCTCGGCCCTGGGTCAGGCTATCGCCGAAAAAGCCAAGGCTAAAGGCGTGGCCAAAGTGGTCTTCGACCGCCGCGACAAGCGTTATCATGGTTTGATCAAGGCCGTGGCCGAAGCCGCTCGCCAAGGCGGATTGGAATTTTAAACAAGCATATGACTGAAGAGATCCAAAAAAACGTTGAAGAGGCAGCCGTCGTTCCCCCGGTCGCGGAGGCCGTGGCCGCGCCTGCGCCCGGAGAGATGGAAACCCCCAGGAAGAGGTTTGTTAAAGGCGGTCGTCCCCAGCGGGGCGGTCGTGGAGGCCGTGGCGGCAGGCGCCCAGGATCCGACGTGCCGGCTGAATCGGATTACGAAGAAAAGAATATCGAAGTGGCCCGCGTTACCCGCGTGACCAAAGGCGGCAAGCGCATGCGTTTCCGCGTTTTGTCCGTGATCGGCAACCATAAGGGCCGCGTGGGATTCGGTTTGGCCAAGGGTTTGGACGTGGCAGCCGCCACTTCCAAGGCTACGACCAAGGCCCGCAAATCTTTGATCACCGTCCCTCTCATCAACGAGACGATCCCGCACCCGATCGACGCCAAATTCGCGGCGGCCCGCATCCTTTTAAAACCGGCCCCTAAAGGTACTGGAGTCAAAGCCGGCGGCCCTGTCCGCTCGGTTCTGGAATTGGCCGGCGTGCCTAACATTACGGCTAAGATTTTGGGTTCAAAAAACAAGATCAATAACGTCAAAGCCGTTTTCGTGGCGCTTAAGAACCTGGCCGCTTTCAACAAGCTTCCGGTCGCGCCCGAAGCCGCCCAGTCCACGGTCCGCGAAGGCGACAAGCCGACGGCCGTCTAAACTAAACGAGTATGTCTATTGGAATGCATAACTTAAAACCCGCCAAAGGATCTCACGTCCGCAAGCTTAGGATTGGTCGGGGAAACAGCTCGGGCCACGGCACGACCGCCGGCAAGGGCACTAAAGGCCAAAGGGCCAGATCGGGCGGCCGCAACAAGCTGAAGCTCAAGGGCATCAAGCAGATGTTGCTTTCGTTCCCCAAGAACCGCGGTTTCAAATCGCTCTACGTCAAACCAGAGACGGTCAGCCTTGAAAAGTTGGCTAAGGTTTTCACTCATCCCGGAATCGTCAGCCTCACAACCTTGAAGAAGACTGGATTGGTCAGTAATCAGGCTTTGAGCGCCAAAATAATCGGCAAGGGTGAAGTTAAAGTCGCCCTGAAACTTGAAGGCGTCGCAACCACCAAGTCGGCGGCTGAGGCCATCGAAAAGGCCGGAGGCAAACTTAACTAAGTTTGGTCGGATTGGGAGGCGATGGAAAATCGCCAGTTGGTGTGATAACTTATTGAACAATTATGTGGGAAAAAATCGTAAGTGCCTGGAAGGTCAAGGAAGTGCGCAACGGCTTGCTGTTCGTGCTGGCCGTCATGGTGTTGTTCCGGATCACGGCCCATATCCCTCTGCCGGGCATTGACCTGGTCGCTTTGCGCCGTTTCTTTGAATCGAACCAAGTCCTGGGTATGCTCAGCTTGTTTTCGGGCGGCACCATCAGTACGTTTTCGGTGGTGGCCTTGGGCGTGGCGCCTTACATTACGGCCAGCATTATCTTCCAGCTCCTCGGCATGATCGTGCCGCGGATCGAGGAGATCCAAAAAGATGGCGAACAGGGCCAGCGCAGGATCAACCAGTGGACTAGGCTTTTGACTGTTCCACTCTCGATTCTCCAGGCTTTTAGTTTGATTTCCATGTTGCGCCAATCGCAGATGCAGATTTTGACCCGCACCGACATGTTCCATATCGTGGCATTAATCTGCACGGTCACGGCCGGTACGATGTTCCTCATGTGGCTGGGCGAATTGATTTCCGAAAAGAAGGTTGGCAACGGCATGTCGCTTTTGATTTTCGCTGGCATTTTGGCCAGCTTGCCGCAATCAGCCTCGCGTTTTTTGGCGACTTACGACCAATCGCAATGGCTGTACGTGGTCATTTACGTCGCAATTGCTTTAATCACTATCGTGGGCGTGGTCTTCGTTAACGAAGCCGTGCGCAATATTCCGGTGCAGTACGCGCGCCAAGTCCGCGGCCAGGGAACGCTTTCGGGCGGCGTGGCCACTCATTTACCTTTGAAGCTCATCATGGCTGGCGTCATCCCAATCATCTTTGCCATCTCCATGTTGCTCATCCCGTCGCTCGTGGCGCAATTCTTCGTCCAGGCCCGCACGGTGTGGTTGCAACAGGCCGCCCAATGGGTTTTAGTCATCCTCCAAAATCAATGGGTATACGGACTTCTGTACTTCTTCCTGGTTTTCGCTTTCACTTATTTCTACACGGCCGTCATTTTTCACCCGGATAAGATCGCGGAGAATTTGCAGAAGCAGGGGGGTTTCATTCCCGGCATTCGTCCCGGCAAGCCGACCAGCGAATACCTTGGCATTGTCATCAACCGCTTGAACCTGTTTGGCGCGGCCTTCCTGGGTGCCATCGCCGTTCTGCCACAGCTTGTTCAAGGGGCTGGCGGCTCTCAGCTACTGGCCATCGGCGGCACCTCTCTCTTGATCGTCGTCTCAGTCGTCATCGAATCGGTCAAGCAAATCGAAGCGCAGGTCACGATGAGACAGTACGACGCGTACTAACCCCCTCCTGTCCTCCCCCTTACGCTAAGGGGGAGTTAGAGGGGGTTAAAAGCAGCTCAACCGAGCTGTTTTTTTGGTGGGGAATAGCTTGACATTTTACTCAAAATGAGCAATATTCGTATTGCACTTCGAGAATAGAACCAGGAGGGTAGAGCGATGACGAGGAACTCTAAGCCCGCGACTAGTGGGCAGAAAGAGCAAATCATTCAGCTGGTTTCTTCAGCTAGTCAGCAGGTCATTGACAAGCTCGCTTTGGACTACGCCTCGGCTCAGAAGCTGATCGAAAACGGCGGTGAACTGAAAAGCCTCTTAGACGAAACTATGAGGTCAGCCGCGCGGGACCTCTCGACCAGTAAGCGATACGCCTCTGAGAGGGTGAGATCGACCAGGATATATTCAACGGGCTACAACCCTCGGAAGATTAGCCTTGCGGAACGTATCCAGCGGCTCAGGAAAATAGTGCCAGACATCGGTTCAGTGAAGCCAGATTTACTAACTGAAAAACCACTCCCTAAGGGCGCCGAGACGTGGTTTGTAATTCCGAGGTGGGAAACGCTCGGTCGGACATATGTTCAAGCATTTGTGAATCTTCTAAAGATCAGCTCTCATTACTACCGTGGAGGTTTCGCTAATTGCGTTGGCGGGCTTGAAGAGGAAGAGTGTCTCCATCAGCACCCTCGTTCTATTGAGATGTGGGCCAAACTCTACGATCAGCAAAAATCTGACCTTCTCTTGGTTCCCGCACAATTCGGTTTGCGCCATCGTGGCCGTTCGGTCCGCCGGGTCCGCGAGATCTACTTAGCTAATGAGTTCGGCCTGGGCATCTTCGCTACTTGCATCATGCTTCTTACGGATCCCGAGCGTCTGGAGAAGTATAACGATCTCTGGATCAATTGCGCTGGCGATGAATACAAGCCCTGGGGTCGGCGCGTTTGGTGCCATGCGCCTGGTTGGCGCTACTATAGCGGGTGCATCCAGTGCTGTACTGGCTTGGACCACGAACCTCGACCGTTCTACGGTTCTGCCACGGCCTTCCTCCCGGAATGATTAAATCGTGCCTCGTTTTCCAAACTGGTTAGCGAGGTTTTTTGTTTTATCTCACGACGGGTATTAAAAAAACCGCCGCGATTCGATCGTGACGGCCAGTAGATCCTCAGGATTCTTCGTCCGCCGTTTGCACAAAGAAATGCTTACCTGGAGTCAGCTTACCTTCGTCGGGTTGGTATTTTATCCAACCTCGTTCTTTGTCGAACTTCAAGAAGACTAGATAGTGTTCATTGCGAAAGACCAGGATGAACCCCCGTAACTCATTCGGAGGGCCATATTTGAGTACGTGATCGCATTCTTCCTCGGATGCGCCCCTACACATCTCGAGTTGTCGATCGGGGAAGTGGCCTTCCTCTTCTTTATAGGGGTAGTGCCTTTTATCGCCGGTACGACGCACATGAAAACGAACTGTTGACCACATACCGGTGAGCCGGTAAGTCTTATTCCCGACAGTGAAATGTTCTATTGGAGACGCCGCGTGCTCTTGTTGCTTCTCCAAGGCGGAAGCGAGGGCTTCCACAAAGGTGGTAACCGCTTGATACGCTGGGCTTGCAATCGGCATGCGTTCCTCGTGGTAGTCATCGCTCACATGGCCGCTCGGTTTCCAAAGCGTTATCAAGGTGGTCAAGGCCTTGAGTGTTTGGACTATCGGTACTTTCTGGCCGTCAACGATTACTGCGTCACCGTCGATAATCACTTCGGTTTCTTCGTTCGAAGGTTCGTCTTCCATTTTATGATCCCTCCTGGTAGGCGTGTTGGACAGCAAAAGCATTATCATTATAAGTCGGATTAGTCAAGCGGACGCGCTTTGATGTATCATGCTCGCGATGAGCGAGATAAATCTCAAGAAAAGAAACGGTAAACCAGGTTGGAAATGGTCGTATTTGGTTTATTTTGTTTTGCAGACGGGTTTGGTCGCCGTGGTTTATTACCTTTTCGCAGCCAAAGGCTTTTTGGTCCCGTCCGTCGTCTATTGGTTGGTGATCGCCATGGTAACTTTGGCCATCATCTTGATGGCGCTCGGGATTTTTAAAAAGAACATTTCATACATCTGGTGGGAGGCTTTGCTTTTGCTCTTTGCCTTTTGTGGCGTCTGGATTTTGTGTCTGGCCGTGCTGCCGCTTTGGGCGGCCGTGATGGTCGCCGCCTTGTTAACCGTTTTGCCTTACCTTTGGCCCCTAACTTTTTGGCATGACTTTTCCTTTCTCATGGGCACGCTTGGCGTGGGTCTTTTTGCGGCCATCCAATTTCCATTTCCGGTTCTATTGCTCGTCGCGGCCGGCATTGCCATCTACGAATACCTTCGGCTAAACCAAACTCAACTCGCTACTTTGTACTCCGAAGCTTTTCGCGCGGGTTTGCCTCCGGGCATACTTTTGCCGGTTTCGCCTAGTGGTTGGTTTAGATCGATCGAGAGGACTTGGCAGGCAGGCGAGGGGATTATCTTAGGCTTGCTGCCGGCCATCATCCTGGCGGCCGTGGGCTTGCGCGTTCTTCGTCACGGGCCGCTTTGGCTGATGCTATTTGGACTTCTGGAATGCCTGGTCATCGTCGTCTTTGGGCAAGATAAACAGAACCGCCTTCGGAGTTGGATTTTTCTGGCAATTGCGGTAGCATTCTATGCCTTCACAGGCTGGTTGCCATTATGAGAACTAAACATTTACAAGCGGTAATTTTCGGACCTCAGGGGAGCGGCAAAGGGACCCAAGGGTCTTTGTTGTCCGAAAGGTTGAACATCCCTTTAATCGGGGCGGGCGACCTCTTTCGGGCTGAAATGGCCGACAAAAAATCTACCCTCGGTCAGTTGGTAGGGCAATACGTCAATCAAGGCCTGCTCGTGCCCGACGAGCTTGTGAACGCCGTAATGGCGCGTCACCTGAAGCGGATGGATTTGGCGCACGGTTTTATCTTGGATGGCTATCCCCGCAACGTGGAACAGGCCACGACTTTGGATCGCATCCTCCAAATTAATCTCGCCATCCATATTAAGATCGATGATGAGGACGTCATCAGGCGCTTGAACGGGCGCTGGCAATGCCCGGAGTGCAAAAGTGTTTACCACGAAACCGAAGCGCCGCCGGCCAAGAAGGGAATCTGCTCATTGTGTGGCGAAAAACTTTTCCGCCGGGAAGATGATAAGGAAGAGGTTATCAAGCAGCGACTTAAGGCCTATCATTACATGACGGCGCCCCTGGCCAATTATTACCGACAAAGGGGAGTGCTCTTGGCCATTAACGGCGCCCAACCCATCCATTACGTGTTTGAGGATATCGTGAAGAAAATTTCGAAACTTGGATTTGTAACATGATTACCATCAAAACAGCCGAAGAGATCGAAAAGATGAAAGCGGGCGGAAAATTCCTCTCCGCGATTTTGGCGCGCTTGATGGAAGCGTGCGTGCCTGGCGCGCATACCGAAGAGCTTGATCGGCTGGCCCGGGAAGAGATGGCCAAGGTCGGAGGTAAGCCGTCGTTTTTGCATTATCAAATTTCTGACGAGGACCCGCCTTATCCTTCGGCGGTTTGCATTTCGGTCAACGAAGAAATTGTACATGGGTTGGCCACACCGAACCGCGTGATTAAAGAAGGTGATCTGGTTGGTTTGGATATCGGCATGTGGTATGAGGGGATGGCGACCGATATGGCGGCCACGGTCTGCGCGGGTAACGTCGCGTCAGAAGCGCGCAAGTTGTCCGAAGACACGCGTGAATCCCTTAAGCGAGGGCTTTCGGTCATTAAAGAAGGCGCGTGGCTGCACGAGATTAGCCAAGCTATCGAAAATTATCTTAAACCAAACCGCTACGGCATCATCCGCGATTTGTGCGGCCACGGAGTCGGCTATTCGGTTCACGAAGATCCGCAAATACCGAATTATCACGAGCGCCGCGCCAAGCCCGTTAAACTCAAAGCCGGCATGTGCCTGGCCATCGAACCGATGGTCACTTTAGGCGACTGGCGGATCAGGCAAAAAGATGACGGTTGGACTTACGTTACGGCCGACCGGTCTTTGGCCGCGCATTGGGAAGTTACCATCGTGGTCACGGGGAGCGGTTTTGAATTCGTCACTCCTTTTCCGGATAAAGTATGAGGCTGCTCGGCATTGACTACGGCGAAAGGAAGATTGGCGTGGCTTTGGGTGACACGGAAACGCGCGTGGCCAGCCCTTGGGTCATTATCGAAAACCAAGGCCACGGCGAAGTCATCAAACAGATCAAATTAATTTGCGAACGCGAAGGTGTTGACCGCGTGGTCCTGGGCATCCCCAAGATGATGCGCGACTCTTCAGGCGAAAACGAACAAATTAGATTCATTCGACGTTTCGCGGACGATTTGCGCAAGGAAAATATTCCGGTGGACGAGGAAAACGAAGTGCTGTCGACCGCCCAAGCCCAACAGTACATGCGTGAAACCGGTTACAAGGGAGAGGATGATGACGTGGCGGCTTCGATCATGCTCCAAACCTACCTCGACCGATGTATTTAAGAGATCAGGTCATTATTTTAAAAAAAATTCCCTACCGTGAACACGACCGGCAGTACGTGATGTACGGGCGAATCCACGGACTGCTTTTGGCAGCCGCGCGGGGCACTATGAAACCCAGGGCCAAGCAGGCCGGCCAGTTGGAACCGTTTTCGATCGCGGACGTCATGATTGCCAAGGGCAGGAATTTTGATCAAATAGCCGTGGCTGTAAAGAGTCACGGCACTAAGTTACAATCAGTTAAAACATTGGGAAGTTTAGCAATCGCCGGAGCTTTTGCCGATTTATGCCTCAGGCTTATCCGTCCAGGAGTGGCGGACGAAAGGCTTTTTAAGCTTTGGGAAGAGTTGATCGGCTGCTTGGCCAGTTTGCCTGAAGAGCCATCCGCTTTGCGGGCCAAGCTGCTATTTGGGGCAGCCAGCCTCAAGCTTATGGACACCTTGGGTTATGGCCCTGCGCTTTCCGTTTGCGGGGTTTGCCGCCGACCGCCTGGCCCGACCGATGCCTGGTTTTCGCCCAATTTAAACGGCTTAATTTGCGTTGATTGCGTCAAAACCCTGTCCGAGCCCGTTATGCCCGCCAGAGCCCATTCCGTGGCCTTTTTAAGGTTTATGCGGGCTTCCACCCTGGATGACGTGCTCCGGGTCGGTTTGGCCGTGGATGTGGCGCATAACGCCCTTCGCCTGATCCAGGAAGTATGGAAACAGGCCCCGCTCGACCGCGAACCGCACGGCATGGACACGATCGAACGGATCATGGCAGTTTGACGCCATGGCTTTTTTAAGCAAAAATAAACCAGCTTTTTATGCAACAATTCATTTCTCAATTTCCGTCGTTAGTCGGCCAGACGGCCACCGTCAAAGGCTGGGCTTATAACGTCCGGTCATCCGGCAAAATCGCTTTCCTGCAGATCCGCGACGGGTCTGGTTTCGTGCAGGCCGTGGTCGTCCAAAACCAAGTGGACGAGCTGACGTGGAACAAGGCGCTCGAAGTCACTTTGGAATCATCGGTAAGCGTGACCGGCATCGTCACCAAACATCCCAAGCACGACGACGTTTACGAGCTGCAAGTCACCGGTTTGGAGATCATCCAAAAAGCGGAGGAGTATCCGATCGGCAAAAAAGAACACGGTCCGGACTTTTTGCTCGACAACCGCCACCTTTGGCTGCGCGCGCCTTCACAATGGGCCATTCAACGCGTGCGTAACCAAATCATCCTCGCGACTTACGACTGGTTCCGTGACAATAATTTCATAAAAATCGACTCGCCGATTCTCACGCCCAACGCCTGCGAAGGCACGACCGAACTTTTTGAAATCAATTATTTCGAGGAACGCAAAGCTTACCTTTCGCAATCAGGCCAGCTTTACATCGAGGCTGCCATCGCGTCCGTCGGCCGCTGTTTCGACTTTGGACCGGTCTTTCGCGCCGAAAAATCCAAGACGCGCCGCCATCTCACTGAATTTTGGATGATGGATGCCGAAGCGGCTTTCGTGGAGCACGAAGACAACATGAAGATCCAGGAGCAACTGATCAGCTTTATCGTCAAACGCGTACTCGAGAACTGCCAAACAGAACTCAAAATCCTGGAGAGAGATCAGGAGCCGCTCAAAAAAGTCGTTGCGCCTTTTTACAGGATGACCCACGCCGAAGCCATTAAGCTCTTGCGCGAAAAGGGGAGCGATATCGGTGATATGGACGATCTCGGAGCGGATGACGAGACGATTTTGACGCAAATGTACGACAAGCCGATCTTCATTGAAAAATATCCGACCGAGGTCAAGGCTTTTTACATGAAGCGCGATCCGAACGACCCGCGTTACGTCTTAAACTCGGATCTGTTGGCGCCCGAAGGCTATGGCGAAATCATCGGCGGATCGCAACGCGAGGACAATTACGAGGAGTTGGTCAAACGCGTCCGTGAACATCATCTGCCTGAAAAAGAATTCCAGTGGTATTTGGATCTGCGCAAGTACGGATCGGTCCCGCACTCGGGATTTGGCTACGGCCTAGAGCGCATCGTGGGCTGGGTTTGCGGCTTGCACCACGTGCGTGAAACCATCCCGTTCCCAAGGTTGATTAATAGGCTGGAGCCGTAATCTAAAGGCCTGTCGATTGACGAGCCGGCGCTTTTTTGGTGAAATGGCGCCGGCTCTTTCTAATTTACCGCACGGAAAGGGCGAGGGAGTTTACACATGCCAGAACAAGGTTCACGGGATGATGAGGCTGCTCAAGTCGGACAACAGCCGCGAGCGAAATTCAAATCCAGCGCCAGGAAACTGGCGAGGAAGGCTCACGCGCTAGAGGGGTTGGGGGCTGTCTTTGCCAAGGCCAAGGCCAAGAAAAAGAAGGCTCGGTCTGCCAGGAAAAGGGTGGAGCGCGTCCCGAAGAAGGATAGGCCGTTCGTCCCTCCTGATGGAAGCATTCTCAGCGACATAGCGCGGCGGGCCGTGTCCGACTGGCTGCAAGGCGATTGTCTTGCGGCCGACGAGAAGAGTCGTTCCCCGCGTTTGGTTCCGCACACGGAGCCTCCCGAGGAATTCGAGCAGAGGCTCGCGAGCAAGATCCGGAGTGGGCTTTGCGACCGAGTTCATGACCTGGAAGGCGGACCCTTCGTCAAGAAGACCGCTATGCGCCGGCAGCTCGAGTCTTTGGCCCAACAGCTTCTGGTGCGTTTCGCTTCGCTCGAACCCTTCCGTCCGCCCAAGGATCCTGTCCTTCGTCGGGCCGCGGCCGAAGCCGCCAGGGAGGATCGGGAGGCGGAGCGGATTACGAACTTCAAGCGCCTCTGCGCCCAATACTGCGCCGCCTTCCTGCGCTACCACGGCAACCAGCTCGAGGAATACCTCTACCTGGCCCTGCAGCGCGAGATGGAACGCCTGAAGAGCGGGCCTCTCAGGTCGAATCGCGAGATCAATTCCAGGATCAAGTCGGCTATCGATCTGGCTTACGTCCAGATCGCGGCCAATCTCCGCACCTATGCCGAGATGGGCCAGTTCTATGGCTCTATCTCGGAGGGGACTTTCACCGTCCGATATACAATGCCCACGGTGGATGGCCGGCAGGAAGTTTTTCTGACGGCTCAAATGGTAGACGGTCGACGCGACCATTCCATTGTCTTGAGCCTTTCACCCTCGGCGCAATTCCATGCGACTCATGCCCGGCACGAACGCCCGGCCTACTGCAACTGCCCCCCAGGTTTGAGGCAATGACCCAAGCCTTTCGGGCTTCTTTTTTTTGACCTAATCCAGTAGAATACAGCCATGTTTAAAACCTACAAAACATTTTGGATAATCCTCGCGATTATTGTCCTCGCTGCAATTATCGTCTTGGCTTACGGGCTTAGCCTCAAAAATAATCAGGCCCAAACTCCCGTTACTCAAGATCAGAAGTCGATTGGTTTAGGCGAACTCGGAGCCGAATGCGGGGGAGAGAAAAGGTTGCCGTGCAAGCCAGGTTTGAATTGCGTTCTGTCCTCGCCCCAAAGCACCCAAGGCACTTGCCAAAAAATCAATAATCAAACGCCAGGAAAAACGGAGCCTTTGAAGTAACCTAACTCCACCTGCCTCCTCTTAAAACAAGAGGAGGTTCTGGCACTCCCTCTTGAAATAAGAGGGAGATGGAGGGAGTTAGGTGGACTTTTTACGGTTTTTTCGTTATCCTGCTGGCCATATATGCCTCGTATCATGAACCTGGAGACGGTCGATTTAGTCGGCCAGACAGTTAACGTTTGTGGTTGGATCAATGCCCGTCGCAACATGGGCAAAATCGCTTTTTTGGACATGCGCGACCGATCGGCTATCGTCCAAGTCGTGCTCGTGCCAGCGGAACTTTCCGAAGAATCAAAATACCAGTTGGATAATTTAAGGCCAGAGGATTGCCTCTCGATAATTGGCATTGTCCAAAAAAGGGGACCGAAGCAGGTCAATCCAGAAATGCCGACCGGCACGATCGAAATCCTGGCTAAAGAAATCGAAGTCTACAACCACGCCAAGACGCCGCCTTTTGAAGTCGATAAAAATACGTCAAACGTAAACGAGGAACTGCGTTTGAAATACCGTTATCTTGATTTGCGGACCGACAGGATGAAGAAAAATTTGGAATTGCGCGCCAAGATGACCCAATCCCTGCGCAAGTACCTGATCGACAAGGGATTTTTGGAGATTGAGACGCCGACCATGGTCAAAGGCACGCCCGAAGGCTCACGAGAATACCTGGTTCCGTCGCGTTTGCACCCCGGAAAATTTTACGTTCTACCCCAGTCTCCCCAGCAATTCAAGCAGTTGCTCATGGTTGCCGGTGTCGAGAAGTATTTTCAGGTCGCTCGTTGCTATCGCGACGAGGACGCGCGCGGCGACCGTCAAATGGAATTCACGCAACTCGATCTCGAAATGTCGTTCGTCGAGCAGGAAGATGTTTTGAAGCTGGTCGAGGACATGATGCTTAAAATGGTGAAGGAAGTGGCGCCGGAAAAGAAGCTGACTGCCAAAAAATTCCCCCGCATCTCTTACCAGGACGCAGTTAACCAATACGGTTCGGATAAGCCGGACTTGCGCAAGGACAAGAACAATCCGGATGAACTGGCTTTTTGTTGGGTGGTTAATTTTCCGATGTTCGAAGTTGGATCGGACGGCCGAATGGCCGCGGCCCATCATCCGTTCTGTATGATTAATCCGGAAGATGAGGAATTGCTTGATAAAGAACCGCTCAAGGTCCGCGCTTGGAGCTATGATTTGGTTCTGAACGGTTATGAAATCTCCTCCGGCTCGATCCGCATTCACAAACCCGAGATGCAGAAGAAGATTTTCGATATCCTCGGTTTGAGCGATGAACAGATCCAACAAAAATTCGGCCATATGCTCGAAGCTTTCCAGTTCGGCGCGCCCCCGCACGGAGGTGCGGCGCCGGGCTTGGACCGTTTGGCCATGATTCTTTGCAATGAACCGAGCATCCGCGAGGTGATCGCCTTCCCCAAGACCGGCGATGCGCGGGATCCGCTCATGGGCGCGCCGTCCGAGCTGCCTCCGGAACAGGTGGCCGAAGCTCACATCAAGATAACGAAATGATTTACGAAAAAATCCTAAAGCCTGTCTTTTTCGCTTTTGACGCGGAAGACATGCACCGCCTTTTTACGTGGGTAGGTGAGAATTTGGGGCGGACGTCATTGACCAGGTGGGCGACCGCCGTAGCTTGTCGTCCGGTACACGATCCGATCCTGGCCACGGAACTAGCCGGCGTAAAACTCGAGCATCCTTTGGGTGTGGCGGCTGGCTTTGATAAGGAAGGCCGCATGGTGCCGATTCTAAAAGAGGTCGGTTTCTCTTTCGTCGAAGTCGGATCAATCACGGGCAGGCCAAGCCCGGGCAACCAGCGCCCGCGCTTGTGGCGGCTTCCGGAAGACAGGGCACTTGTCATCAACTTTGGTTTGCTTTCTTCTGGCGCGGAAGCCGCAGCCAACCGCTTTAAGGCTTATCGCGATCGCGGGCGCTGGCCAATGCCGGTCGGCATTTCGGTGGCCAAGGCCAACGTGCCCGGGCTTGGCGGCGAATCCGGTTTGGAAGATCTATTGGAGGCTTTTCAAAAACTTGAACCGTTTTCGGATTACATGACGGTTAACGTCTCGTGCCCCAACACGGCCGACGGGGTCCAATACTGCAAAGATCCGGCCATGTATCGCGAGTGTCTCTCTCGCCTGGATGATCTTCATCTCACGAAGCCGGTTTTTTTCAAGATTTCTCCGGATCTAACCGAACAGCGCCTGATTGAACTCATGGCCGACACGGATCGATATGCTTGGGCTAAGGGTTTTATCATGACCAATCTGACGCATGATAGGTCTGGCTTGACTTCAAAAAATCTAGCTATTGCGAAAAGCGGGGGAGTATCCGGTCCCCATCTCAAAACGGTCGCCGATCAATCGCTTAAGACGGCTTACAAGAACAGTCGCGGGCGTTATCAATTCATCGGCGTCGGCGGCATTGATTCCGTCGATGACGCTTATCGAAAAATCAGGTTGGGAGCCAGCGCTTTGCAGCTTGTGACCTCGTTGATCTACAACGGCCCGCTCTGGCCGTCTCAGTTGATGAGGAGCTTGGCAAAACGCCTTAGGCAGGATGGTTTTAAGAGCTTAAAAGAGGCCGTAGGGGTAGACAATCAGGCCTAGTCTAGTTAAAACATTTTTGATAGGATTATTGCCGTGGGATACCAGGTGAGTATTGAGCATTTTGAGGGTCCTTTGGATCTGCTTTTACAGTTAGTTGAGCAAAATGAGCTCGAAATCAGCAAGATTTCCCTGGCCTCGGTGGCCGATCAATTTGTTAAGTACATGCAGGCCCAGTCCGTTCCGCCCGAAGAGCTGGCGGATTTTTTAGTTATTGCGTCAAAATTGGTTTACCTTAAATCTCAATTATTGCTGCCTGATTTTAAAGATCAAACCATGGAAGAAGGTCCGGATTTGGAAGCCCAACTTCGCCAATACCAACTTTTCGTGGCCGCCGCCCGGCAAATCGATCTTATTTGGAAAAAAGGCAAACGAGCTTACGCCCATGGCATCGCGCCCGCCCGTCGCAGGGAAACAAAATTCGTTCCGCCGACCAACGTCGATGCGAAGTTGTTGCTGGATTTGATGAAAAGGGTCATTGCCCGCATCGAACCGATAGTCAGGTTGCCCAAGGCGGCCATTAAACGCGCCATTTCGATCCACGAAAGAATCCGCGATCTGTTCGGCAAAATTCGAGATCATGCCACGGTGTCGTTCAGGGCTTTCTTGAAAGGCGCCAAACACAAGGAAGAGGCGATTGTTTCGTTTTTAGCCTTGCTGGAATTGATCAAACAGCGGTTCGTTATGGTCGACCAAAAGGATTTATTCAACGATATCGATATCAGCTTGCACCCGGAAGCGCCGGAGCGCGACCCATTAGCCGAATCATTCATCTAATATGCAACTCGATCAAACTATCGAAGCGATTTTGTTTGCGGCCGGCAAGCCGCTTACGGTTCGTAAACTGGCGGAGCTCGTGGAAGCGAAGACCGAACAGGTTGAAGACGCCCTGGAAGCCTTGAAGGAGCGCTTGCAGGAGGGGAGCGGACTGATGCTTCAGGAATACGGCAAGGAATGCGAACTGGTTACCCGGCCCGAAGCAGCCGAGGCCGTGAAGAAAGTTGTCAAAGAAGAGGAACAAGGTGAATTGACACGAGCTTCGCTTGAGGCTTTGACTATTTTGGCTTATCGCGGCCCCATGACGCGTCCCGAACTCGAACAGATCCGCGGCATACAATCCGCTTTGATATTGCGCAACCTCATGATCAGGGGATTGGTGGAACAAAAAGATGATGAGCGCCTGGGTCAGCCGACTTATGCCGTCACTTTTGATTTCCTCAAGCATCTTGGATTGGCCTCGGTTAATGATTTGCCTGATTACGAATCATTGCGCGGCAACGCGGCCATATCGGACATGCTTGACCGTCTAAATCCAAAACCTGAAACCGAAGAAGAATCAAAATCAATTGAAGTTTAATATGTTGCAAAACCTTCTCAGCGTGATGGCCGTGATGTCTTTGGCACCGGCACCCTCGCCTAAACTTGATCCCGTCTACATTTACGGGCAAAGCATGCCGATTCAGCCAGCCTTGGTCGCTCAGGCGCCTTCGCATGAGCTGGAAGTCCGGCCGATCTTGCCTCCCAAAAAGAAAAACCCCAAGAATTTAGGCGTGGCCACTTCCGGCAAGAGTGTTTTCGTGGCCGATGTGGCCAGCGGAGGCATTATGTACGCGAAAGCGCCGCACGACGTTCATCCGATCGCGAGCATTACCAAGCTCATGACGGCTTTGGTGCTGATGGAAAGCGAGAAGAAACTCACAGGCGACCTGACTTTCATCGAGAGCGATTTTGACCACGAAAGCAAACCGATTTTTGAAGCGGGTGATACGATCTCCCGGAACGACGCCATGCGCGCTTTGCTCGTCGGTTCCGTCAACGCGGCCGGCAACGCGTTGGCGCGTACGAGCGGGCTTTCGCGAGAGGAATTCATCGCGCGGATGAACCAAAAAGCCGAAGAGCTTAACCTGAATTCAATGAATTTCGTTGAGCCGACCGGCTTGAAATCGGGCAATTGCGGCGACGCGGCCGATGTGGCGGCTTTGATTACCATTGCCCTTCGCGATTCCGTTATTCGCGGCATTTTGGACGAACCGGAAGTTAGCCTTAAAACTAAAGCCGGAAAGGATTACAAAGTCGAATCGACCAATTTATTGCTGACATCCTATTTAAATAAATCCCCCTATAAAATCGTGGGCGCCAAAACCGGATCGCTGCCAGAGGCCGGATACTGCATGGCCCAGGTGACTAAAGATGATAAGGGCCATGAAGTGGTGGCTGTATTATTGGGAAGCGACAATCATTTTTCGCGTTATCGCGACATCAAATCTTTGACCGGATGGGCTTTTAACTCGTTCGATTGGTCTAATTAAACTTATGGTGGTCGGCATAGACCTCCGCTGTTTACCGATCGACGGGTCGGAGGGGGCCGGAGTGGCGCATGCCGCTCGGGCTTTGTGTTCCCGTTTAGTAGAAGATAGAACGATTGAATGGATCGCTTACGTTCCCAAAGGCGCTTCGTTCCCTGTCATTTCGACCGGAACGAAGTGGAGTGGAGAAATCGTCGAGCTTGTTGACGCATCGAGCAAAGCTTTGCGGCGGGCTATCAAATCAAATCCGTGCGACGTGCTTTTCGTTCCTTCGGGAGCCGTGAGCTTAGGCATCAATGTGCCGGCCGTGCCCTGGGTACATGATTTGATCATTTTCGATCATCCGGAGTGGTTTAACCAAAAATGGCTGCAAAGAATGTTGACTACAAAATTGTTCCTTCGCGGCATTAGACGCGCGCCTTTCGTTTTTGCCGTTTCGGAATATACGAAGAAGGCAATCATCAAACACGCGAAAATTTCGGCGGGAAAAGTGATGATCACTTATGAAGGAGGAGATGAAAATTTGAGTGATCCAAATTCAGCTAAAAAATATTGTCAGAATAAATTTGGAATTCAACGTCCTTTTGTTTTAGCTTTGGGAACCATTGAGCCAAGGAAAAATTTGGCCATGTTGATCAGGGCATGGAAGGCTTCCAGTCTCGATCTTGTTATCGCCGGACAGGATGGATGGAAGATGCAAGACGTAGAAAAAGAAATTTTAAAATTGAATCAAGAGCAAAAAACAAGATTCCATCGATTGCCGGAAATCACGGATGAAGATAAGCGTCAGCTTTTGGCCGCGGCAGAAATCGTTGCAGTTCCGTCTTTGGATGAGGGCTTTGGTTTAGTCGCGCTCGAGGCCCTGCAATCGGGCACGAACGTCGTCGCCTCCAATCGAGGCGCTTTGCCCGAAGTCGTCGGAAACGCGGGAGTATTGCTTGATCCCTTGGATGAGAAGGCTTGGGCACAAGCCCTCACCCCCGGCCCCTCTCCCATCGAGCTCAGCTCGACAGGAGAGGGGAATCATATCGATCAAAAGTTCAGTTGGGAAAAGACGGCTGAAGTTGTTTTGAATGGGTTGAGGAGTCTTGACAAAAAGTCTAAAAGAAGCTAGTTTTAGGCAAATTAAGCCCTTCGAACTCAAAGCCAGACTAAAGCTTAACCATGAGGTTTTAGCCTGGTTTCGAGACGTCGAACAAGGCTGTGGTCTTTGGACAACAGATTCCCAATCCGATGCGTCGAATTGGGCCGCCATTTCTCTCAAGGTTCCCCAATCTTGAGAGCCGCCACGGAGAATGTTTCTTCGTGGAGTTACGGCGCGGACGCGCGCTTGTCTGTAAACTGCGACGGGGTGTGTCATGAGAAAAGCGAAAGGCAAGAAGGGTTTGACAACGGAAGTGGTGGTTGACTCAAAGGGCCAGCCGTTCGACAAGCACGTTCAGCTCAGGGAGATGCATGCCGGCGATGCCGCCATCCAAGTCTTTACCTGGCTGACGGGAGAGATTACTCCTTCGCAACGGGCGACTCTGGTCCGAGAGTTCGGAATGATGATTGCCGAGCACGGGAAGTTCCTGGGCGACTATCCTAATCCCGGAACTCCGTACAAACCCGGAACAGTGATCTGGTGGGGCTCGGAAAAGAATCTCGGGATAGTTGAGGAGTTCCATGAGAACGCGATCCAGGTTCGCCGGGTCAATGAACGGGGTAGGGCGTATACCACCGTCATCGACATGATCGGGACGAGCGAAGTCGAGGGTCGAGTCGGTATCGAGGGCTTAATTCTCGAAACGGCCGTTCGCAACCCTCTCGCTATCAGTCCTGCCATGGCAGGACTGCTTAAAAACCCCGGAGCGATCTCCGAGCTCTTTCTTCTCAAGGATGTTATGACAAGTGTTAAGGGGACCATCCTTGATAAATTGAGCTGTACGGCAGATGAATATCTGGCCGTTATCCGGGCGAACAAGCGAAGTGATAGAGGATTTGTGACAAAACTTGCCCAAAAAGCCAAGGACGACCGGGCGACCGTATTGGTGGCAATATATTCTCTCCAGCCCGACCTGTTGGATGGAGTCACTGACCAAGAGCTGTTGGCCGCCATAGTCGGGCTCGATATGAAATCCCTGACTTCCAAGTTGGGAGAGTACGGCCACGTTCGAGAG
>JAQURS010000003.1:50509-117401 GCA_028715505.1 Patescibacteria group bacterium
GGCAATATATTCTCTCCAGCCCGACCTGTTGGATGGAGTCACTGACCAAGAGCTGTTGGCCGCCATAGTCGGGCTCGATATGAAATCCCTGACTTCCAAGTTGGGAGAGTACGGCCACGTTCGAGAGATCGAGCCGCTCAGGGAAAAGGCGGGTAGCCTAATTCATGATCAGCGGATCATTGAGAAGTTGGCAGAAACCGGGCCAAGGGACGTACGTGAAGGTGCTGCCCTCTTGTTGGACGATCCCGATTGTTGGATCTTAGGGAGTGCCGAGATGGACATCGCACAGGTGGAGGCCTGGGCTGAGAAGTTCTCCGTTTGGGATACTGGCCTGGTGAACAGACTGGCCCAAGACACCAAGCTGCTCTACAACCACGGAATGTTCAGAGCCTTCAAGCTAAGTGGCAAGCTCACCCAGGAAGCCTACAAGGCGATCGTTGAGAAGTACGAGGCGATTACGCCTTTGAACGGGATTAGCCTCTGGCCTTTCTTGCGCGAAATCGAAGACAGGGAATTCGTGGCCGGGAAGATCAAGAAGTGGGCTGATGATCCTACGCGGGCCACTACAGCTCCGGCTATCGTTAAGCTGGTTGGCCAATGCGGTGGGGAGATCAAAGCCGCAGCGGATGCCCATCAACCCCTCGACCCCAAGATTGCGTTCGTCTTGGAACAAAGCGCTAAGCTTCCAGATTATCTTAGAGAAGTGTCGGAACGCGCGGTGGATCTACTCCGCCATGCTCAAGCGGTATGACACTGAACCCATGTTGGCAATCTCGCCTATGTGGGTCTTTTTTATAATAAAAAAACGGCCAAGAGAGTCTTGGACCGTCGACGGAGTGCCTTCTCAGGCTGCAGCTCCTCGCGCACGCGCTTTTTTGACCGCGCGCCGCAAGTTTCTTCGTCCTCGGAAGTGTCTGGCCAAGTGGATGAGCGTCAAACCTTCCGGTGAGACGTTGGCCAGGGTCGCCACTTCCAGTTTGACGCTTCTGTCCGAGAAGAGGGCGGCGATGCGCCTCTCCTGTTCGTGTTCCAAACCGATCAGCAAGGTCCGCTCGCGACCGGCTTTTCGGCGCCAGTTTTTGAGTCCGGCTTGGGAGATGGCCTCAGCCCTTTGCATGGCCGAATAAAGTTCCTCGCCCAGGCGTCCGACCATGGCCAAGCTTGCGTTCAGGCAGAACTGGACTTTGCCCTTGCCAGGCCATCCGATCAAAGCGCGGTACAAATCGTCCCATGCCCTTCGGAAGTCTTTGCGCCTGATCAGCCGCTCGATGCGCCTCTTCCAATAGGCGTCCGTGTTCAAGTTATTGAGGGCAATGGCATGAAGCTCGTTGGAAACGTAATCCTTGTTACGTTCCTGGTCACCGATGATGACCGCGAGGTCGTCCGGCGAGTTGATCAGCTTCGGCAGGATGTTGTCCAGGGTTAGGATGAACACCCTGTTCGACGTGAGACCCGGCGGATCGAGGGCAAATAAGTTGATCATGGCTCTCATGAACGGTACGTGATCCCGCGTCCCCTGAGTCATAAGATCGAGGTGAAGGGCCAATTCTTCACCCAGGAAGGTAGTGGGCAGGCAGTTGATGGCGGTTGTGAGCCCGTGTCTTACGAGTGTTGTCTCGATGGCCAGTTTAGCCAAAGAGAGATCCTCGATTTCGGACAAGTCTTTGTTATCAACCGCGAACGCTACCAACGCCTTTTCTGACTCTTCTCTGCTTTCGATCGCTTCTTTCATGGTCGCCTCTTTATCCCAAACGGGGACAGTATGAGGTGGTACTGCGTTGCAAGCCAAGTGAAAAGGGCAAGGGCACCAAAAATACATCAAATTTTAAAAAAGGTCAAGCGGATCTGCTTGTTATTAAAACAAAAAATCCCTTTCATTAAAGGGATTTTTTGGTGACGGGGGAGGGATTTGAACCCTCGACCTCGGGCTTATGAGTCCCACGCTCTAACCAACTGAGCTACCCCGCCGCGTTTACTCGATAACGGGCAGTATCATAACCGGTTTTTATGGCTCGCGCAAGGGGAAAAATACGGCTAAAACTAGGTATATTTTCTTAAATCTAGGAGCTTGGTCGAGGCTTGACAAAACGCCAATTTTAGGGTTAGCTTGGATCACTTGGCTGTAGCCATTTCGATGGCGGAGGTGCCACATGGGCAAGATCGTACATTTGGAAAGCTGGCGTAAACGGCCTCTAAGTCGTTATAGGTATCGGTCACTGCCGACTAGTCTGAGTTCTCTCTGGTTCAAGAAGCATGGATCGTTCCGAGCCAGGGTCAACAAGTTAGGCGCGCTGGTTCTGGAGCATAACGAAATAAGCTCCATTCCAAATTCTGTGATCAAGGATCTCCTTCGTGCGGAGATTTGTTACTACGGCACGGATGACTGGTTGGAAACCCACCATTCATTCAAGTCTTGGTTGGCTAAGGGCGAACCGATCCTCAAGTTCGTCGATCGCACGTCATTCGGTCAAAAGGTGCCGCTCGAAGCGACTCAAATCGGCATCTTTGTTCCCGGGGACGATGAACCCATCGAGATTTGCATCATCAGCCAGATCAACGATGAACGCAAGAAGCTGGTCCAGGCTAAGTCTCACTCAGGCGGTTGAAGCGCGTCGCTCGGCCGCTATTTTGTTTTAAGGATTGACACAATCGTCAAACATATGGTATTTTGAGGCGCAACAACAACGTCGCGGGGTAGAGCAGTTGGCAGCTCGCCAGGCCCATAACCTGGAGGTCGTGGGTTCAAGTCCCACCCCCGCAACCAACACAGAACACACCGATAACGCGGTGTGTTTTGTTTTAATTACGTTAATCAAGCCAAAAGAGTGATCCTTCTTCACTTGGGGCAGATTTCGATTTTAGCGAGTAGACTTTCCAGGTTGACGCCAGGTTGACAAATTTTAAACGCCTCCCTTTTTTCGGCTTTCTCTAAAACCTCTACTGCTGATTTGAGTGCCGATGGAGCTAGATGGGCGTATCGCATGGTCATTATTATGCTGGAGTGTCCCATTAATTCTTGGACGGTGTTCAACGGGACGCCCTCACTGACTAATTGAGAGGCGAAGGTGTGGCGCAGGACGTGCCAGCCTATGAGGCGTATTTTTGCCTTTTTACAGGCTCGATGTATCGCGTTCTCGGCGATCTTGTAGGATAACGGCGTCCCGTCTCCTCGGTGGAAAACGAGCCCCTTACCTTGTCTGCGCTCGTAAATCATTCGGCATAACTCGTCGGTGATTGGAATGAATCGGATCTTGTTATTTTTAGGCGTCCCTTTAATCCCTCTCACTATTGAGTGCCTGACGCAGATAAGTTTGCGGTCAAAATCCACATCCGACCATTCGAGGCCAAACAATTCTCCAAGTCTCATGCCGGTTCTTAAAGCCATAAAGATCATCTCCCTCCACTTCGGTTCATCGCAATTTTGGACCAGAGACACGCTTTCAACCGGTGATAGGAAATCGAAACGTTGAGACTCGGCTTTAAGCTTTACTATTTTCGGCAACTTTTCCAATTTTCCCCATTCATGAGCGACCCGGAGACAACGCGATAGAATCGTAAGGTGATTATTTACCGTTTTCTTGGATAACTTCATGGATAACTTGGAGGCTTTGTATTCTTCCGTTAGCTTGGAATCTATAAGCCCAAGTTCTACTTGGCCGAAAAACGGATCAAGATGATTTCTCAGAATCGATTCCTTGGTCCTAATCTCAGATGGTTTATTGGCAGCTTTAGCTGAGGTCTCGAACCACTCGCGGGCGAAATCCCGAAATAAGACGTCTTCTCCTAACGTCGATTCTCGTTCAATATCTTCACCATTCGCCAGCCGGCGTCGTAATAACGCTTCATATTCCTGGGCCCCAATCTTTGAATTCGACGGGCTCCTCTTGCGGATCCTTCTGAGATCGTGTTGGAAATCAACCCACCACGATTTTTTAATCTTTCTGACTCCCATATCCGGCGTCTCTTTTAGACTTTTCAAGGCATTCCAAAACGTCCTTTTTCTTAAATAACAGCTTTCGACAAACTCGGTAGACGGGCAGGACATTCCTGGCTATCAGCCGATGGATGCTTATTTGGGAAAGCCTTAAGAAATTAGCGACTTCCTTCAGATTGAGGAGTTCTAAATCTCCATTTAAAGATAAATTGGCGGTTTCTGACATATCTTTTTGTTGTCGAGGAGCGCCAACCGACTGATTTTGGGTATTTGTGAACATAACAGATAATTAAAGAAAGAGTAAGGGTAAAAATAATTTTCTTCATATAAAAATATTTCCTTCATATTGAAACCGCGCCGGGTCCGTGTCCCATAAACACCTCAAATTTTCTTGTTTTATGGGGGCTAGGAGGTTAGTTTTTCTTACTTCATCGTCTAAATGTAGGCGAGTACGTCTTTACGGTGTCTCATTGTTTTTCAGCGGGTTTTTCCGGGGGATTTTTTGAATCTTCTTGTTCTGAGGGAGCCTTGGGTTTTTTACCCCTACGAAAGCCCCAAAGCGCGCAGTCTTTTGAAGGACAGAGTTTAACCTCCTTCATTTGGCCGCACATGCAATCGAGGCACTTGAGTCTGATCGCCTTTAATGGTGTTAGTTTTGGCATAAAAGATTGTTATAAGTGAGGACAAATTCATTTTTCTGTATCCAATCATAAATCTTAACGTAATTTTTCAGCACTAAGGTGGGTGAAGCAGCAATGGGGAAGTAGTCATAGTCGGGTGATTTTTCAATAATTTTAATTAGCCTTTCAATATCCCCCCCTTCCATTTCTAGTTCTAAGAGCTCTTCAGCCGCTTTCAGCTCGCGGTTGTATTTTTTTTCCGAGCGGGGAGAACGACCGCAACACTCTCGGCCGAGCGCTGGACTTAACTCAAAAAATTTGAATAACAATTCTTCAGCGATGGATTGATTCGGGGTCGAGCTATGTTTCGACAAAGATATACCCCCAAACTCTTCCCCTTCGTAAGGGGAAGGGGGTTTGGTTATTTTTTCTTCTTTTTTAACTCGGTTCTTGTTAATGGTCTCGTCCGCCTGCTGTACGCCCTCCGTACGGGTGGTATCTATATCATCAGGGCAGTCGTGGATCTCCCAGTTCCAACGTCCAAACCGTCCATCCGCCGATCGCAGGTGCTCCTTTGTGATCCACTTCATTTTGATGAGTTCTGCTCTGCCGCGCTTTACCCGACCAACACCAAACCCAATTTCTTTAGCTTGGGTACGAATCGATGGGAAACAATCACCGGTGCGGTTGTTTTTATGAGCGGCGAAATTATGAAAAACTAACTTGGCCTCTAAAGATAACGAGGGGTCGAGATCGATTCTTCGGGGACACTTGTACCAGCCACGAATTTTTTTGTTTTTCATATTTTTCAATTCAAAAAGACGATTCGCCTCTCGACGACGATGTGGTCTTACGATAAAAACCGCGATTTTCGCGGCTTTTTTCTAATTCCTTACTTTGTCAGTCAATACGAAATGAAGAAAAAAGCTCGCAAGATCTTTAGAATGAGATTTTTATACTTCATTTGGGCCACCTATGAGGCTACCGAATTCTACGTTGGTCTTATTTTATCTGGTTTTAACAGGCGTGTCAAATCTTCAAAACAAAAAGCGGGTAGTAGTTAAACTCTCAATGGATAGATTTCAAAACCGTCTTGAAAAAAAAGAAGCCAGTTCCTTATCCCGGGTCCTAGTTTACTGACCTTGGAGTCCCTAGGAACCACCCCCCGGCTACTCTAATATAGCTTTACTTTTTTCCGGAACCTCTCTGGTTCTAAGGTTAGCCCATAAGGAGTCGATTATGAGGCGCTTTTTAGCTTATTTTAGGCCTTTTATTCATTTTCTAAATATATGTCAGAGTCAATCACGTGCGTTCGATTACCTAATACCAAAACAAAATACACGGGTTCTAGAATCACCTACGAGATGGTCAAACGACAGATAGAGCAGAGGTTTGGTCAAGAGATGGCAGATAAATACGATCCTCTTGTGTCTGTCCGTCCATTTCAGGACTGGATCAAGCTGGGTTATAAGGTTAAACAAGGCGAGAAGGGATTGAGATCACTCATCTTCTTGGAGAGGCGAGACGAAAAGAATGGAATCACCAGGAGATTTCCAAAAGTCATCTGGCTCTTTCATGAATGCCAGGTCGAATCACTTAACCAAAACTAAATATGAACTCAAATACGTCACTCATGGAGCATGAAAAGCAGTTGGACATAAATTCCTACCAGGCTACAGCTCATCCAACCGGCCAGGCCTCTTCTTGCCACCATAGGTTTGTGAGACATCGGATCATTGATTGGGAACATGGGAGGGTTTTGACCATCTATTTCTGCTCTCTTTGTGGTGAAGAAAGATAATCTAAACATATGAATCAAATTCCAAACGCGGTCATAGCCCCTTTAGCTTCTTTGGGGGTGAATGGTAGCAATCAGCTCTTTTTGGTCAGCATAAGGCCCATTAGGCATGAAAATGAGCTTAAATACCAAGCTACTAGCCAGGAAGAGACTCCCAAGGGGCAAATGACCGTCAAGCAGAGAAGGTTAGTGGTTCAACTCATTTCTCGACACTTCTTTGATCGAAAAGAGAGGGATGCTGAGCTACTAAAAATCGAAGGGTTCGATAAGGCTGATGCTGATGCCTACATTAAAAACCTGATAAGCCGTTAGGGGTAGGAGGGGGTTTCTGTCCTATGGGCAAAGGCCCCCTCTTTTGACTTTCTTTGTTAATAGAGGCATATTTATAAACGTTCCCATCATCATGGGGACTCAATCAGACAATTTATAGCCTAAACCGTCCTTTGGGCGGCATGGCATCAAGACCCTACCAAGATACTGAACCCGTCGTTCAGCGTCCTTGGTAGGGCAGTACTCCGAAAGGTGTACGGGCGATCGAAAGATTGCCGGCTGGCGGCGGGCTTTGTGTTTTTAATAACTTCACTCAATTTTTATGATGAACTTGCTTGAAAGAATAAGACCCTACTTTAGATTGTCCATCTTACTAATTCCATTTTTAACATTCGCTGGGTGCGGCAGCTCTTTAGACTCTCCTGTTGCTTTGGATAACTATAAACAACCGCTACAGATCGGGAATGATCAGACTAACTCAACAATGCCCTCGATTGAGCAGCAACCGACCATGGATACTCAAAATCAAGAAGAAAAGGATAAGGCTTGCACCGAGCAAGTTGGCCCAAGTAGATATATTCAGAACCCCCCTTCTTTAGGGGGAGGAGCTTACTGTGACTGTAATGAAGGTTACACATGGGATGTGAAGACACTGCATTGCTTACCCAAAGATAATGACGGGAGTCAGATAGTAGGTACTTACGACAATTCAACTAATAAGGGGAATGGCGAGTGTACGAGTTTTGAATATTCTCGATGGAATAATTGTTCCGTCGATGGGACGCAATATAGGCTCATAACCAAGACCTATCCCACGGATAACTGCTCTGGGGGCAATCCTGTTCAGCAGAGAACATGCGAATATACGTTGACCGATTTTGGTACCGCAGAAGATTTATTTAAAAAAATGGAGAACCAACTTCTATCAGATCCGGGACATCTTGTTAGTATGGAATATCGGACTGGTGAAGATAATAAAGATATAGCTAACACGGAATGGTTTATAACTAAAGATGGCTATTACTCTATTCGTCATGTGATTAAAAATGCCAGCGGCCAGATAGCTAATATTGTTCAGATGTGGGATACGAATGGTGATTTTAGGCCGGAGTTTCTTTCGGCCAACAACGGCCCGATGCAAAAGATGGATATGAGTCAGCCAAGTGATCAAGACATGGTTTTGCTTTGGGGTGTTTTGAATACCATTTTTGGCTCCTTTTTACTCAATTCTTGATAGTATGAAAAATGAAACATATATCGGAATAGGTTTAGGTAACCTTATTGCCGCAATACTTTCTTGGTCGGTCAACCAGTCTGTTCTTTTGGGGTTGGTTCACGCTTTATTGGGGTGGTTCTATGTCATCTATTGGATAATTTATTACAAGCTAATCATATGAGCTTTAAGACATTTGTCATTTTATTGGCTGGGCTAGTATTTTGCCTACCAGTCCCGTCCCTAGCATCAGGTCTCGTCTCCAATCTCCAAGGTCACATTCTCCTCCAAGTCGAACAAAGGGGAGAGGCTTGGTACGTCAATCCCAAGGATCAAAAGAGGTATTACATGAAGGATGGTCCGACGGCTTATGAGATGATGAGGAAGTTTGGACTAGGCATCACTGATAGTGACCTTAAGAAGGCTCAGGAAGGGGATAAAACTCTCCTAGGGCGCATTAAGGGCCAAATAGTGCTTCAAGTTCAAGCTCATGGCGAGGCTTTTTACGTCCATCCTGACAGTTTGACTCTCTATTACCTTAAGGATGGCGAAGCTGCTTACACCTTAATGAGAGAAAAGAGCCTAGGGATAACTAATGCCAATCTGGGGCTTATTCCTGCCGGACAGATCGTCGTACAAACCCCTACAGCTACTCCTCTTGCCGCTGTTTCGACTCCGACCCCAACGCCGACCTATACGGCTCAGGTCGCTACCCCGGCTCCCACTCCCGCTCCGACCACTTCCGTGCCAGAGCCGGCCGTGGTTTTGCCTTATGGGCCAGCTGCTAATTCGAATCCAGCAGTTTCAAATACATCAAACAGATCAGCATCTTCAAGCCAGGATCTGCAACAACAAATAGCTGACCTCCAAAATCAGGTCGATACCTTAAATAATCAGCTCAACCCTCCGCCACCTCCACCTCCGCCGGCTGAGCCAAAGCCACAAATACTGTCTTTGACGACTCAATATTTGGTATACCCACCGGATAGATACTTTGTTTCGTGGAATACGGCTAATACCATAGCTTGTGAATCGCATCGGTCATATTGGGTAGATACCTTCACTCCTTCTTCAACACCGGTCTTTTTGCCAGAACCGAAAGAGAGCGATGTCGTTAAGCAGCTTAAGAATATGTTGGTTGGGTATCAGACTTCGATGTATCTGAATTCTAGCTACGCTGGTCGTACTTACGACAATTTTGACCAGACGTGGACGCTTTGGTGCATAAATAAGGCCGGAGATGTCACTAAGAAAACCTTAACAGTGCCTGCCAATACTCCTAACCCTTATGCCTCCCATTAATCCCGAGAGCGTCAAATTCCTACAGGCGGTTAAACGGAAGGTGGTGGAGCCACACGGGATGAGATATTTAGTTGTGGCCTCACTTGTTCTTACCCTTTTTGGCTCTGGCTGCTCTAATGACTCTAGCCAGGGCGCCTATTCCAGCGGATCTGGCAGCCGAAGCGGTTGCTGTCGAATCTGCAGCAAGGGTAAGGCTTGCGGCGACTCGTGTATATCTAGAAATTTGACCTGTCACAAGTCCGTTGGATGCGCGTGTGATGGATAGCTCTCTTGACAGGAACAAATAACGGCAACACAATGGGGCATTAACTCCTTTTTCAGGATATGGATCCGACGAAGGATTTCAGCCATTTCATTGCTTATTATCTCCCAGGCGCCCTATCGGCACTGGTTTTTTTGCTTTTTAGCTCATGCCTGGTTGGTCGTAATTTGTTAGCTGATTTCGGATCAAATATCGGGGCGTACGCCATAATTTTTTTAATAGGAGGTAGCGTACTCGGCCTGATTCTAGACGAAGCGCACCATCTTTGGCTGGACCCTTATTATGAAAAGAGTTGGGCAAAGAGCAATAATTGTGATATCGGCTCTATACAAAATGAGCCTGATTTTATGGTCAGTGCTAAAGATTTTGGTTTACCACTTTACCAGCAGCTACTCGAAGAGCAATACTATTATTACGAGTTTGATGTGAATATCGCCGTAGCACTGACTCTCCTTTCAATTGCCGCCCCGATTTATCTTTACACCTTTTCATTGGTTTTGAACTGGGCTGCCCTGAGTCTAACATTCTTGATCCCGCTCATCTTGGGAATAATTTCATGGAAATTCGGTGCGAAAACTTATCAGGACTTTTACACTATATCCGTCGATCTTATCTCAACCGTCGATCCAGATTACTTAAAACGTATTAAGAAACTTTAAATTCCTATGAGCAATTTCAATATCCGACAAAAAAGAGGACCTGTGCGTAGCAGGCCATCCAATGCTCCGCGCCAAACTCCTTCAAGTGCGACTCCCAACAATTCGCCACAAATACCAATTCAGAATGCCCCCCAGAAACCACCCGAAGTACCAAAAAAATAACTATGGGCACCTCGTCTAACGCCAGGGCTCTTTTTGATAAATTAAATCCCGATTACATATCCGCAGAGATGGTAGGTAAAGAATTCGAAAACAACTGGCTAGAATGTAAAATTAAGGAAGGCAAAGACCCTAATGGATTGGATGAATCTGATAAATCACATTTTGCAAAGGCTTTATCTGGATTTGCAAATACATCGGGAGGCGTTTTGATTTTTGGTCTCAACGCGAGGAGAAAGGATGGAATCGATATAATCCAATCTGTTGAACCTATAAAGAACATGGCAAAGATTGAATCAGCGCTGCGAGAACAAGAAAGTCGCTTAGTAGAAAGAGCTGTTTTTGGCGTGGAATATAAGGCAATCCCGATGGATGGCGATCAAGGATTGATTGCGATCTTTATCCCTGAAAGTGCCAGACTCCCACATAGGAGTATGAAGGATAGGCATTTTTATATCCGTGCAGGTGGGACATTTCAGGCACTAGACTTGAATATCATTGAGGACCTTTTTTCAAGGAGACTACGACCTAAACTAGAATTCATTTTAAGGCCATTGGGTGGAAATGAATTCATGGTTTGTTTGGCCAACCCCGGGGAAGTGACCGCGAAAGATCCTCATGTTGTCTTTCGTATTCCGGATCATTTTAACACTACTGGGTATGAACTCGATGGGAACACGCGCCTTCATACTTGGGTACAAATAAACGATTATAAGGGTCAAAAAGGTCGATTTTTAGCATTTCAAGATGGCATCAATAGACCGGTTCACCCATCATCTGAAATCCAATTATTACAGTTAAGATACGATTTAAACAAACCTTCAGTTCCCTATTTCTCCATTGAGTACCATCTTTCAGCGGAAAATATGCCACAGGTTGATGGATCTTTTGAGGCTCTTGTCCTCAAAAAATAATATGTCAAACGATCAGATCCAGATTCCACATTCTGTAATTGTAACTACTGCAAGTGTACTTTCCATTCACTATACTAATCGTGAGATTGATACTCTTTTTCCGGAGTTAGGTTTTCCGGGTGAATCCCCCAAAGATGCTGGAAATAAGGCAAATAAAATTTTGGTTTGGTTAAAGAGGTTGAATAAGGAAAAACCGGAAGAGGCTTTTGATATTCTTGGGAAAGCCCTTGAAGATCTTATGGAGTCTGAGCCAATGTATCTCTTTGATGAAAGTAATATGTCGCAAAGATTAGAGGCAAGGAAGAGAATCAGGACGGTTCTTGGTAACAATGGTATGGAATATGTTAAAGGAGGTAAAGTCTCGAGAATTGGCCAGCCGTCTCTTTTGACTAAAAATTTAAACCAAATACTCTTGACTCGTGATTTGTCTTCTCTAAAGAAAGAGTTCGATCGATCTGTCGATTTGTGCGAAAAAGACCCCGAAGCTGCTATTACGGCGGCCTGCGCGATTCTGGAATCGTTCTGTAGGGTTTACATAGAAGAGAATGGCCTGGAAATGCCGGCCGATAAGACTCTGATAACTCTATGGGCTTTGGTAAAAAAGCAGCTAGGTATGGATCCAAAGCTGTATGATGGGGATGATAATTTGAGATGTATCATCCAGGGATTGGGTTCGGTGGTTCAGGCTATAGCAAAAATAAGGACAGAAAGAGGTTCGGCTCACGGTAGGGGAAAGGCGATTTACAGAGTGAGTGCTAGGCATGCCAGACTGGTTGTAGGAGCCGCTCATATCTTAACGACATATCTTTTGGAATCTTGGGAAAGAAAGAAGGTAACTGAACCTCCATTTTAAGCCATTGCCTGTTAGCCTATTCCCAAAATCGGTTGACGCTCCGTTGACATTTAAGAGTTAAATTTAGTTAGTTTTAGAACAGAACAGGTGACTTAAGATTTTTGTGTTTTTGGCCAGGTTCACTGTCTTTATTGACTTTTGGCCTAACTTAAGGCTAAACGCTCGTTGGCTAGAAACGGGTTCAAGTCCCACCCCCGCAACCAAGTAAAATAGCCCTTCAAACGGGCTATTTTATTAATACAAACATCCCCTTGTCTTTAACCTGAATGACCATTACTATATAGGGCGGTTATGGCTCGCATAATCGGTATTGTTAACCAAAAAGGAGGAGTGGGGAAAACCACTACGGCTGTTAACTTAGGCGCTTATTTAGCTGACCTGGGAAAGTTCGTTTTGATAGTCGACCTTGATCCGCAAACCAACGCCACTTCGGGCATTGGCATAGACCACCGCAATATCGAGCGCAGCGTTTACGAAGCGATTCTCGGCAAGGCTTTGATGAGCGAGATCGTCCAGCCGACCATGCACGAAACTCTGCGCATCGCCCCCGCCAACTCTTCGCTGGCCGGTTTGAACGCCGAGCTGCCGAACATGGACCGGCGCGAATACAAACTGCACGAGGCTTTGCGCGAAGTCCGCAATAATTACGATTACATCTTGATTGATTGCCCGCCGACTTTGGGCTACATAACCTTAAACGGCATTGTCGCTTCCGATGAAATTTTAATCCCGGTCCAGGCCGAGTATTTCGCGCTCGAAGGCTTGGCCGACTTGCTGCAGACTTTGAATTTAGTTAAAGAAAGATTGCGTCCGGACATCCAGATTTTGGGAGCCGTGCTCACCATGTACGACAAACGGACCAAGCTCTCGAACGACGTCTTGCAAGAACTTTATAAATATTTTCCGAATAATATTTTCCGTTCCGTTATCCCGCGAAGCGTGCGTTTGGCTGAAGCCCCTTCTTTTGGCCGTTCGATCGCCGCTTTCGATCCAGAGAACATGGGCGCCAAAGCCTACGAAAGGCTGGCTCGCGAAATTATGGGAACCGAAGCCTTTGTGAGAACGTAAACAGACAAAAATATGATGTTGAATAAAAGACCGTCGGGTTTAGGCAGGGGTTTGGGAGCTTTGATTCCGCCTAAGCAACCCGTTTCGCAACCGTTCGACGTCTCTGAAACGGATCAAGCGCCGGCGGATGAAGAACAGTTTACTCAACCCGAATCAAGTATTTTGGAATCGATCCATCGGATCCCGGTCGAGATGATCGTGCCCAACCCGCACCAACCGCGTGAGCATTTTGACCATGCCGCGTTGGAGGATTTGGTAACCTCAATTAAAGAACACGGTATTTTGCAACCCTTGGTCGTTTCGCCTTTGCCGGACGGGCGCTATGAGCTGATCGCGGGCGAGCGCCGGTTGCGCGCGGCCAAGATAGCCGAGCTGCCAAGCGTGCCGGCCATCATTCGTTCAGTTACCGAACAGCAGAAATTGGAGCTGGCCATCATCGAAAACGTCCAACGCCAAAACCTCAACCCCATCGAGGAGGCGAGAGCTTACGTGCGACTGCGGGATGAGTTCAATCTTACTCAGGACGAGATAGGCGAGAGGGTCGGCAAGAGCCGCCCACAAGTCGGCAACATCCTCCGCTTGCTCCAACTTGAGCCGGAAATACAAGGGGCCTTGGCCCAGGAAAAAATTTCGGCTTCCAATGCCAGGACTTTGCTTTCCATTCCCGAGAGGGAAGACCGCTTGGCGCTTTTCGCGCGCATGTTGGACGGAAATTTTACGGTCAGGCAGGCCGAAGAACATATTCCTAAAGAGCACCGCCGCTTCAAAGTCGTTGATCCCAATCTTTTGGACATTGAATCCAGGCTGCGCGGGTTCTTTGGTTTGCGGGTAGCTGTCAAACGCCAGCCGAACGGTCATGGTGAAGTAAAAATAGCCTTCGAAAACGATGAAGACCTGAACAATATCGTCAACCGCGTATCCGCTACGGGCGAAGTCGAACTTTAGATTATTTTGTCTTTTTCCTAATCGCGGCGGGAATCACTCCCTTGATCCAATTGGCCAATCCGGCGCGGGCGTACTGCCGGATTTTTGCTTTGGCATGGCGCGTCTTGGCGAATTTCAACCAATCGGGGTTGGGTCCCTTGCGGCTCTTGTCGGTCACGATCTCAACAATGTCGCCGCTTCGAAGCGTCTGGTCCAGGGGATGAATGATGCCGTTCACTTTGGCGGCTGAACAGGTATTTCCGATGTCGGTATGGATATGGTAAGCGAAATCAATAGGCGTCGACTCCTCGGGCAAGTCGATCACGTCGCCTTTGGGCGTATAGACGAAAATGCGGTCGCGGAAAACGTCCAACTTGAGTTCCTCGAGCGAATCTAAAAATTCCTGCTTGTCTTTAACTGTATTTTGAAGCACGGACAGCTGGTTGATCCATTCGATTTCCTTTTCGGCGTCGATCAGCCTCTTTAAACCCTCGGCTGCCATCTTTTTGCTTTTCGCCTCGTCGTAATTCCAATGCGCGGCGATACCGAACTCGGCCGATTCGTGCATTTCGGGCGTGCGCAGCTGGAACTCCACGATTGAACCATGGTCGTAAAAGACAGTCGTGTGCAGCGACTGGTAACCGTTGGGCTTTGGCTGAGAAATGTAATCCTTAATGCGGCCCTTAAGCGGCGTCCAGCGGCTATGAATTATGCCCAGGGCGGCGTAGCAATCGGCCGTGGTCGGCAAAATACAACGAATGGCCGTGAAGTCGTAAATTTTTGTGATGTCGCGTCCGTATTTCAATAGCTTGCGATACAAAGAGTAGAGATGTTTGTACCGTCCGTGAATGTCGATGAATAAAATGCCGCTGTTATAAAACTCATCCTTGGTCTGGTCGATGATTTTCCGGATGGCCGGCTGTTTGTTTTGCGTGGCCTTGGTGGCGAGCTCCAAAGTGAAGTCGTATTCCTTGGGCAGGACGTACCTGAAAGCGGCGTCTTCCAAACGGCCTTTAATTTCGTTCATGCCTAGGCGTCCCGCTATCGGGGCGTAAATCTCAAGGCTTTCCAAAGCGATGCGGTAGGCCTTTTTCTGAGGCATGGAATCCAGGGTCTGGAGGTTGTGCAAACGGTCGGCGAATTTGATGATGATGACCCGGATATCGTTGGCCATGGCCACGAACATCTTGCGCAAGTTTTCGATGTAACGCTCCACGCCGCGGTACTTGATTTTACCGACTTTGCTGATGCCGTTCACCATGCTGGCGATGTCTTCGCCGAATTTTTCTTGGATTTCTTCCAAAGTCACGGTCGTGTCTTCCGGAACGTCATGCAACAGGGCGGCCGCGATGACCGGATCCGGGGCATGCATTTCGACCAAGATCATGGCCGCGTTCAGGGGATGTTGGATGTAAGGTTCGCCGGACATTCTCTTTTGGCCTTTGTGCGCCGAATCGGCAACGGCAAAAGCGCGTTCAATCAGCTTGACGTCGGCATCCGGCCGTATAGCCTTGACCTGCGCTATTAGGTCGTTGAGCGTAAAAAGCCCCGTGTTCATAAGGCAAACACATTATCAACGAAAAACGAAAACGAGTCAAAACCTTACGTGAGTTCCTGTTCTTTTTCCCTTTTAAGAGTACCGATTGTACCCAACGGGACAGCCTCTTTGACCAGGGCGATGATTTCAGGCCTGGAAAGTTTGGTTGGGGTCACGCCTTCGGGGCTTATCCCTCCATTTTGGATGGAGTTAGCCGCGTTGTCATAATACCACTCTTCGATCTCCGCCAAACGGCCGGCCGACATCAGAGCCGATTCGTCTACCTGTAATTGAATGCCTTTCTTATCCGCTTCTGACAGCCTGATGACGGCGATTAGGGGCCGCAAGTCGATGCTCCTAAGTTGTTGAGTCACGATGTTGGTATGGCCGCTTACCCGGCGTTGGATTATTAAATCGATTTTTTTAGCGGCCCGTAAAAATCCGGCCATGGCAATGTTTTCCGTTTCAATGAAAGCCGCTTTCAGTTCGGCCGAACCTTGGCGCAAATCGAATTTTTCAATCTTACCAGTTTGTTCCAGTTTTTCGAGTTCTTGGGGCAGCTCAACTTGCCGGCGTTTTTCCTCGCGCACGTGCAGATCGATAATTTGCTCGATTAAATCCAAGGCTTTTCTAGGGTCGCTCGCGTACTCGCGGTTGGCGTTCATGATAATGCCGGAAAGCCCGAAAGCCCGGTCGAGCGGATCGACGCTGACAGTGCCTTTGCCTTGCAAATCGTCTCGCTTGGCCCAAGCCAATAGTTTTTTCAAAGTCACGTCGTTTTCAACGCCGAGATAACGGGCGACGATGGTAGCAGCGCATTCCGTCCTCTTGCCCAACTGTTCATTCGCCAAATGGTGGTCGAACTCGCCGCCCAGGTCGATCGTCAAGTAACCTTCGGCTTCAAGCTCCTTGGCGGATTTTCCTCCAGGCAGGGAAGTCCAGAAGACCACTTTAGCCTGGTTGACTCCCGGGAAAAGTTTTTCGCCGAAATTTTTCAAAATGTAAAAGCTGGCAGCCGTGTCGGCCTGGATTTTAGGGAACATGGCTATGGTGTGGATGGCCCGAGCCGTCCGAGGTTGGTTGTCGGGTGATTGTTTGGGAGCCGTGGTGTTCGTAATCTCCACAAAACCATCTTCTTCCCCTTGCCAAACGTATTTGCGGAATTGCTTGCCGTCATTACCCACGAAAACCAGCCGGCCATTGGCTTGAAAAGGATTATTCATCGGCCAGCTTCTGGGTTTAGACTTGCTGAACGGGTCGGGACCACCGACACTTAAATGCAAATCGTCGCAATTCTTATCCGGCGTGTAGATGGGGAATTGGGCTAAAAAGTCTTTGAGGAAAAAAGCTTGCGGCGCGCTGTCCGGATCCGGGGAAAAATACACGTACCGGCCCTGTGGTTGGTCGACGACGCCGTAACCATCAAAATTAAAATCAGCCTTTTGCAAGCTCTGGCCGTATTTTTTTTCGGCTTGCTTTAAGGCTTCCGACAATTCGTAAAGATTGACGTCTGGAAAATAAGCGACCGTCACGTGGAATTCCGGGGCTTTTACCCTTTTTTCGATCCCCGCCTTGCGCAAAGTTTGCACGCTGGGCTGCTGTTCGATTAGGTCGTAGGGGAGGTCGTATCCCAACCAACTGTTATTGAAATCATTGATGTTGTTCTTGGTGGGCATAAGTTGGGAAATTGCTTGGCTGATTTATCGTTTTAAATCATCCGAGTAATTCCCTAACATTTTATACTAATTTTGCAAAGAATGCTTGTACCTCCCCCCGAAGCCTCGTCAAGTTGTGACGGGTACGGGGGGAGGCGAGCAAGGGAAGGAGCATTGGGTGGGACGAAGGAGCTCAGGTGACGAAGATGTAGGACTCGTTCCGGTCCGGGCCGAATCGGCGCATCTTGCCGCCACGCCTGGCCATTCTCTGGAGGAGCTTGCCGCGGTTTTCCTCCATCTGCTCACGCGCCTTCTGCCGATCCTGGCGCGAATCGCTCTGGGGATCGACGCGCGCTATCCTGGCGACCGTGATCTCGTCAACGTACTCCTTCGGATCGAGCTTGGGATCCACCGGGTAAACGTTGATCGAGTTGAACTCGTTGTAGGTCATCTCCTCCATGACTTCCAACGGGAGCTCCAGGAACTGGCGGGGTGAAAGCTTGTCCGGATCAGCGAGTTTGTCCTCGATGGCCGGATCTTTCTCCAGCACCAGCTTACGGGTTTCCGGATCGAGCTTCTGGAAGTCTTCGAGAGACATGGGCTCGAGCTTGGTCGCCACCCGCAAGTTGATCTCCATGACTCCTCGAAGTATGCCATCCTTGTCCGGAACGACGTGGGTCGTGACCGGCACATCGTCCTTCACGATCGGTTGGCCGTTGGGATCGAGCACGGGGACATTCACGCAATGGATGTGGCAGCCCTGATGGGTTGCCGTGTAATTGGGCAGCCCATCGATCGCGCCTTCTGCTTCCTCAAACCGTGTATTGACTCCAAGCTCCAGCGCAGCGCACGGCGTGACGTACCGACGGTACTTGGTGACCAGAAGTACTTGCTGCCTCGGCGGGACGTCGGATTTCGCCGAACCGTACAGGAAGATCGACAAGTTGTGACGGTAGGGCTTGACGCCCGCCTTCACGTCCGGGTCGTCCGGGTCGGCGTTCACGACGATGTAGGCCGGACCTTCTTTGTCGCTGTCGTCTTCTTCGGAATCCTCTGTCGCGGGCTGGGCCGCGTCGAATTCCTCGAGCACAGCCTCCTTCTGATCGGCCGGCACATCGGCCATGTGCTCTTCCACGAGCGAGTTGACGTTGACGGGCTTGTCGTTGTTTTCTTCCGACATGGCAAACCTCTTCTCTGTCTTGTTCGGGACACGTGTCCACAGACAGCCTGGTTGACGTCCAGGTCTTTGTAATGAGTCAAAGAGCGCCCGTGGCACTCGGTTTCACAAAATTGAGTCCCAAACCCATAAAGCCACGCAAGTCTGGGATGTGTCAATGTAGCATAAAAAAGCCATTTTGTCAACCGTTTAGACCTAGTATTGGCGGTATGAATTGGAGAGTTTTGAACAGATTAAATTTAGCTCAACCTAGGGAAGAATCATCCGTCGTGCTATAATTGTTCGGATTATGGCCAATGAATGGAAACGCTCACTTTTAGCCATCAAAGAGCAGATGGCCGCCGAAGCTGACCCCAAACCCGAGCTCAAAGTAGTATCAAATATCGAGCCGGAACCGGTTGAGCAAGCTCAGGTTTTAGTATCCGAAGAACAAAAAAGCGATGAAAACAAAAAGATATCTGACATCAGGGAATTGATTGCTGAAGGGTCTAAAGTCAAGCAAATCAAGAAGCCTAAGGTCCAAGAGAACAAGCAGCCGATTACTGATATCGAAGGGGAGTTAGTAAAGTTGAGGGGAGACTTAAAGGAGGCGCAAGGGAGCAAGAAAAGCAATATCGAGGATACGATCTCCCTGCTGGAAAAAAGGTTAAAAAGGCGTCAGAGACTTTTGAGTAAGAAAGTTGAATCCGAAGAAACCAGAAAAAAGCGTGAGGATCTTGAAACCCAGAAGCTAAGGCTTGAGAGTCTTATCAAACAGGAAGAATCGGTGGATCCCGAAGAGTCGAAAGATCCTGATAAAATGTATATCGCGTCAGTACAGAAGCAGTTAAAAGGCGTTGAGCGACAATTAAAGGATTTAAATAATCCTTCTGAACTCGAAACTCAAGTCGCGGACGAGCCGGTTCAAAAAGAAGAACCAGAGGCAAAGATCACAGAGAAAGAAATTAAAGAAAAAATTTCTGAATTAGCCACGGAGGCCATGGGTTTGCTTTTTACTCCTCAAGAATTGAACGAAGAGATCGCGTTAAATGTCTTGGCTGATAAAAGAAGGATGGCCGAGGATTTAATAGATAAATTTGGTGAATTGCCTGAAGCGATTTATTCAAGCGAGCAACGGGAAGATCTCGAGAGGGCGGTGACGGACTATGCCTCTGATTTTCTGAATAAGGCTTTTAATGACCGCAATAAAATGGGTAAAGGTTTGTTGAAGATTAAACCCGAGGAGTATGACGAAAACGCTGAAAAATTGAAATCGGCTCTGGAGAAACTAACGGGCAAGGTGATTGAAAATTCCAAAGAACAAAAACAGGAAGAAAAATCAGAAGAGAGAAGCCCTGAAATCCTGTCGCCAGGAATCCGTTTCGTACAAACCAAAAATGGATTCAGGGCTGAACCTACAAGAAGAGAAGATAAAGTCGAAGAAAAGAGGGATTGGGAGGCTGAGAGGCAAAAGATAATGGAAGAAGTGGCTAAGATGGAAAAAGAGCCAGAAAAATTCGGAGGCATTAGAGTCGAATCTAAAGTTTTAGAGACGCTTCGGCCCAAAGTTGAAGAACAAAAATTGGCTGAGGAACCGGAACTGGTTGATGAACCAAAGGTTGAGAAAAAGCCCGAACCTGAACCGGAAATCGAAATCCCAGTTATTTTTGAAGAAGAGGCGCCAGCCAAGATTGAAGAACCGATTGTCCAACGAGCAGAGCCCGTCCAGCCTCGAGCCGTTCTCGAATATCCAGCCCAGCCGGAGTATTGGCAAACAAAAGCGGCGCTCGAGTTTAGGTTGGATAAAATAAAAAACCAACCCATTGATCAATGGTTGGAGGAATATGGTCAACCCGGGGTTTTTGATCAAAATTCTTGGGACAAATTATTGGTTAATAACGAGAACGGGGTTAACGAGAAGAAGCGCCTGCATGACTTAAAGTACAATCAAACTCTTTACGCTTTGGAAGATTTGAAGTATCGGGAAACGATCAGGCAGATACATTTTCAAATCAATAACATCGAGAAGGGATTGGCTGGTTTTTCTCCGGAGCAGGCGCAGGTTAAACTAGCCTCTTTGCGGGAAAGTGAGAAATCAAATCTTTTGGAAATTAACGGTCTCGAGGGCTTAAGAAAGAAGGATGGAGCCGAAGAGAAAGCTTTATTGGGAACGGCTCAAAAAAGAATAGCTTCAATTAAACCCGAAAATCCGGCCGAACCCACGGAAGAAGAAGTCGCCTTAATGGGCCAGATGATTGAAGTCAATAATAAAATCAAGGAAGTGGAAAAAGAGTTGCAACAAAAGAGGGAATTGATGCCGCAAGCCATGGGGGTGAGGGGCATGGGTTTGGAGGGGGATGAGGAAAATCTTAAAAAGGCGGAAAGGATCATGAAGCATTACCAGGGCATAAAAGAGCTCGAAGGCAAATTGGACGAGTTGAAAACAGGCAGGAGCGTTTTGAATGAAAAGGTTGAGAAAGCAAAAGACGATCCGAAAAATGCCAAAGAATCAAATTTTAAAGACAAAGCAAAAAAAGTGGCCATCGGCACGGGCGTGGTGGTTGGAGGCGGTTTAGGGGTGTACGGATATTTGAAAGCCAGGCTGTACCACTTCGCCGCCTGGATATTGCCGACGAGAGGTCTTGAGTTTCTGATGAAGTTTACCGGCGACCCGGGAGGCTCCTTCAGAAAAGCTTGGGGTGAAATGGAAAAAGCGGATCCGTCGAAGCTATTCAAAAAAGAACAACCTAAAAAGGAATAAAAAAACGCAATTGACCCCTCCTAACCTCCCCTTGGTGTAAGGGGAGGCAGGTGGGGTTATTCAAGTTCAATGCTGGCTTTGTATTTACACTCCTCATTCGGGCAGTAAATGGTTTTGCCTTTTTTGAGCAAGGTAGGATAACCGCATTTGGGGCATGCTTCGCCGGTCGGCCTGTCCCAAAAAGCTTGGTCGCAATCCGGATAGCGGGAGCAGGAGTAGAAGAGCTTGCCTTTCTTTGATTTTCTTTCCAAAATCCTGCCCTCCTTGCATTTGGGGCAAGTGATTGGGTTTCCGTTTTGGTCATTAACTGGTATTTCAATGTTGACTATCGTTTTGCATTCCGGATAGCGGGAGCAGGCCAGGAACGGTCCGAACCGTCCGGTCTTTTTGACCATGGGCGCGCCGCATTTGGGACACTTCTCATCCGTGGGTTCGGGTTTGGGCGGGGCGGCTTCGCCGGGCAGGGGACGGGTGTTCTTGCATTCAGGGTAACCGGAGCAAGCCAGGAAACGTCCAAAACGTCCGCGCTTCACGACCATGGGCTTGCCACAAAGGTCGCAAACCTCGCCTTCGGCGTCTTTTTGCGCTTGCTGTTCCATCTCTTTTTCTTGCGCCTCGAGCTGCTTATGGAAAGGCCCATAAAAAGCTTCCATGAGCGGTTCCCAACGGATAACGCCTTCGGCCACGTGGTCCAAGGACGACTCCATGCGGGCCGTGAATTCAAGGTCGACGATGTCCGGGAAACGCTTGATAAGGATGTCGTTCACGTCAAAAGCGATGGGCATGGGCTTCAGCCGTTTCTTTTCGTCGCGTTCAACGTAACCGCGCTCAATGACCGTGGAGATAATCGAGGCATACGTACTTGGGCGGCCAATGCCGTCTTCTTCCAAGGCTTTGACGAGCGTGGCGTCGCTGTATCTGGCTGGCGGCTCTGTAAAATGCTGCACGCCTTCGATTTTTTGCGCGTTCAATTTGTCGCCTTCGTTGATTTCGGGAAGTGATTTGTCGTTTTCCTGATCCGGATAAAGTTTGAGGTAACCCGGTTCAATGACTTGCTGTCCAGTGGCGCGGAACATGAATCGGCCACCTTCGATATCCACGCGTGTGGCATTCAAAGTCGCGTCCGGCATTTGGGTGGCCACGGCGCGTTGCCAGATCAAAGTATAAAGTTTAAGCAAACCGGTATCCAAAAACGCTCTCAAGCTTTCCGGCGTGCGAGTAGGATCAGTCGGACGGATGGCCTCGTGCGCCTCTTGCGCGCCTTTCGATTTTGTCTTATAGGTCCTGGCGGTTTCGAGGGCGTAAGCGTCGCCGAAAGTCTTTTTGACGTAATCCTTCGCCTCTCCCAAAAACTTTTGTGAAAGGTTGACGCTGTCCGTGCGCATGTAGGTGATCAAACCGGTGTGCCCTTCGGAGCCAATCTCAATGCCTTCGTAGAGTTTTTGGGCCAAAGTCATGGTCTGTTTGGCCGAAAAACCCAAACGGTTGTTGGCGTCTTGCTGCAAAGTTGAGGTCGTGAAAGGCGGAGGAGGGGATTTTGACTTCTTCTTTTTTTCGATGGCCGCGGCGGTCCAATTCTGAGTTTGGCATTCGGCCAGAAGCTTGTCGGCCTCTTCCTTATTTTTAATCTCCATCTTGTCCAAAGCCTTACCGTCCATGGCGTGCAATTTGGCTTCCAAAGTTTCTTTCTTGAGATTTTCAAACATACCTTCCAAGCTCCAGTACTCCTCGGCTTTGAAGGCTTGGATGGTTCGTTCGCGTTCGACGATCAAGCGCATGGCCACGGATTGCACGCGTCCAGCTGAAAGCCCGCGCCTTACGTGGCGCCACAAAAACGGCGAGAGCTGGTAACCGACCAAGCGGTCCAAAATGCGGCGCGCCTGCTGGGCCTCGACTAACTTCATGTCGATCGGACGCGGAGCTTCGAGCGCGTTAAGCACGGCTTCCTTGGTGATTTCATGGAAGGTGATGCGTTTGGCCAATTCCGGATTTTTTTCCAAAACCTGGGCCAAATGCCAACTAATAGCCTCTCCTTCGCGGTCTTCGTCAGTCGCGAAGTAGATTTCTTTGGCTTTTTGGGCGGCTTCTTTTATCTCCTTGACCCTGGCTTTATGATCCGGGGGGATGACGTATTGTGGTTCAAAATTGTGTTCAACGTCGACCCCGAGTTTTGATTTGGGTAGGTCGCGGATATGCCCGATGCTAGCCAGAATTTTGTAATCCTTACCCAGGAAACGGCTCAGTGTTTTGGCCTTGGTGGGTGATTCGACTATAACTAACTTCATAATTCAGTATGATCATACGCCCCAAGTCTTTGCAGAAGGGCATATATTAATGTAGAGGAAGATATCAAAAACAGACGGAATCGTCAAAACCCGTCCCTCTCCAAGTTAAGATTTTTGGCTAAAAGGCTGGATTAAAAGCTGTTTTCCGCGATTGGTGATCTGGTAAATCTGCGGCTCAGTCTCTTCCAAGGCGTCCATCATCTCCAAAGTCGTGCAAGTGGCGCCGATAACGGCCGGGGAGGAGTTGAGAAGACGGGTCAATTCGTCCACGTGGATGGGCGTGCGACAAAGGTCCAAAATCCTCCTTTCCTCATCCGTGGCCGGACGTTCCGGCGCGCTCATGACCGGAACGGACGCGTTGGCCAAAACATCGCGGCCAGAAGTGCAGATCTGCGCGCCTTGGCGTAAAAGCTCGTGAGTGCCCACGCTGCCGGGGCTCGTGATCGGGCCGGGCACCGCGAAGACATCTCGGTTTTCGTCCAAGGCTAGTTTAGCCGTAAGGACCGAACCCGAGTCGGCTCCGGCTTCCACGACTACCACGGCTTGCGCCAAAGTCGCGATCAATCTATTCCGTTGGGGGAAATGTTGTCTTAGGCTTGGCGTGCCCGGAGGATATTCGCTCATTAAAACTCCACCGCTCAATAAAATTCTCTCAGCCAGAGGAACGTTACTGGAAGGGGAGAGTGATTTTTTATCCAATCCACCGCCCAAGACGGCGACGGTCTGAACGTTTGCGTCCAAAGCGGCTTGGTGGGCGCAAGCGTCGATTCCCAAAGCCAAGCCCGAAACAATGCCCGCGTTGGCCTGCGCCAGTTCGGTCACGATTTGAGCGCACGCCCTTTTGCCGTACGCGCTCATTTTGCGCGTGCCGACGACGGCCACCCAAGGCCGCCTCGAAATCGTTCCGCCGCGCCAGAACAAGGCCGCCGGCGGAGTCGAGCTTTGCCTAAAAGCTTGCGGATACAAAAGATCCCAGGGCAGGACAAAATCAATCCCATCCTGGGCCAGCTTGTCCGCCAAATCTTGCGGGTTGATGGTTTCGCGCCATTCGACGAAATCTTTGGCTGAGTTTTCACTGATGCCGGCCTTAATCAAAGCGGCCAAGTCGCTTTCAAGGGCTTCTTTCCCGCGGTGCTCGCCAAAATATTTTTGAAGCCGGTCCAGGCTTTTGGGGCCGAATTTTTCAAACCAAGCGCACGCGAGCCAGCCGAGGCGCGAATTGTCTAACGTCGGGTGTTCCATGTGTTCATGGAGGCTTCAAGTCCTTTGATTATCCAATCAGCCATGGCTCCCGCCGCGTCCTCGATCGTTTGCGCGATCGATTCCGCTTCTTTGCCTTTGGGCTTGGTCAAAACCCAGTCTTTGCCGGCTGACTTAGTTTTTGGTTTGCCGACCCCAATCCTTAGCCTGGCAAAATCCACATCCGGCATCATCTCCTGAATCGATTCAAGCCCATGGTGGCCGCCGGCTTTGCCGCCCTCAGTGAAACGCATGGAACCGGGATCCAAATCCAGCTCGTCTTGGATTATCAGAATATCCTTGGGTTTAATTTTATAATACTTCGCGAGAGACGAAACGGAATGCCCGCTCAAGTTCATGAAAGTCATGGGTTTAGCCAGCAGGACGGGCGAATCGTCGATCGTCACCTTAGCCGTCTTGGCTTTATGTTTAGTCTCGGTTTTCCATTTGGCCCCGTTGGCTTCCGCTAAAGCGTCAACGGCTAAAAAGCCCACGTTGTGCCGCGAACCCTCGTACTCTTTGCCCGGATTTCCCAGGCCTACGACTAATTTCATAATAACTAAATCAATATCTTCCAGCTCTCCGGCCGATGGGGCGCTTGCGTTTATGCTGGCCGGGGACTTGTTTGACTGGCCGAGTGTCGTTCTCAATATCAAAGACGATAGGCGTGCCTTCGAATCCGAATTTTTCCCTGATGCGCCTTTCGAAAAATTTTAGCCAGGCCTGGTGGACGGCTGATTTTGATCCGCGCACGGTCATCTTGAAGCGAGGCGGATTGGTGGCGGTTTGGATCACCGATGAGATGTAAGGCGTCTCGGAACCTTTGGCCGCCCGCGGCCGCTGTCTGGCGATGGCCTGCTTGAGAAATTTATCCAAAGCGTTATCTTCGATGATGCGTTCGCGTTCGTCGCGGATTTTAAGGGCGATGTCCAAAATGTCACGGACGCGCTGGCCTTGTTTGGCCGATATGAACACGAATGGCGCCCAATCAAGGAAGGGTAGTGATTGCCTGACTAAATCCTCGTAAGTTTTGGCCGTCTTGGTATTTTTATCGGTCACTAAATCCCATTTATTGACGGCAATAATCAATCCCCGGTGGGCCTCCTGAAGGATTTCGGCCAGGTGCTTATCCTGTTTGCGGGGATCGTCCGTCGCGTCGACCACCAAAACCGCCACGTCGGCCCGCGACAAAGCCTGGCGGTTCCTTTCGACGCCTTCTTCCTCCAGCCTTTCCGTAATGCGCGCCCTTTTGCGCATGCCGGCGGTGTCAACCAAAGTAATGGGATGTCCCCGCCAAACAAAACTCGTGTCGAGCGGTTCGCGGGTCGTGTGGGCGACGGGGGAGACGATGGCCCTCTCTTCTCCCAAAACGGCGTTCATGAGAGATGATTTGCCCACGTTCGGGCGGCCCATGATCACTATCCTAAGTTCCGATTCCTTTTCGCTGTCAATCGGCGGTTTCCCAAGTTTTGTTAACTTTTCGACCATGATATCCAACAGGTCGCCCAAGCCCCTGCCTGAAGCCGCGCTGATGGGGATTGGTTCGTCCAACCCAAGTTTCCAAAATTCACCGGACGCCGCCGTGCCGAGCAAGGCGTTGCGGTCCGTTTTATTGGCCACAAGCAGGATCTTTGAATTAAGTTTTTTGGCTTGCTTGGCGAACTGGACGTCTTGCGGCAACAAACCCGCCTGCACGTCGACTAAAAATAACACCAAATCGGCTTCCTTGATGGCCAGCTCAGCTTGTTTTTTTATGCCTTGGCCGATTTCCGTTTTTTCCACGTCCATGCCGCCCGTATCGACTACGTTAAAAATTTTGCCCCGCCATAAGCACGGGGCGTAATTGCGGTCGCGGGTGGTGTGCGGCACGCTGGAGACTATGGCCCGTCCGGTTTCCGTTAAACGGTTCCAAAGCGTCGATTTTCCGACGTTAGCCCGCCCAACGATGGCTACAAGCGGTAAATTACGGGTTTTGGGAAGTGTCATAACTTGGATTGATGAGGCCTAAACTTGAATCGCCGAGCACGACCAGGATTTCGGTTGAGGTCGAATCCAGAGTTTCGGCCGTCATATACTGCCCGTAAACCACTGGATGTCCTTTAGTTTCGGTCGGGGTTGCCGCCGAAACGTCCGCGTCCAGGATCTTTTTCAGCCTGACAAGCTCAGTTGTTTTTTTGCCGCCGGTCAGGTCGAAAAGGATCGTGCGTTCGTAGCCGCGGTGCGAGGCGTTGCCGATGCTGGAGACTTGGTAACCTTGTTTTTTAAGTTTTTGCGAGACTTGGTAGGCGTAACCTTCGTATGTCGTTCCGTTTTTGATTTCGAGCGTGGCTTGCGTTTGGGCCATCAACTGTTTTGCCGCTTCTTCTTTGGTGAGGAACGGATTATTGGCGATGCTGCGGATTTCGGACCAGTCCGGTTTGCGGGGAAAGAGCATGTAAGCCCCGCCCACGTTGGCCGGCACCAGCTCGCCGTCAGGCGCGTCGGTCAAAACGCGCATCTCGATCTTGTCGCGGTCGATCTGCGAAGCCAAGGGAGCGTATGAAATCATGTCCCAGCTGGAAAGGTCGGTTTGGATGTGGCCGGAAAGAATGTTGAGCATGTCTCCGATCTTTTTTGGATTAGCCAATGTACCGAGCGAGAAAAGTTTTTCCCTGACCGCCTGGATCACCAATTGTTGGCGTCGGCTGCGCGCGAAATCAGAACCTTCGCCGTTGTTGCCGTGGCGCGAGCGGACAAATTCCAAAGCCCTGGCGCCGTCCATGTGAGCCTCGCCTTTTTGGAAGCTGATAGTGCGCCAACCGCCGTTCTCGTCCACCGGAAAGGAATTATCAGTGAAAGTTTTTTCAACGGTGATGTCTACGCCGCCCAAAGCGTCGATGAATTTGGCGAACCCGTTGAAATCGACGCGCACGACGTGATCGATATGGATGTTCAAAAGTTCACCGACGGCTTCACCTGTTTTTTCGGCCCCTTGCCCCGGATTGGAAGATTCCAGCCAGGCGTTTAAGCTGTTGATTTTTTCAAAACGGCCGTTGCCAAGCGGATAAGCCAGGTCGCGGGGGATGGACAACATGGCCAAGCGGTTCTGTTTAGGATCAAAAGTCGCCAAGATGATCGTATCCGTGAGTTGCGGGCCATCATGCCCAGCGCCGCCTACGCCCAAAAACAGGAAATTAACCGGTTCGCCCGAGACTTTGGTCGTGCCGGGCGAGCCCATGGCAAACCGCGTAATCTCGGCAATGCCCGGGAGGTTAACGACCTCGGCCAAAACATTGGTGCCTTTGGCGGACGCGCGATAAGAAGCCGCGGCCCCGACGGTAGCCAGTAATCCTACGATTAAAGCAAAAAAAACTGCAATAATTGCCGTTTTTCTTCGAGCTACCTTCTCTGAAGAGTAGGGCAGCAGATCAACCGAAATAGGTCCCTTCATGTCCAATTAGGATATCAGAGAAATATTCAAGAGACAAGGAACGAACATCGGCGGTTAGGTTGTGGATTAATCGGAGTCTTAGGGCCGTTTTTGTGCTATAATTCCCGATAAGATGCCTATTTGGAGGAGAATTTTTAAAGTCAGGCAAGGGAAAGGGTCACTTTTCGCCTTTTGGCGCTCAATTTTGCTGCCGAAAAAACAAGACGATATTAAACAAGGTGTTTCAAACGTGACGCGCGGTTCGTCGAGAAAGCGCTTCGCGATCACTTCCGTTATCGTGGCCGGCGTTTGCATTTTCTTTATCGCTTTTCCGGCACACGCTGACGCGGCATATGAATTAGTCAACTGGATCGTAGCCATCTTCACGAAGATCCTGGTCTACATCATGGAACTGCTTTCCTATATTTTGCTTTTCCTTTTGGATTACCTGATTCAGGTCGTGCAGATTAATACTTTCGTCAACGCGGCTCCCGTGCGCATCGGTTGGCCGCTCATCCGCGACACGGTCAACATGTTTTTCATCGTGGTCGTTTTGGTTTCCGCCTTCGCGACCATCATCGGCCAGCCCAAGGAGTTCCATTACAAGTCCATCTTGCCCAAGCTCTTGGTGATGGCCGTGCTCATTAACTTTTCAAAAACCCTGATCGGTTTGATGATCGATTTCTCTCAGGTGATCACCCTCACCTTCGTCAACGGATTTAAGGACGCGGCCGGCGGAAACTTCATCAACGCTTTGCACCTGCGCGAAGTCATGAACATCGAGACGAGCAAGGGCTCCGTGGTCACGGTGGAAAATGGGACCATGAAGATCAACGCCGCGGCCGCCCAGCAAGCCGACGTCTACCAGATTTTTAACATGATGCTGGCGGCCATTTTTGGCATATGGATCCTTTCGCTCTCGATCACGCTGGTCATCATCATGTTAGTGTTCTTTTTGGTCCGCATCATTATCCTTTGGTTCCTGCTTATCACTTCGCCGGTCATGTTCTTTGCCTGGGCTTTGCCCGGCAAGATGCAGAAATCCTTCAGCGCGTTTACGGACCAGTGGTGGCAACGTTTGTCCACGGCTTTGATCGGCGGGCCGACCATGGCTTTTTTCCTCTGGCTGGCTTTGGCCATGGCCCAGGCCCAGGGCGGAGCCGATTCTTTGACCGGCAGCGGCCAGAACGCACTTTATAAGGGACCGAGTGCTGAGGTTAAAAGCAATATTGAAGGATTGAACCAACAGGGCGGTTATGGAAATAAGATCGTTTCAACCGACATCGGCACGCCGGAAAATTTGGCCAATTTCATCATCATGGTGGCCTTTATGCTCTTGGGCGTGCAAGTGGCCGTCCAAGCTTCCAACTCTCTGGCTCCCAAGTTGGGTGACTTCGCCAAAGCGATTGGCAGCCAAGGCGGAGGCATGGGCATTGGCGTGGCCGGAACCGTGGCTGCCGGCAGGTTGCTTGAAAAGGGAGTGAAGGGAGGAGCGGGTGCCATCAACGAACGTTATGGTTTGACTAATCGCATGGCCGGAGCCGTCGCGAGGTCGGGTATTCCTATGACAAAAGGCGCCCGAGTCAGTTTGATGCAGCATGCCGCCGCGCCCGTCAAACGTGGTTTGAAGAAGTCCGAGGAATTAAAGGCCGCGGTCGCGCACGAAAATCCTTTAGAACAAGAAAAGTTTTTCAGGACAATGGCCAAATCGGGCGATGTCGCGACCAGCATGGGTGGCAACTTGGGTTTGGCTTCATTGGCTGGGAGTTCGCTGTATGCTAAGAATTTACAAAAATTAAACGAGGATGAGGCGAGGGCGGAAGTCACGTCATCTCAGGCCTATAAGGATAAATACGGGACCGGTCCGTTAAACGACGTGCAGAAGAAAGAGGTTGACGCCCAGGTTGAATCCTTGGCTCGCTTGAAGGCTGATAAAAAGATTACGGGCATGCAGGAAGAATCCAAAGCTTTCGCCGAAAAGACTAACAACACGAAACTGCTCGACGAGATCAACGAGATGAGGACAAAAGATCCGGGCAAGCAAGAAAAGGTAGGCGACGTGGAATCATTGGTGGCCAAGGTACTGACTGATCCGCATGGGCACACCAAGATGAAGGATGACGCCATGATGGATAGCGCGACTTTCTTGTCCACCATGAAGCAAATGGGCTGGATGGATAAGAACGGCGATTTGACGGTCTCTGAAAGCGATGAAAAGTATAGGGAATTCATGCGCGGCCGCCAAGGCCAGCACGCGAAGGCTCAACTCGATTATATTCGCAACTCCAAAGACGGCAGGGAGAATGCCAAGATCTTGCTTGATTCCAGTAAATCAGAAGAAGATCGTCAGAAAGCAAGATATACGGTCGTGGCCGCTAAAGACGGGAAAGGTTATTCGGTCATCAACCCGTCTGGTCAAGCTTCTTACCTTAATATGGGCGGCCAGGCGGACACTCGAACGGAAATACTCGAGAACGTGAAAGATCAGGGCACGGAGCGGGCATCCGAACTTGTTGGAAATTATGAAAATGAATTAAGAGGCATTAACAAGACCGTTACTGACACTGGCGTCAGGTACAACAATCAACGCATCCGCATGGCAGCCCAGAATCTGCACGTCATTAATACCCATCAGGGCACGGAAGGCGGAGATATTAGACAAGGCAGAATGGCCGAGATGGTGGCCAAGAACCAGATTTCTTATAAGGCATTATTTGATATTAACGACCAGGGTCAATTCACCGGTCCGAAAGCCGAGCAGAATCAATCTGATTTTGGCGCCATCATGAAATCCAGCTTGGCGGGCGCCAGAACGGCTACTAATCCTGAAGCCGCCGCCAAGCATATCGAAGTAATCGCCAGCATGTCGGAAGCCGCTAAGAATTCCGGCGGTCAAGCCTTAACGCAAATGACCGAAGCCGTTCAGGGCGACTTGCAAGGGCTTAAGCACGCGTATGACAACAGCGGTCCGACCCAACGCGCTTCCATAGCGGGCGCCATAAAGAAGGTCGGAGCCGAAGCCGACGCGGGTGAGGTCAAGCAGAAATCCGTTTCAGGAACAGGCACTATTAGCGATGAGGAAAGAATGCGGGTTAAATTCAAGGGAGAGATCGCCGCTAAAAAGCCGACGGGAGCTACCAAAGAAGATCGTGATCACGAAAGGTCAGCTATCCAATTCGCCAGGAATCTCCTCAGGGGAGAGAAGGGATAAACTATGCCAAAGGTTTATTCTTCTTTCAGCGATTTGCCTGAGAATATCCAGAATTTTTTGTTGCACGACGCGGACGCTGTTTTTAACGATTTGATTGACTCTTACAATCTTCCGGAAGACGGTTATTTTGACGGCATCGACGCACCGATTTTGGATTCAGTCATGGGACTTGCGACTTTTGAGCAGGCTTTGGCCAGAATTGGCGGGTACCTGATGGCTAATGTTAAAGATAGGCCTGCCCAGCAAGACATACTGGTCCGACTTTTGAGTCAGGTTTTTTGGCCCTTGCGCGACGTTTACGGCAACGACTTGATTGGATTCCTACAAGAAGAAAAAGTTGATACTTCCGGTTGGACTCAAAAAAAGATTCTGTTCAAACCGCTCTCTTACAACGGAGCCGTTTCCGAGCTGGTCAATCATTTAGGTTTATACTCTTCCGGCCAGCAGGAGAGGACCAAGTTAAAGGATTTGCTGGTCAGTTTTGTTAAAGGGGTGCGCGTAGCCGATCAACTTAAAGAGATCATGGTTCGCCCAGCTGAAATGGGCGGGCTTGGATTTGACCAAAAGATGGCCGATAAAGCAGTTAATTTCATAAAGGAATTGAACCAGACGGTAAAAATATTGGACGAGAAGTCTTATTCGGATTACTTGGCTTCGGAAATGCAGCCGGCTAGAACTCAAGAACTAAAAGACGTGAATATCCCAACACAGGAAGTCGATCAACAGATTGAAACCATCAAAGCCAAGCTGCCGCCTCCCCCCAGGGCTATAACCGAATTGGATAAGGCGGTTGCCGCCACTTTGGAGAGGATCCCAAGCAAACCCACGGACGAATATTTGGCAAACCGTTTACAAAACGTGATTTCGTCGCGCCTTCGCGACGTGCGCAACTCCTCCGAACTGCTTGGTTTGCTGCAACGTGATTCAAAAGTTGGAGGCATGGGTTTGGACAAGGCCGCCGCAGATGATATGTCGAAAATCATTGAGACTTCATACGAAGAATTTCGACAGAAGATTGAATCCGAAGAGAAAGGTAAGTTGGAAGTCCAGTTGACCGAGCAGAAAAAGAAAATTGAAGAGAAGCGGAAGAGGGAAGCAGAAGAACACGCCAAATGGTACGAGGAAAAAATAAAGAAACGGCAAGCGGGCGAAGCGGAAACCAAGCAGGTGGCCGAAGCCATAAAGAAGGGTTTTGAAAGTAAAATTGCCGCCCATCCGGTGGATTTGAAAAACGCGGCCATCGAGAAAAAGCAATTCGGGGAATTGGTGCCCGCCCCAGCGGTTAAAAAAATCCAAACTCAGTTATCAAAACCGCAGGAACAGGCGAAAACCGTCAAAGTTTCTACCGTTACGGCCGCGGCCGCCAAAATCCCCAGCTTGCGGGTCGACGGCGTGCAACGCGTGAGCGCGGCGCCTAAGCTCTCCGGCTTGGCCGACGAAGTGGGTGGTATGACCCTTCAGAGTTTCAGACGTCTGGCCAAAACCCCGCAAGAAGCGGCCGCCAAAATGAAACAGAGGTTTGACACGCTCGGAGAAGAAGGTTTTGAGCAAAAGACGACGGCCATAAAGGCCTGGCAAAGGTCCCCGCTTATGAAGATGTATTTGGATTTGGTGACCCAGAGCTTTAAGGCCGGCAAGCCGATCGTTGAAATCGCTGAAGAACGCCGCAAAGCGGGGGAGGACACTTTGACCCGGGACGAAGTCGAAGTCCTGATTGATTTAAACAATAACCTGCACTACTGATATGCCCGGCCAGTTTATTGTTCCGCAATTCATCGAAAGCGAAGACAAGATCATCGGCCCGATCACGGTGAGACAATTTTTAATCTGCTTGGCTGGAGCGGGTGTTTTATTCGTGGAGTACAAAGTTTTGGAAACGGCTTATTTTATATTTGCCGCTTTGATAACCGCGGCCGTTTTCGGGGCGTTCGGCTTCCTCAAAATCAACGGTCAGCCTTTCCATATATTTTTCTTGAATTTCATGCAGACACAGGTAAGACCCCCGCTCCGCGTTTGGAACAAGAACGCCGTCGTTCAAATGGGGCAGGAAAAGATCATCGGCCTGCCGACCGTCGAAGAAGCAACCAAGAAGCCACGACCCAGCTCCACTAGGCTTAGGGAGCTCGCGCTGACCGTAAACACGGGCGGCGTCTATAAGCCTGAAGACCAACCATAATATGCAAAGCCAGAAGCTAACCAAATCAAAGCCGGGCGTGCCGGCCCAAAGCTACTTGAACATCGCGGAGGTTAAGGAAGACGTGGTGGTGCTGAAAGACGGCACGTTGCGTTCGGTGCTGCTCGTTTCGAGCATCAACTTCGCGCTCAAATCGGAAGACGAGCAAAACGCCATCGTTCAGGCTTACATGCAGTTCTTGAACTCGCTGGATTTCCCGGTCCAGGTGGTCATCCAATCGCGCCGCATGAACATCGACGAATACATGTCCAAACTCAAGGAAGCCGAGATGGTGCAGAAAAACGAACTGCTTCGCAACCAAATCATCGATTACCGGTCGTACGTGCGCCAGTTGGTCGACTTGGCCGAAATCATGCAAAAGCGTTTTTACCTGGTCGTCCCTTTTGATCCGACTTACGAAGGCAAAAAGGGTTTCATGGACAGGGTCAACGGCATTTTCTCGCCGCTCATGACCATCCATCTCACGGAAGAGAGGTTCAAGACCCACCGGAGTGCGCTTATGCTGCGCGTCAACAACGTCATTTCTGGTTTGCAGGGCATGTCGTTGAACGCCGTGATGCTCGACACGCAAAGCCTGATTGAACTTTATTACACGGTTTACAACCCCGAGCTTTTCGAAACGCAGCGCATGACCGAAATCGGCAAGCTCCAAATTGAAGGATAAAAAATATGGCATTCCAAACTTCCGAACAAAAGAAGCTCGACGCGTCCAAGCTGGCCGCGGGCGGCATCAAGCTGGTCAAAGGACCTAGCGCCGATGAGCTTAAAAAGAAGCAGAGCGAGGAAAAAACCGCCCTGGAAGAGGAGCGGATATATCGTCGCGGCGTGGCCAGCATCAAAGACTTGATCGCGCCTTCGGCCATGAAGGTGGAGGCCAGTTTTATTTCGCTTGGCTCGGTTTACGCCCGCACCATCTTTATCGTGACTTATCCGCGTTACGTTTCGGTCGGCTGGGCATCGCCCATCATCAACTTGAACGCCATGATGGACATCGCCATGTTTTTCTACCCCATCAAATCCGACGTCATTTTGAAGCAATTAAAAAAGAAAGTGGGTATTTTGGAAGCCAATATCAACATGAAGGCCCAAGAAGGGAAACCGCGCGATCCACAGGAAGAAACGGCGCTCCGCGACATTGAACAGTTGCGCGACGACCTGACCCAGGGCATCGAGCACTTTTTCCAATTCGCCTTTTACACGACCTTTTATTCGCCGTCCAAGGACGAGCTGGAACGCCTCTCGTCTTCCGTCGAATCGACTTTCGGATCAATGTTGATCTACACCCGCCGCGCTTATTTCCAGGCCGAACAAGGTTTCAACTCCACCATGCCTTTGGGTTTGGACGAGCTCATGATCACTTTTAACATGAGCACGTCGCCCATTGCCTCGTCTTTTCCGTTCACCTCGGCCGAGCTGACCTCTGACGAAGGGATTTTGTACGGCGTTAATCGCCATAACAATTCGCTCATCATCTTCGACCGTTTTTCGCTCCAAAACGCCAACATGGTCATCTTCGCCACTTCCGGCGCCGGCAAATCATACACGGTCAAACTTGAGGTTTTGCGCTCCATGATGCTTGGCGTGGACGTGATCGTCATCGATCCGGAAAAGGAATACAAATATTTGTCCGACGCGGTCAATGGCACTTACATCAATATTTCGCTTTCGTCTGAATCGAAAATTAACCCGTTTGATTTGCCGCGGCCCATGGGAGGCGGGGATACTTCGGTTGAGGACATCATCCGAAGCGCGGTCATCACTTTGAAAGGCTTGCTCCGCCTAATGCTCGGCAAGGTCAGCGTGGCCGAAGATTCCATCCTTGACCGGGCTTTGCTCGAAACTTTCGCCAAGAAGGATATCGTACCCGGCGTCGACCTCTCGGCCGTCGAAGTCCCGATTTTGCAAGACTTCCAGGATATTTTGGAAGGCATGGAGGGGACCGAAGATCTCGTGGTCCGCCTTAAAAAATACACCGAGGGCACTTTTGCCGGGCTTTTGAATTCGCCGACCACGGTGCGCATGAACAACCAACTGGTCGTCTTCTCGGTTCGCGATTTGGAAGACGAGCTGCGTCCGATCGGCATCTACACCATCGTCAATTACATTTGGAACCAAGTCAGGTCGGAGCGCAAAAAACGCATCCTGGTCATCGACGAAGCCTGGTGGCTCATGCAATACGAGGATTCGGCCAAATTTATCCACGCTTTGGTCAAACGCTGCCGCAAGTATTACTTGGGCGTCACCACCATTACGCAGGATGTGAACGACTTTTTGACTTCGCCTTACGGCCAGGCCATCGTGACCAACTCGTCCATGCAGCTTCTGCTTAAGCAAAGTCCAGCCTCCATCGACCTGGTTGCCCGCGTCTTTCTTTTGACGCAATCCGAGAAATATCTGCTGCTCGAGTCCGGCAAAGGCGAAGGTATTTTCTTCGCGGGCGCCAAACACGCGGCCATCCAAGTCGTGGCTTCTTACGCCGAAGACCAGATCGTCACGACCGACCCGCGCCAGCTCTTGAAGATAGAAGAGGAGAAAAAGAAATTCGCCGAATCAACCCAACCTCAAACGTAAACTATGTTATTCGACCGCCGCCGCATGGCGCTTTTCCTAATCGGTTTCGGAGTCTTGTTGCTGGCTTTTGGGATTTGGATCCTGGCCGGCATGCTTTGGCCCAAAAAACCGGCTGATACCACCGGCAACCGCGAACCGCAAGCCATCCAAAGGGATATTAAACCTCAACCGCAGACCATCGCCCTCGTGCCAAAGGTCCAAGGCACGAGCACGGCCGAGCAAGTTAGTGCCCAAAAAGTTTCCGACCTGCAGGAAGCCAAACGAATGGCCGAATCGGTCGTTGCCCGCATGGGCTCCGGCACGAGCCAAGACGGATTTTTGGGATATGACGACGCCATGCAAAGCGGGACGTCAAATTTCCAGGCGTATTTGAAGGCAGAACAAGCCAACCTGCGGGCCCAGCATCCAATCTCAGGGCCGCTTTACGGCATAACGACCAGGGCCGTGGCCTCCAGTGTCACTGAAGGCGATGAAGGATCAGATAAAATCGTCGTGAAAGTTCAATCTCAAAAAGTAGAAGACGCGGGAGACCGTTCCAAACCAACCAACATCATTTACGAAGTGGCGACCGTTACGTTCCAAAGGCAGCCGGGAGGCCGGTACCTGGTTAGCGACATAAGATTCTCGCCCGCCAACCTGTGATCCAGGAGTTGAAGCAATGGGCTTTGGGATTTTTATTCCCGTCTTTTTGCGTTTCATGCCGCACGTCCGGGGAGTGGTGGTGCGAAGACTGCCGCCAAAGCGTTCAAAAAAACACGGATCAAATATGCCCCGCGTGTCTTTCGATGGGCGATCATGAATGCGCTGGGACATTACCTTTCAAACAAGTTTGGTCACTTGGTTATTACCATGACCCTAAACTCCGGTCGGCTATCACTGCCTTAAAGTTCAATGGCACGTCGGCTTTGAAAGACGACCTTCGGAAGTTCGTATCGGATCGTTTGCCGGTTTTGCCGGAAGGCGCGGTTATGATTCCCATGCCATTAGCTGAAAAGCGTCTCAAAGAGAGGGGATTCAACCAAGCCGAGTTGATCGCGGCACTAATCGGAAATTTTAGGACGGATTGCCTCATCCGTTCCGTTCATCGCGACCCGCAATCATCCATGGCGCATGATTTGGTAGAACGCGGAATGAATATCAGACATTGCTTCAAGACAGTTGGAGACGTTCCAAAAAATATCATCTTAATTGATGACGTTATCACGACCGGCGCCACGGCAGCCGAGGCCGCTAGGGTCCTCCTGTCCGCCGGCGCTGAAACGGTTTCTGTTTTGACGCTTGCAATCGGGGCATAAGAGGTTTGACATTTGAAAATGGCGGGTATAAAAGGTTACGGGAGGAGAAAATGGACCTTGAACAAGTGAATTTTCCTTTAATGCTGATCCGGCGCATCCGTATCAGCCGAGCTTTGGGCCGAGAAAGATATCGCCAGAAACTACAATACTGGAAACAAGACAAAGAGATTCTGGAGATCGCCAAGCGGGAACCATGCGCGTGTTCCATGGCTATCGTATTCGGCTTGGCAGGCTCCGGGCAACTCGACGTCTGGATAGATCCTGGTTTTAAACCCAGTTGTGAAGACCCGGACTCCATACACTATGAGTTGCATGGAAGTTTGCAAAAGTATCTAAAAAACATCCTTGGCAAACTACCAGAGTTCCGTGCGATGATAGACCGCAAGGAGTATATTTCCAGCGCGGTTTACGGCTACGCAAATGGCACGAGGCTCCTGGCGCTGGATAGTGCGAGTCTTTCCCCGGAGGTTCCGAGGGCATTATTCAGGGAAGTAGGCCTGCAAACTCCTCTGGCTACTGAGTTGCTTAGCATGGTGACACGCTACAGATTCAGTGGTTTTCACGGCGGAAGAGAGGCATACGGAGGGTTTGGCTGGGTATGGTGCCGCGGTACGAAGGCCGATCTTGAGGAAGACGGGTTCATCATCCCTTCATTTGATGAGTTGCGGCAAGATAGTTATCTGTGGTTGGTGGCCAAACGGCACAACTTATCGTATTCCAGCTACCTGCGGTTTCGTTGCCGGGCTTTGTCCGCCCACGCTGCCAATCAAAGCTGTGACTACGAAAGCTTGATAAAGGAAATGTAACACCCACTGATCTCCGGAAGTACCGGAGATTTTTTATGGCGGTGTTAAACTTTCGTAAAAGAATAAAAAATAGCTCGTTAAGAGCTTTGAGAAGGAGACGCTTTGCGTCAGTTGTCCCGTCCGCCTGGGTTCGGCTATTCGACTTTTGGCGGGATGGAACTGTAGCGATCCTCGTCATCGGAAGGGAATCCGCGGTCAAAGGACGGTACCTTGGGAGGCGGCGGCAGGCGATCATGATCGAGGGTGGGATGCTTTTCGTGCCATTTTCTCAGCGACCAGCCTATTTGGATGCCTATCGCGAGCACGCCGAGTGCCAGGAGAATGCGCCAAACCGTGAGCGTTAAAATCTGGTCTAGATTGGCAAAGTCCATGTTTGCCTCCTTCCCGGTTGCCACGGAATTTAGCAGGCTAAAGATTAACAGTCAATAATTGGGAAGATGTTCAAATAAAAAAGGCTTCGTCCATGGGACAAAACCTTACTGAGTTACGGATCGGCATCCGTTATTGTAAATAGTGGTTCGCCGGATTGCTGCTCACTGCCGCGTTCGTATTGTCTAACGAATGTAAAGCCTGTCTGTGGTTCGCGACGGAACGTTTCAAGCGCCCGAGTTCGCGCTTCGGGCGACGCATGATATCCATCCGGCAGGCGACGGAACCGCGGTCGTATGATGCCGCTTCCACTGCTGCCGCCATGGCGCGTCCAGGTACCGGAGTTGGTGCGACCGGTCACGCCCATCACTATCATCCAGACGGCTCGTACGGCCACGAAGGCCAGTAATCTATCAGACCATGTGAACATAGAGTCGGGTTCGTTAGTCCGACCGATTGCCGCGAGGTCGTTCGGTTCGAGATTGATTTCGAACAACCTTTCACTGCCGCCAATACGACGCTGTATGAACGTGGCGCGAAAACCGGGGAACGGTTCGCGTGGTTCGAAGCGTATACGACGCAATCCCGACTCGCGCAACGCTGGAATCGAGACTCTCACGCAATCGAGCCCTCCGTCGCGTAATCCCCACACAGGTTCTAGCATCATCTCAAGCCACATATCCTCATACGCCGAGCTGTAGGCTGCCATTTGCTCCTGCAGTTCGTCGCACAATTGGATAAACCGTTCATCTCGTGCGGCTATCGTTTCGAACCAACGCCCAAGATGCTGACCGGTCCATTCAACCAAGTCGTCAGGTGCCGGGAACCGATACGAAGCCGATTCTCCAGTTTGGCCTAAGAAGTTGTAACTGTCTCCCACTTGACTGTATGGCACCACCGAGTAAGTAAAATCGCCCATCGAGAATGATTCGGCGATTTCACGGAAGAGATCGGTGTTTCCCGTTAGATGCATCTGTCGGAGGATGTTTGTCCAAGTGTGGGTATGATTTCTGGCCGATGCCTCCATCAATACCATAAGGGCAAATAATCCACCATTACCATGTTGACTGTAATCGACCGTCACGTTTCTAGGCTCGATAACCTCCAAGAGTCGTTCGATGGTTGCGCAAGACGTCTCGAGCTCATCCGGGTAGCTACCCAAGCTTAAAACCACTAAACTCCTGAAATTGTCCTTGCCCGTGGATATAAACTCATCGAGTACCGAATCAAGGCGACCAGCCGGCAAAGAGCGCGTGATGCGTCGTACGTCGGCTATGAGGGATCGAATATGTCCTGGCGGTTGAGAGACGGCAACTTCGATCAGGCTGTACAAGTATTCCACTGTCTCAGCCGTGTCACGAAATAGGTTCTTATGAATGCGACCAAGTCGGTTGGCATTGTTTTGCCGGATTAGTCTAATCCATTGTTTCCTATCCGCCATGGTGTTCACCTTTCAATGTGCGGGCCTTTGACTAATTCTATTAATCTTAGTTTTAGGCTGGAATGACAAAACTCAACCATTTATGGGCGGTTTTGTCAACGTAAAAACCGGTCGCTAAGCGATCGGTTTTATCTGGCGGAGAGGGAGGGATTCGAACCCTCGCGGGGCTTTAAGACCCCCTAGGAGATTAGCAATCTCCCCCCTTCAGCCTCTTGGGTACCTCTCCGTGTTAATTTGGACGCCTGAAGGATATCAAATCGTGATGTTTAAGGCAAGATTTTGCTACAGACCGTTCTAATTCGAATCTCAATATATCCAGCCTGAGCCTTTTGAGATATAATTCGTGCATAATGTAATATGCCCAGATTAAAATTTACGGATGCTGAGTTAAAGCGGAAGCTGGGCGTCGACCAAAAGACGCTGGACCGCTTTAAGGCCGTTCGCCAGGCGGCCATAGAAGAAGCCAAAAAATTGGATCGCAAGGGCACGGCCATGAAAGTTCTGGGCATCTCCGGTTCGGCGCGCGAAGAAATGGGCATGGCGCAAGAAGAATCCAATTCAGAGAGGCTTTTGAAAGTTTGCCTTAAAGATTGCCAAAACCTGGGGGCTGAAACCGAACTTGTCCAGCTCCGGAAATACAATATCCAGCATTGTAAATGCTGTTATTCCAGCGTCAATACGCAATGCCACTTTTATTGCTCGTGTTATCCCAAAGGCACTCCTCAAGGCGATGACATGAGTAATTTAATGTACGACAAAATTCTTGGAGCCGACGCCATAATTTTTGCCACACCGGTGAATAACTTTAAGATGTCGACTTTGATGGCCGCATTCATCGACCGGTGCATCAGCCTTGATGGCAGCTTGCAACCGGCGGATCCCAAATCGCCAAAGGACAAAGCCCTTAACGTCAAGCACATGAAGTTCATCGAGCTTACGGCCGATGACGGCATGCCGGGTTCCGGGTTTGTGCGGCGCTTTTCCAATAAAGTCGCGGGTATCATCACGACGGGTCACGAAGAGGGAGCATCCATGGTTATCAGCAGCCTGTTCATGACGCTGAATAATTTTGGCATGATTTTCCCCCCATTTTCACACATGTATGCCATGTCATCGGTTTGCTATCCGACTTACGCGGACAAGCCGATAGTAACTGGGGAATGCTACGAAGATGAGGTTGGATTATTGGCACAAAACGTAATGACCGGCGTGAGGTTGGCGCGATCCGTCAAAAGTTCGGATTGGAAAAATGATTACCAAGCAAATTAATCATAATCATATGCCAGTAACAAATTCAGAAGCTAATGTGGCCAAATGCGTATGCGGCAATTGTCCATCTTATAACGCCTGCATGGGCGGTCAGAGCGAAAAGCTATACTGCGCCATGGGTAAAACCGCGTGCGAACTCGAGCACAAGGGTTGCGTATGCGGGGATTGCCCGGTTGAGCAGGAAAACAAGCTGGAGAGTGGCTTTTATTGCGGCCACGGCGCGGCCTAAGAAAACACAAGGTATCCTTCATACCCAGTCAGGCCTAGGGGACTATGGCGATTTTTTATTTACGAAATTAATAATAGTTTGACTCATCGTTTACCTGGCCAAATACTTGAACCCAAGGGGATACAGTTTACCGTTTTTGAAGAGGGGAAAGAGTATAGTTTTTGACTTAATAGCCCCCAAAGCCTATATGATTTTAGTATTGACTCATTCTGTTTTACGTGCTTAAATCGCAAGAGTTCAAACTGCTGTTTTCACTCCAAGAGGGAGGTTCGCATGTCATATCGATGCTTGTTCCTAGCGATCGTTGCTCTGCTCTTCTCCGTTGGCTGTAAGGACACTTCGGCCGAAGAAGCCCGTAAGGACATTTCCGAAGCGACGGGAAATGCCATGGTTGTCTGCATCGAGATGGATTCCGATGTGGGAGAAAGAATTGTTCAAGATTTGAGGGTTAACGGTAATGGGAGGCTCCACACTTTCTTCAAGATTCACGACAGGACCTACTGCCGGAAAAACACGCTCGGGGAATTCGCGCGCTACTCGTTTTTTGGAAAACGAGAGATCAAGCGCTTGACCCTTAGCTACATGGCGGATAAGCCGCACGAGCTCCGGACCGTGGAGATCCCTTTGAACCACGGCATGTATGAGTTCATGGCGGGTGCTAACCCCCACATGCCCGTCATCGACGTCGCTCCTCGCACTTCGGCGGATCCGGTTCTCCTTCCGCCCGGGATCCCCAGGTAAACTTATTCGCCGAGCCAGGCCTAGCCGACTACGGCGATTTTTTATTTATGTGACTTGATTATTCCTTAAATATCAGTAAGATTACGGCAGCTCATTGACCCAAACCCGTACCAAGGAGCCGGGCCATGTTGAATGGAAAGCTGCGCATCGCACTTTTGATTTCAGGCGGAGGGACAACGGCCCGCGAGATCCTACGGGCTTGCAAAGTTGGTCGGTTGCCTCACGTCGAACCAGCGTTGGTAATCGCGAGCAAGCCTGAAGCTGGCGGTATCCAGAAGGCCTTAGCCGAAGGCATGGATACAAAGGATGTGATCGTCATCCGGCCGGAACGAGGTAACCCCGGTTCGCCCAAGTTCGGAGACGCGATCCTGAAAGCCTGCCGCGAACGCGAAGTACAGTTCATTGGCCAGTACGGTTGGTTGCCGGTTACGCCGCCTAACGTCATCGAGGCCTACCGCGACATGATCGTGAACCAGCATCCCGGTCCGCTCGACCCGGCTCGTCCGGGCATGGATTTCGGAGGCCCTGGCATGTACGGGCGCCGCGTCCATTGCGCACGACTCTACTTTGTCCGATTGGTTGGTCGGGATTTTTGGACTGAAGCGGTTGTCCACCGTGTCACTCCCGAAGTTGATCGCGGAGCTGTGCTCAATGCCGCCAGAGTCGAGATCCTGCCAAAGGATGACGTGATTTCGCTTCAAGAACGCGTCTTGCCGGTTGAGCATCAAGGAACAATCGATGCCCTCGGAAGGTTTTCCGAGAGCCAAGTCACGGAGATCCAACGGGAAAAGCCCTTGATCGCCAGGCATGAGCTCGGCTATCTGGAAGAAGCGAAAAAGATAGCCATTGCTCTCTGGCCGAACGGCTGATAACTCTCAAGGCACGCAAGTGCCCTTTTTTTATTGCGTCGTCGTCCGTGTAAAAAAGCAATTTATCGTAAATAATGGTATGGATCGGGGAGCGCGTCAAGGTTTGCACTGGGGATTAATTAAGGGCCTTTTGCGGTCGTTTATGGGCCGCTTGATAGACTTTTTTGAAATAAGTTGGCATGAAAGCCTTGTATTTATTGAAAATCGGGTTTGGCAGATACTGGACAGACCTGATCACCTTTCGACATTGAACTGAACCGCAAGTGCATCGGACGCGCCATCGAGGATCAGCCTCAGTAATTGAATCGTCAATTAATATCTCTTCGTCGGCTTTGATGGAACGCATGGCGACAACCTGGACTTTTTTGCGCAAACCCACGTTTGGTTTGCAGGAATGGCGCATTGACCACCAAGGGTTGTATCGCAAAGGAATCATCCAAAGATTGTATCCAAGCCCTAGCCATTTGAAGCCGATTTTATAATCAGGAGCTTTGGAATAATTTATGATAGGTCCTTTCACGGTAAAAAGCATCTCGCCTTTTTTAATTAATTTTTTTGCGAAAACAGCAAGTTTTTTATCTTTAAGTTCTCCCACGTAAACTTTTTGTTGCAGATATTCTTTACGTAAAAATGGTTGGATGTAATTTTGATATTTTCGAAAAAGTCTTTCGGGCAAGTACTGGATGCCTCGTATTACGCCCCGGCAAGAAGGGGAGTGACAACGGCAATGAATTTTCCATTGAGTTGATGATCCTTCGGTACAGGAATAATCAATAGTTATCTCTTCCCCAGCTTTAATCGTACGAAGAGCTACGACCATTGTAGTTCCTTTTAATATGGCATTTGGTTCGCAAGAGTGGTTAAGGAAGTTCCAAATATCGCCACGATCCATTATTCGCCAAGTGTTATGTCCAATATTGAACCAGTTCATTCCAATGCGCGGGCCGGGTGGGGACGGGAATTTAATCGTTGCGCCTTTCAGCTTAAGTAAGATTTCGCCTTTTTTAAAACTTCGTTTGGCGAAGACCCCCCGTCCGGCGATGGGGGAAGATTTAATAACTAGCCAGTTTTTTTCCATTTTACGATTTATGTCTTAGCCGGTGGGGTTTAAGCGGTAAATCAGGCATGGGAAGGACGCTCGAAGGCTGGCCCCGCGTCATGAATTGATAGATTACCCAAACCACGAAAATAGGCAACGCTCCCGCCGCGATCGTCCAAGTCGGGCCGTAGATTTCATAGACGACTCCGGCGACCATGGGGCCGATGGCCCAACCGAGGTCGTCGAAGAGATTAATGACGCCGGCAATCGCGCCGTCGCTCGCGTGATTCCTGTCCAAAGCGTGGAGCCAGGACCAAAGCGAAAGGCCGGCCATTTCATCGCCCGTAGTGGCCAGAAATCCGAAAATCAGGAATAGCCATCCGAAGTTGAATCCAAGAAGCAGTCCGGAAACCGCGAAGATAAGAAGCCCGAAAAAAACTAGCACTCTTTTGTTGGCTTTATCAGCCAGGTTTCCAAGCAGGAATCCCAGTGAGACGACGGCGAAATCAAAAATTCCCAAACCCAAACCCAACAAACCGCCTTGGGCCTGGTGCGCGATGACAAGCGGCACCACGAACCAGATAATTCCGTAAAAAGTCGAAGCCGCCAGGTTAAGTAATAGGAGCATGGAGCTGGCGGGGTTAAGTTGCTTCATGGTCTTCAACAAGGTCGGAATGTAATGGCGTTTGATGTAATAGTGTTGGGTCGGGATCTTCATCTCAGCATGGACCGAAGCCGTGTCCTTAGGGCAGAAGAAAAGCATGAGCAAGGCCACGCACAAAATCGCGAAGAGGATGAAGCCAATCTGTTGGGGAGCCATGAAGAGGGCGAATGGCAAAACAGCCGTTGAAAGCACGACGCCGATCGATCCAAAAACATCGCGCCAAGAGATGAACCAGCCCGCGTGGACCTTAGGAGCTTGCGAAAGGATGTAGGCGTTGATTCCAGGATTGAAAAAAAGCCAGCCCATGGTGCTCATGATCAGGCTCAATACGTAAGTCGTGCGCGAGAGCCCTAACATAAAACAGACCGCCGCGATCAGGAACATGATCGTGGTGAATTTAAGCAACTTCAAATAACCATAACGGTCGAGCCAATAACCGGCTGGCACGTCCAAGAGCAACTGGACAAAAGCTCCGCCGCCGATTAATAGCCCGACGGCCCAAAGAGGCAAAAGTTTTTCGCCGAGCGGAGAGATGACCGAAAAATGCAGACCGCCTCCAAATTTGAAAAAGATCAGGAAGATCCAAAAGGGGAGGAAACGCCAAAAGATATGCGAAGAAAAGATCTTTTTCGTATTGAATGAGCCGCTCATAATCGACCTGTATTATATGCAAAAAACCGCCTTAACTCAAGCGGTTTTTTACGTGGTGCGACCAGGACGATTTGAACGTCCGACCTCCTCCTTCGCAGGGAGGCGCTCTATCCAGCTGAGCTATGGCCGCTTACCTTCCTTTTATATCCGGAACAGCCGCCCAACGATATCAGAAAAATGCTCATCGCGCAAGACTAGGTTCTCGGGCAGGTATTTAAGCAGATGCTGGCGGATGGCGATTGGGTCTTCGCCTTCCAAAAACACCTTAAGCCGGGGCTTGAAGCTGTATTTACGCTCTAAATAGAGGACTTTGGTAAAAGGAGGGTGATAGATGATGGAAAAATTGTGGATTTTATCGAAGGGCACGAAATTACCGTCCATGACAATGCCATTTGGGCCAATTTGGACTAATACATGGTTTGGCGCCTCGTTGCCGGCCAACATCAATATCACGGCGCTGATCAGGATGATTAAGGCGAACAAGTAATTGGCCGCCCAAATGCCGTAAATCACGCAGGCCAGGGTCAATAAGCTCACGACCAAGTACCAATTAGGCGTCCTTTCGTGATGCTCGTGTTCGGGCATTTCCCAAACAAAAAGATCCTGCGATTCCGCGATCTTACGCAAAGTTTCAGGCGTGTAAGCCATATGGGATCATTATAACATAGTTGAACAGGATCCGCAGTCCTCGACAAAAGCGGGCTTTTAGGCTAAGCTACGCACACAATTTGTCAGGAGAGGTGGCAGAGTGGTCTAATGCACCGGACTTGAAATCCGGCGTGGCCGCAAGGTCACCGTGAGTTCGAATCTCACCCTCTCCGCCAAAAGCAAAAGGACCGGTGCAGCTGGTCTTTTTGCTTTTGTGGGTGGGATTCGAAGGGACCTGGCTTGCCTTTGGGAAATTCGCAGATTAAAATGGAAACATATGCCAAAATACATGGAGAATCCTTCAATACCGCAAATAGCTGACCAGGAACCTCATCATGATGAGAACTCTGGCGATAAAACGCGAATGTCATTTGATGAAATACTAGAAGGCTTCAGATCCTCTTTTAAATCTTGGGAAATCGAGGCTGTTGATTATTACCTTGATGATGATCCGCTCAAATCACAAACTGAAGCCATCATTAGCGCCTTTAAATTCAAGAAGTTCGACCGTTTTCTCAACCCCGAAACCCGCATGTTCGAAAAGCCTGATGAGGAATGGATAAAGGATGAGATTTTTAATATCAGGTATCCCAATGCTTTAGGCCATCCGCAAAAAGGTCATTTCGCCGTGGTGGCAGATTCAGTGAACCCAATTGGAAAGGTGACTGGTTTCGGGTGGGTCGAATCTTTCGAGGACAAGTATGATGCCGAACGCTGCGCGTACATCATTCGTCGGATCAATCCCGCGCACAATCCCGCGGTCGTGGACAATTCAGAATGGTAAGGCTGAATAATCTCAAAATTACTGATATTCGTAGTTAAATAAAAAACCCGTGACAGGGGATGGCGAGGGTGCCGTTGTCACGGGCGATGAGATTGCCGAGCTTCTAGAGCTTGAGGACGAACGTTCCTTTGGACTCCGTCAACCTGCCAGACTGGCCATGCGTTGTGCAGCCGAGAGCTTCGGAGACCCGGCCCGGTCCATTGAACACGTCGCCGTTGATGCTGATCTTTTTGACCAAGATGCAGCCACCGGCGTCCATGCCGTCTCGACACGCGATGAGAAAGAGGATTCCCCCGCGGTACCTGGGAAGGTAGACGCCTCCCGGTTGCATCGAGATGATCGGGCTGTAGAGCGGAGTGTCGTTATCGCTGCGAGAGTAACCCTTTGCCTCGAGGATTTCGGCTTCCAAGCCGCCGATACGTATTTTCTTACCGACGGCCGACTTGGCTGCGCTGACGAAATTCTGATGGAAAAAAGCATTCATTTGGTGCTCCTTGTGTGGGTCTGTTGGTGCTGCTCTGGATTACACCAGATATGCGGTTTTGTCAATATAAAAACGCGCCTCGAGAGTCTCGACGCGCGTGAGTTAGCGAAGGAGCTTAGTGAAGGCAGAAGTGCTGCCGCTTTGCTTGAAAGCCGCGACCGCACTCGTGAACCTTTGTTCCGTCCAGCGGGTAGTGATCGCCTTCCAGAGATCGTCCGACACGATGTCCTTGCGCTTCTTCCGAAGCACCTTCAGGACCTTGGCCATGACTGGCGCGTGGCTCGTAAGGACGGCCTTGGCGACTGGGTGGGCGGGACGCTTTTTGGCAATCAAGTCGGCGCAGACTCGTTGGAGGTCTGAAAGGGAATAGAAGAGCTCGAGTCTGCCAACGTGGGTTTTAGCATAGAGTTTCCGACAGCTGCTAGCTCGCTTGGTTACGGTTTGCGCGTTTACTCCTAAAAGCTTAGCCAAGGGGATTCTCAATCCCCAAGTTTCTCCACCAAGCTTGAAATACCCAGTTCGGTTGGCCTGAGGCGCATTTAAGTAATCGCTACAAGCCTTCGTCACATCGGAAAGAGGGTAGAAGGTTACAGGTCGTCCTTTGTTTGTTTTTCCGACCAGTTTTCTACATGAACCGATTTTTTCAGCAATCCTTTGCCTATGTAGACCCAGTCGTTTAGCCAATGCTATTTTCGTTCCCCATATTTCCCTGCCATGCTTAAAGAATCCAGTCCGGTCGGCCAGTGGGGCGTTCAAGAGTCCCTTGCAGGCTCTCTTTATATCCGAAAGTGCATAGAAAGCGGCTTGTGCTCCTCTGGGATCGATTCCGGTACGAGAACGGCAGGTAGGAGCATGCTTGTATATGCACTGACTACAAAGCCGTAATTTCCGGGAAAGCGAAGGTACCGTTCCCCATACCTCACCATCGATTTTAAAGAAGCCGTTACTCTTCGCTTGAGGAAACTTCTTAAGTAGTGACGCGCAGGTTTCTCTTACATCGGACAGTGCATAAAAGGTTTGAGGTCGGCCACTACGATCGAAGGCTACTCGCTGCCTGAGCTCACGCGCTTTTTTTTCAATTGGCTTTCTTCCAATTTTCAGAGACTCGCAGATCGCGTACAGAGTTCCCCATTCTTCATTCTCTAGCGATATGAAGCCATCCTTACCGGCTTTGGGCAGGTCTTGTTTGAAGACGGCGCAGGCTTTTTCCATATCCGAGAGAGAGTAAAAAACAACATGGTTGCCCTGGTTCACTCTGCCCATTAGATGTCTACATTTCTTACGATTTCGAGCCACAGGCTTTCCGCCAATCTCCAACTTTGCGGCTATTGCGCTAACAGTACCCCACGCCTCACCGTCAGCCACGAAGAAACCGCTTTTATCTGCCTGCGGCAAGGGCTCAAGTAGCTTTTTGAACTCGTCCAGCTTTCCGGATTTCTCGAATCGCTTAAGGGCCCGTTCCAAGTCGTTTGCAGACCAACGCTGGAGAATGTTCTCCCAGAGTGAGTCGCTGGTGATATCCCGGTGCGTTTTTCGAAGTGCACGAAGCACAGCGACAAGGCGCGGCGCTTGCTTGACCAAATCCTCTCGGGAGAGGCTGGTCTTCTTGATGTTGATCATGAACCTCTCCTTGGTTGTCGATGAACAGTATGTAAACATAGCCAAAAATTGAGTTTTTGTCAAGGATGCTCAGTTACGAAAAATTATCTCGATATGTGAGCCTTAATGTGATTGACATTTAGGCTAAGACATGCTAAAAAAGGCCGTTAGGCAATTTGGCCTGACACGCGGTCTTTACAGTCAAACAGGAGGCTTCCATGGCATCTCTCAAAGAGCGACCGGCATCGATTCGTTTTCGAGTCGCGAGCGATCTGAATCGGGAGATGCTGAGAGGCATCACCGATCCAACGGAACGGCGCGAGTTCATCAATGACTTGCGCGAGCATGAGTGGGTGGTTTTTGCGCCACAGCAGATAGATTTCGAACGTTTTGAAGACCTGCTCCAAAAAGACAAGCGCCTTCGGGCTTACCTCGAGCGCGAAACAGACCCGGTTCTCATTGCCGAATTCCTAACGCGCAATTACCCGCACATCTTCCTGAGCATCGAGCACGTCTTCGAGATCTACACGGATTGGAAGATCCGCAGCATGAGATCTCACGGATATTGCCCGGGCGAACGTGAAGAATGGCGCGCGCCAGACCATCTACTCACCGCGCTTCGCGATTCCGAGCTCATGATGGTTGCAAGGCGATGGCTGCGTAAGGAAATAAAACACCTGAACGCTGACCCTAAGGGTACTTTGGCGGAAGTGCAACGTAAGCTACGGGCGGAAAAAAACCCCAAGCAACGTAAGCTGCTCGAGCACCTTGGCGGACTCATGAAGAACCTGCTGCAGGAACGGTATCCTGAGTTCAACCGGGAGATCGTTAAGGGTTTGCCTTTCCCGAGCATGCATGTCCGTCATTGGATCAACCAAATCCAAGAACGGGGCAACGCGTTGCTCGTCGGAGACGTGGGAACCCAAAAAACATCGGCGGCCGTGGTCGGACTTGAGCGGCTTGGCCGAAAGGCCGTGATCGTTGTATGTCGCTCGTACGCGGCCGATATGTGGGCCGATGAGATCAAACGGTACTATCGCCAGACGATGGACCCGTTGGTTATCCACGGAGCGGACGAATACGAAAGCCTGAGACGCATGAAGCCGTCTGATCTCCGACACCGTCGGTTTGTCATCGTCGGCTACGGAGGAATCCAGAACGGCTTTGAAAACGGCGAGGACGAAGGCACGTACGGAGAACAGCTCACGGACCTGCTTTGCGCGATGAAGCCGGACGCCCTCATAATCGACGAGGCACACGCCATCAAAGGCATCGGCGATCGCAGCCGAAGGGTCTTGAAGATCGCGCAGCTGCCGAGCGTCCGCAACCGCGTGATGCTATCGGCTACTCCGTTCGAGAATCACCCAAATGAGATGGCGCATCTTGCGACCCTGTTGGACCCGCAGGCGTTCCCGACGGAAGAAGTATTCCTCGCCATGTGCCACGACAATCCCAGGATTTTCTTCGGGCTGATGTCCCAGCGCATGTGCGATTACTTCGCACAAGAAGACGTCCTCGACCTGCCGCCGACCAATCTGGATATTTACCGATTTTTTCCGACGGTAAGACTGGAATGTTCGGCGGACATCAAGCGCATCCATTCCGCGATTCTGGACGACGGTTCATGCGAACCGCGTCAAACGGTTTTGCGGCTCATGCAATTCCTTTCCGTGCCGTACGCGGCTCGGGATTGGTACCCGAGCATGAAGGATGCTGATTGCTTCCGTGACCCGTTGGCAAATCCCAAGTTGGAGCATCTGCGCCGCGAAGTGGCCGAACGGATTAAGACCGGCAAGGTCGTCATCGCCAGCGGCATCTTCGCAAGTGGGATTACCCGAGCCATGGATCAGAAGGACGGTGATCCGGAGGTCGACGAGATCGCTTCGCTTTTTGAGCGATGGTTCCCGGACAAAGTCCTCCGCATCGACGGTTCGACAAAAACCGGCGACGCGATCGACGGAAGAAAAGCAATCCAGGCGCGATGGCGAAACGATCCCGATGCGCGCATCCTGATCGCTTCGGTCCCGGCAACGTCCGAGAGCCTGAACTTCACGCTGCGGCGAATTCCGGGCAGAGTCGAAGGGATTACGATCTACTATCTGGCTCAGCCTTGGAAGCCCACGCAATACCTCCAGTTCAACGGACGGTTCCGCCGACCCGGCGCGGAAGTGCCGGTGGAAGTATTTTCGCTCATCGTGAACGGCACGGCCGATGAAGCCCTGCTTGAACTCAATGAACGGAAATGGCGGAATTTCCTCATCGGCGTGCACGGCATGCCCATCATGACCGAAGAGGAAGACGCGCTCGAACGGGCTACTTTCAAAAAGCTCGTGCTCACGCCGAACAGTTGGCTGCGCATAGCTTTCGATTGGATGCTCGGCTTGGGCGAAGAAGGCATCCGCCGGTTCCTTGGAGGGAACTTGCGGGAGTTGCCCGTGGCTGAAACCCTGGCAACTTATTACCTTCAGACGGAAGATCGCGGAACTTCAGGACATGTCTCCCGCCTTATCGTGCCGATTCTCAAGCGTTGGCGTGAGACTGGCACGATTCGGGATTGGGAAGATGTCCTTGACGTGGGCTCCGGTCCCCTCATTCTGGAAAGAAAGTTGAACGCGCCGCTTCATGCCATCGAGATCAATCCCAAGATGGTTGAAATCGGCCGTGCGCATTCTTACCAGGGTGGGAAAAACGCGATCGTCGGCGGGGCATCCCGGATGCCAGAGGCATGGTCTGGCAAGTTTTCCCTAGTCGTCGCCTCATTAATCATGGATCTGACGAGCCGCAAGATCCCCAAGGACGGCGGCTTTGCGGAACGTGTGAAAGTCCTTCAAGAGATCCATCGTGTCCTTCAACTCGACGGACTCGCGTGGGTCATCCTGAAGGAAAAATGCTTTGACCGAGGAAGCTTCGAAACATTCTTGAGTATTCTGAAGCATTACGGTTTTGAACCGGTCGAGCCGTGGTGCAACCGAATCGAGGCCGTTGACCATCGCACGCATCATTTTGCGGTGTGGTCGCTCTTGCTGCGCAAACGGACCGAGCTTCATGACGCAAACCCGCCCGGTCCACTCTTTCTCTACGAGCTTTCGGGGGAGAGGAGCGTTCGCAAGCGGACAGGCGTGCGATCTGTGCAAACGACTGCAGAGCCTTCACAGGTCGTTTTGCACGAGAAGTTCGCCATCCGTGATGCGGCAGGCGATCTGCTTTCCGTAGAAATGGTGACGGATGTGGTCGAACCGCCAGGCGCGGGCATTGAGAAACTGCATGCTGGATTGGTCAAACATTTCAGCATTCGGAATCGTATGCTCGCGTCGAGATTACGACAGGAATTGGAACGTACCCGTCCGCGATCCTTGAACGAACTTAAAGATGTTTGGAAAGGCCTTCGGAAATACGGCGATATTCCTCGGATCAGCTGGGCTGGGCTGAGCGAATTCGCCCGTTTGTACTTCCAAGTCGGCTGACCAAGCACCTTCCTTATGGTCGCATCCCCAGATGCGGCTTTTTTATTTACAAAACTATACAATACCTTGCAGGGCACTAATGGGTCGCGTATCTTTTTCCGCCAGAGGGCATCAAAATAAAAAATAGCGACTAGAGGTGTCGCTTTGGAATGTGGCCTTTCTTCATCCGGTAGTCTTTCGAGAAGGCGAGGTTGGTTCGGATCCAAGTCTTGGCGTTTTCGGCCAGGACTTTTCGGATGTGTTCGTCCGAAAAATGGAACCGGCCAGCCAATAGGTCGCCCAAGCGCGAGCAGACTTCCTTGGGATTCTTCATCCCAATCAGGAAAGAAGGCGGAACCCCGCCGAAATCGGCGCCAATAGCCAGCGAGTCGATCCCGTGCGGGAACTGAGCCAGGCGGTCGATCGTCTCGGCCAGTTGATCCTGGTTCTGGAAAAAAGGACGCGAGACGCCTAGACCGACGATGCCACCCAGGCTCATGAGGCGCTTGATTTCGATGTCCCTGAGCCCGCGTTTTTCGGCTTTGTCCGCGAAGGCGGGATCCTTGGCGATGGCTTCGGATGGCGCCCCGTGGGTGTACGCAATTTGCGAACCCTTCGCGTAGTCCTCGGCGTAGTCGAGAATATCCACGCGCGTCTGCGGAAGGGAGTGCGCCAGGTCGACTATCAGGCCGTTACGGATTATTTGGTCGACCGCGTAGTAGCCGTACGGCGTCAGGCCGTCTTCGGCCAAAGGCGTATGGTATCCGTACTGGATCCCGAAGATCCTGACGCAGTTCATGACGAGCGATCCCACCATGGAATCGATGTCATATTCGTTCAGGGTCTTAACCCCGTCGAGCAGATGAAGGCCCTCGATGGAGACGACGACTGAGGTGGCCGCCGAATCGGCGATGTCTTTGCCGCGTTGGACCAAGCGCACGCCGTCCAGCGTCCAACGCGCGACCATCCAGGCCGTTTCCTCAGCGACCTTCTCCATAGCCGTCCTGTCAAGCTTGTTCCATTCGTCGTAGATGCTGGCCACCACGAATCCGTATTGGTCTTTGACGGCCCAGCCTACGAGGGTTTCGTAGGCTTTTTCCGACATCCCAGCCCCGGTTTCGTAGGCAGCCTCGCAGTCCTCTTGCTCGACTCCGAACTGGAGCATTCTTTGCAGGACAGAGTGTTCACCGTTCCGCCCGATGTCAGGGTAAAGATCCGGGTACTGGCTGTACTCGCATTCTTGTTGCCGCTGGAACGGAAGTCTAACGTCGTCGTGCAGTGAAGAGAGCTTGAGTTCACTCATTCCTTCCTCCTACGGGGCACTTAAGAGGATATTTTGAAAAAAGTCAAGAATCTGAGCAATAAAAATAGACCCGCACACGAGGTCAGATGGTTTGATTTGTGTTTGGGTCTGAGTAGGGGGGGGCTAGGCGGAGAGATCGAGCTGACTGGGTCGGAATCCGAGCGATCTCCAGATGATTGGAAACGACTTACATCGCCGGTGGAGCGCCCAGAAATCAGCGGCCAGTTCGGGCGACCGGCCCGGAATATCCAGGCGATCGCCGATCTCCTTGAACAGGAAAGTGAGCTCCTGGGAATTGGTGCCGTGTTTCAAGTAGGACCGGGCTCGTCCGATCTGGACGATGCCGCAAGCGTCGCCGCAGATTTCGAAGAAACAGTTAGCCAGCGTGAGGCTTTCATGGACGGTCGGAAGCAGGTTCTCAAACGTGCCTACGGACAAGGCGAGATTCAGTTGACGCTTTTTGGCGTCGGTTACCAACTGGGCTAATTCCACTATTGCCCCCTGTAGTTGAGGTTGAAAGTTACGAGTTGACCCTATTCTACTACGGACGTAGTGCAGGTAAACCCACGATGTGGATAAGCTATTTATCAGAATCCAGCGCTCTTGTCTAGAGCTCAGGTGCGTGGCACCCTATGTTTATGCTTGCCTGGAAGGATCCCGTCACCTACATCCACGGCCTGACCGCCCAACAGAGGCGGGTTTTAAAACAATTGGAAGTTGAAACAGTAGGGGATTTGCTCTCAATCCTTCCCAGGCGTTACGACGACTATTCGAATTTGGTGAAGATCGCTTACATGCCGATCGGCGAGCCGGTCACGCTTAAAGTAAAAATCAAGCAACTTAAAAAACTCCCGACTTTCAGGCGGCGCTTTGTCATGATCCGCGGCTTACTGGAAGACGATTCGGGCGCGGTCGCGGCCACCTGGTTCAACCAGCCCTGGATGCTCGAACAACTCAAGCCTGGAGATGAGGTTTACGTCTCGGGCGTGGCCAAGCGTCACCCCCGTTTTGGTTTGGGATTCGCGAGTCCGCTTTGGGAGCCGGCTAACGCGGAGACTTTGGCGGCCGGCAATATCGCGCCGGTTTATCCGTTGGTGGGCCAGGTGACGCAAAAGACCTTGCGCAAGATCATGAAAGCCGCGGTTGACGATCTCTCGGATATAGAGGATTCGATGCCGGTTGAAATATTGGCCAATCAGCACTTGCCGATACTCATTGACGCTTTGCGTCTCGTGCATCGCCCGGCCATAGCTGAAGACGCTGAGAAGGGGAGAAGCCGTTTCGTTTTTGACGAAGTTTTTTTCTACCAACTCGCTTTGCGTCTGGCGCGCAATGAGGCTGATTTGGGAGGCGCGCCGCAAATTAAATTCGACGAAGCTTTTGCTAAAAAATTCGTGGCGCAACTTCCGTTCGAACTCACGCCCGACCAAAAGCGCGCGGCTTGGTCCGCTTTCAAAGATCTTGAGCAAAGCCGCCCCATGCGGCGCCTGGTGCAGGGCGACGTGGGATCAGGCAAAACGGTTGTGGCGGCTTTTTGCGCGGCCATGGTTTACCGCGGCGGACTTTCCACTGCTTTCATGGCCCCGACCGACATCCTGGCCAAGCAACACGCTTTAACTTTGCAGAGATTTTTTAAACCCCATCACATCCCCGTACTACTCGTCACTTCATCCACCAGATATCTTGATGAAGGCGGAGAGATAACTAAACTTTCCATCCAGGAAACTAAAAACCGGCTGGCGGCCGGCCGAATCGTGGCCGTGGGCACACACGCGCTTCTCGAGCGGGATCAATGTCCGTCCGACTTGGCCTTGGCCATCGTGGACGAGCAACACCGTTTTGGAGTTGCCCAACGCGAGGCCCTGACCGTGCTGGAACGCCCCGACAAAATGGTGCCGCATTTGCTTTCCATGACAGCCACGCCCATTCCACGTTCGTTGGCTATGACGCTCTTTGGCGATCTGGACGTTTCGACCATCAAGACTAAACCAGCCGGCCGCCAGCCAGTTACGACCCGCATCATGGTCGGGGAGACGGGACGCAATCTGGCTTATCAAGCCGTCAAAGAGGCGGTTCGTCGCGGAGAACAGGCCTTTATTGTCTGCCCGCTCATTGATCCTTCGGACAAGCTCGGTTCAAAAAGCGTGGAAGAGGAGATCGTCCGCTTGCGCAACGGGCCGCTCAAAGGCTTGAAGCTGCTCGCCTTGCACGGAAAATTATCGGCCGTCGACAAGGATCAGGCCATGAATGATTTTAAAGAAAAGAAAGCCGACGTTTTGATCGCGACCACGGTGGTTGAAGTCGGTGTCGACATCCCGAATGCCACCATCATGCTGATCGAAAGCGCGGAGCGGTTCGGACTGGCCCAACTCCACCAACTCCGCGGCCGTATCGGACGCTCCGACAAGCCTTGCGTCTGCCATCTCATTGCCACGGATGAAGACGCGGACATTACTCGGCTTAAGGTCCTCGAACGCACGACCGACGGGTTTGAAGTCGCGGAAGAGGATTTGAAGATTCGGGGCAGCGGCAACTTGCTTGGTTATGAGCAAAGCGGACGGAGTTTGTTCAGGTATGCCCGTTTTACCGACGTGGGCATCATGTCTCAGGCCCGCGATCAGGCTTTGGAAATATTGAAAAATGATCCATTGCTGAAAAATAATCAGACGCTTCGATCAAGAGCCGAAGAAGTCAGGCAGACGGCGCATGGGGAATAGCTAGCTTAGAGCCTCCCTCACCGTTTTGCATTGAACGACCTCGATGCCCGCGGGCGGATTTTTGAGCGTGGGACAGACGACAGTTTTGAATCCCATGCGGGCTATTTCTTTAATGCGGAGTTCGGGCAAAGCGACCGGGCGGAGCTCGCCGGTCAAACCAATCTCGCCGAAAAACGCCGTTTTCGGGTCATTCGGTTGGTTTTTGACTGCGCTCGCGATGGCGGCGGCTAAAGCCAAGTCTGCTCCCGGGTCGCGAACCGAAAGGCCGCCGGCCGCGTTGGCAAAAACGTCTTTGTCGTAAACTTGGATGCCGGCGTGCCTCGTCAAAACCGCGAGTAACATGTTTAAACGCGAGGCGTCCAAGCCGTTGGCTTTGCGGACTGGGGCGCTGTAGCCCGCGGCCGTCACCAAAGCTTGCAACTCAACCAAAAGCGGACGGCGGCCTTCGAGCATGGCTCCGACGGCAGAGCCGGCGGCGGCCGCGACCCGGGCATCCAAAAGCGCGACTGAAGGGTCGGTTATGACTTTCAAGCCTTTTTCATCCATGTCCAAGAGCGCGGTTTCGTCCGTCGATCCGAAGCGATGTTTGATGGCGCGGAGGATCCGGAAACGGTGCAATTTATCGCCTTCCAAAGAAAGAACGGTATCAACCACGTGCTCTAAAACTCGCGGACCCGCAATATCTCCGTCTTTTGTCACCTGACCCACGAGAATGATTGGGACGCCGGTTTTTTTAGCGGCTTGCGTCAAAAGTGCGGCGCAAGCTTTGACCTGTGAAACATTGCCTGCCTCGCCCGAAGCCTGCTCGGTCGTCACGCTCTGGATCGAATCAATGATGGCCAAATCAGGCTTGGCCGCTTCGATGGTGGCGGCGACCACCTCGGCCCTCGTATCATCAAGATAGCTCAAAGTATCTGAGACGTTTTGCGTGAGGCGAGTCAACCTGAGATGAATCTGGGCGGGGGACTCTTCGCCTGTAACGTATAAAACTTTTTTTCCTCCTTGCGCCAGAGCCAGGGCAACCTGCGAAAGCAATGTCGATTTGCCCATGCCCGGTTCGCCCGCGAGCAACGTGGCCGATCCCTGGACCAAGCCGCCGCCAAGAACAAGATCTAATCCTTGAAAAGCGGTCGCGAGATTCGGTTTGACGGAGTGGTGATCCAACTCGGAAAAATTTTTGATCTGCCCAGGGGTCGATCGTACTATGTGCTCGGTATTCTGAACTTCCGGAATAGTCGGTTCCTTTCCGATTGTTCCCCAGGCGCCGCAACTTAAACAACGCCCTGACCACTTGGGGGATTGGGCGTCGCAATTGGAACAGACGTAAACCAGGCTCGTCTTAGTCATGACGGTATACTAACCATCCGACAAACCCCCGTCTACAGGTCGTTCATGGCGTAGATATACTTGAAACCGCCGGTGCAAAGCCCGTTAAAATAGTTGGCCATGGAAGATTTAACCTGTATTCCGGGACCTGCCCTGAATTCCGCCTGTCCTTGCCAATTCAAGAAAACAGCAGTGCCCTGGTTAGGATCCTGCGCGGGTCCTCCGGATTCGATGGTTTCAAAAGGCAAACCCATTTTGCCCACGTATAAGAACATGTGGGGGATGGGCGCGCCTTTACACATGAACTCGATGGTGGATCCGAATGGAAGGCTGGGTAAAACATTGCCGAGGAATTCCTCTTTGCTCAAAGCAAAAGCCGTGTAACCGGGTAAGAGAGTTCTTTCGCAGATCGCATCATCTCGGGTGTCCGCATTGCAACCCTCACTGTTACATGAGACGGTTTTTTTTGTCTTTTTATTGACACACTGAATCACTTCAACCGCCGAGCGGACTGGTTGTCCATCCTTAAATTCGCTTTCGGCCACTGCCTGCGCCTGAACTTTGTAGACTACAGAGGCGTTGTGCTTGATACCGGCGCAACCCAAAGCTAAGCCTACGAATCCGCTGCAATCCGCCCCGAACAAATCGTTGCATTTTATGGGGCAAACGTAATATTTCGTGAAGTCGGTCTTCAAAGCGTTGTAGCAAGGGCCTTTGTTCCTGTTTTTTTGCGCGTCAGCCAAAATGGTATTGCCTTTTAGATCTGAATTGGAAAGATTAATGCCTTCACTGCTCGAGCAGCTGCCTTTGGCAGGCGTCGAGTCAAAAGAAAAATCTTCAGGCAGGCCGCAAGCCTCTTTGGTTTCTTTGGACAACCAACCTTTAGCTCCCAATAAACAGAACAAATGTCCCGTAAAAGGCGTCGCGACTTTGATGGTGCTACCGTAGCCGGTTCCGCCTCTGACGTAGACCGAGCCGTAAGGCCGAGCTTCTTTGGCCCAGGCCTCGACCACTGCTTTTAAAGCTTCTTTCGTTCCACCGCCTTTGCAGGCCGCTTTCATCCTTGTTCCGGAGCCTCTGGCTTCGGGATGTTTCATGGCCGGGCATTCCTCGGTGCAAATGACGTCCGTAGGTCCGCTGCCCGTATCGGAATAACCCGTCGAAAAGGCAAAGGGTTCGCTTTTGACGATTGGGACCATGATCGACGGTAGAGTCGTTAAGTTAGGGTTGATGTTAGCCAGGATCACGTAAGCGCCTAGGACCAGGGCCAAGCCGATCAGCGCGTCTTGAATAATCACTTTAGCGTCTTTAATTTTTGCTCCGGTACCTGAGAGGATGTAAGAAATTCCACCGTAGACCAGGACCACGGCCGCGGCCACCAGGGCGATGCCGATTAAGTATTTCTGAAAACCCGCCACGTATTCGGCCAGGAAAGGCACGTAAGCCACGCCCTGGTCCCTGTAGACGGGGGAGAGATTAACGCCGGGAATGGGAATATTGAGCGTAGGCGCCGCGTCGCTGGGGTTGGTGGGGGTCGTTCCGCTTTTGGTACCGGGTTTTTTCGGCAAGCTCGCGAAATTGAAACTGTTGCTTTCGACCGGCGAATTGATGCAGATGCCGCTCGCGTTGCCCTGCGAAGCTTGGGAACAAGTTGGAGCGCTGATGCAATTCGAGGCTTTGAGGCCGGCGTCAGGCGATTGTTTCAGGGTTGAACAATCTAAGCCCGAAGGGTAGTTGATGCAAAATTTTCCGTTAACGTCGGGATGCGTGCAGACGCAACAATCCGCGCTTGCCACCAGAGGAAACAAAAGAATGACCGCCAGGCTGAGCAGAACGGCTAATGGCGCGGTCCGGCTTTTATGATTTGGCGCTTTGAGCTTTGCACGTATCATAGTGTCTTTGCTTTATGTCCAGTAGATTTTTGACTCTCGAACAAGGAATGCCGGCCGAAGACGAGTCTTGGCAACCGGCCCAGGCTTTGAAGACGCTCATGGGATCACTGACCGGATCGCCACCAGGCTTGCCGCCTTTCCAAAAGGCCCCGGATGAGAGCAAGGCATCGATCTGTCCTTGCTCGGTTACAAGTTCGGCCACCGTGAAACAACGACCGTTGACCGTGTAACCGCGCCAACCGTTCGGACATTTGGGCGAATTTGGGAAAATGGTCAGGCCGCCCCCGAAACCGTGAGAAAATCTCCAATCGATTCCAAAATCAGGCGGGCTGCCAAACTGGGGCGCGTCGTCGTTTTCGACGATTTTACCGGTGCTTTGGACCCTGTAAGAGGCGACGCGATGGCATTCGTCTTGGGCGCTCGTGCAACTGCTGGGCATGGTTGGAATATCCGCTTCAAAAGCCTTGCCCGAGTAGTACTTGCGGCTGCGTAATAAATCAACCCTGGATTGGGGCAAGACGTTGGCGCGCCCGGCGTACCAATTTTCGTCGTGTCCGACGATCATCTTGCCTCCGGATTCGGCCATGAGCACCGCCCAAGCAATGCATGGGTCTATTCCTCTTTTAGCGGCTTGTTTTTTTACCTCATTCAACATTTCGGCCGGGGTTGGCATGTTGCGGTCCGCTCCGAGCAGGGAAGCGGCGGCCGAATATTGGTCGCCGGACAGGATGGAAAAAGGCTGGGGCTGAATATTCTTTAGTTTTAAGGCTCCGAAGTTGGCCGTGTTGGGATTCATGTTCGCCAAGATGACCGTGGCGGAAAAAATTAAAACCAGGCCGATCAAAGCGTCTATGATGACCTTCTTTCCTTCTTGCACTTTTAAGCCCGTGCCGGAGAGTAAATAAAGCCATCCGCCGTAAACCAGCATAATAGCCGCTGCCACCATGCCCAATCCAATGAGCAAGGCTTGGAAAGCTTGGACGTACTGGGCGAACATGGGAACGATTGTCTCGCCCGAGGCGTCCGTATAAGGAGCGAAAAACGTAAGGCCGGGGATGGGAATATTCAGTTTGAAATCCAAAGTTTTGGGAGCGGGAGGCGATTTAGCTTCTTTGTAACCGGGCAGCGAAGACAGTTTAAAACTTATTTCGTCGGCCGGCTCGCTCAGGCATTGCCCGGCCGGTATTTTTTTGCAGGGATTGGCACTGACGTCTTTGGCGCAGGATGAGGCTTTGACGTCGGCGTTGGTCGAATTATTTAAGCTCTCGCAAGCTGTCTGGACATTCTGCAGGCAAAACTTGCCGCTTTGCAGCGAAGGATGCGAGCAGATGCAGCAATTGCCGGCCGCGAGAACAGGGGATGACCAAGCCAAAAGGGCGGCCGTCAGCGCGGCCGCTCGGACCAAGGCTTGGCTGGAATGGCGCATGTCTTAATAACGGAGATGGGTGAGGGCCGACCGAATGATGGAACTGCTCGAAGCGCTTTGGGCCGGGAAAACTTGTGTGCCCACGAAAACGAAGGGGGCTTTGTCTATGCCGTCGCCCCTCGCCACGTAAATCTTTTGCTTGAGATAATCCCTGATGTTTTTGTCGCTGCGGCAGTTGTAAAGCAGTTTTTCGCTGGTTTCCAGTTGTTGCGAAAACATTTCCATGGTTCTTTTGTCGACTTTAGGCACGCTAAGCATGAGGAGGTGCGCTTGCCACATATCGTCGATCAGGCGCGAGCATTCGGAAAAAACGGCCGATTCGAATGAGATGTCGTTGTCATCGGTCGTGGCGGGCAGGTAATACCAAACGAAACGGACTTTGCCTTGTTGGTTCCTGGCCCAATTTTCCAGTTCCCTTGCCAGGGCATTGGATTGGGGATCGGCATAATCGCCGTAAAAAGAGATGCCTATCGTCGAAGAGATTGAACCTATGACCAGCGCGTCGGTGGCCAGGAAGGCGGGTGGCTTGATTTGTTCGTACGGTACTTTTTTAGGTTCGATCTTTTCCAACACGTCCTGAGGCGGAGAGCCGCTTAAAAAATAGTCCTTCTTATTGTGGTACCAATTCCATCCCATGGACGCGACCAGGATCAGGCAGGCCGCCGCCAGGATGGAAATGGCAATCCGTTCCTTATTAAGCCATGACATATCAATATTTCAAGTTATAGCTGTAAAGTTTACCGGTGACTGCGTCCGTGAAAATCAATTTGGAATGGTCTTGGCTCAAAACAGGCTGGCTGACCGGATGGTTTTGGTCCGGCGCGCTAATTTTTTTGGAGAGCCCCGTTTCAAGGTTGATGTAATAAATATCGTCAGGTACGTCGCTGAAGCGGCTTTCGTCGTAACCGGCTCCGGCCGGCAAGTCGATGGGCACGGCGCAAAAAATTTCCGTGTCGTTGCTCCAGACGCATTTGTCGGCCCAAGTCATCAAATTTAGTTTTTGTCGGTTTTTACCGATATCCTGCCCCGAAGCGTCTGAAACCCAGAGCATGGGCTTATTGTTATCCCTTTGGTGGTAAACGCTGTAGAGCAGGCTTTTGCCAGACGTCGACCAATTCGGCACGAAACCGCGGCCAGCTACGGTCAAGGCTTTATAGTTTTCGTGGTTTTTGCCGAGTAAGTAAATTTGTTCCGCGTTGTCGGCTTGGGGAGCGCCCGTCCGCGAGAAAGCGATGACTTGGTTGTTGGGCGACCAGCTTGGTATGACGAGATCGGCATTCTGTCCCATGTGGTAAACGGCCGTGGCTCCGTTGCCGTCCGGTTCGGAGGTGATCAGGAACCGGTTGCCTTCATCGAGGCCTATGCTCTTGGCGACCACTTCGTTGTCTTGAGGGGCGAAATCAAAATCCGTCCAGTGGGAAGGCAGGGTGACCTGGCTTTGGTCCTCAAAGTTGTAATAAATGTTGCTGCCATCAGGGAAGCCCAAAATGGCTTCGTCCGAACTGTTGCCCCAACTCACGTTGTCCACGTTAACGAACTGCTTTTCCGAAAGAAGCGTTAAGGTACCATCATCGTTGATGCGGTAAAAACGTCCGTCTTCAGGATTGTAGTAACGCGTCCCGCCTTTGGACGAGGGACTGACGGCTTGCGTTACGGCGTCGCGGAGCAAGGTGACGTCGCCTTGGGTTTGGCCGGCTTCGGCCGTGCCTGGTTCGGTGGCAGCTGATGGCAGCGTGGAACTGCCCGGTTCTTGGCTTGGCGTCGTCGCCCCCCTTTGGCCTGAACTGCCCAAAGTGCCCGCGAGTTCTTCCGGAGTTTGGACTTCGACGGGAGGCGCCGTGGGCCTGAAGAAAAAATAATAAAGGGCGTAGCCCGTACCGATTGAAAAGATTATGAAAAAACCTATAAACAACAACCGTTTCGATTTTTCACTCAGGGTGATCATAAGGAGCATTATATAACTTTGAAGGTCTAAAACCAAGTTTTAATTAAAGATGGATATTGAAAGCGTTTACGATGCTCAAGAATACGCCGAACATGGATACCACTATCAAGGCAACGAGTACTAGGGGTAGCATGAGGGAGCTGATTACGGAAACGGGGATCAAGATATCCGCCAGGATGGTAATTCCATCTTTGACCTGCGATAAGGTTTTCTCAAACGGCAAGGCGCCTTCCCCGGGTTTTTGCTCAAACATGGGTATCTTGCCGTCGGCCACGTGCTTGTTAATCAGGTCGATGTTCCACTCCGCCCAGAGCGTGAAAATCGGGACGATGGATTCGCTGGCGCCTATTTCGCCCACGTCAAAAAGATTTTTGAAAGTCTGCTTGGCTTTGTTGAGTTTTTCGAGGCGGTCTTTAAAATCTTGGACCTTCTGTTGCATCTGCTGGCCCTGCAATCTCTGGTTCGCCTGATTTGAGAGCAGCTTCAAAGCCATGCTAACTTCATCCGTTTTGCCAGGCGCGCCTGTTTCGCTTGGCCTCTTTGCTTTAGAAGCCTCGGGCTGTTCTTGGGTTTTGCCGGCCTGCGCTTGGCGGGATTGCGCTCCCATGGCGGACGGCGCCCCGGTCAATTGTTCTTCGGCCAGCGCGGCCTGCTTTTGTTTAGCTTGAAATTGGGAAAGCATCTCGACGTCGCTCGCGGGCGTGCCGCCTTCTTCCTCGATTTCTTCATCCTCCGGCTCGGTCGCCATTGAACCCGGGCCGAGGTACTCGGGCTCGGACATGGACGGTCGGCGTTGTTCGAGGGGATTATAAAATTGCCCGAACTGGACGGGTAAGGCCGGCGTGCCCTCTTCGGAGCCGCCCAACTCCGATTCAAAACCACTGCTGCTCAAACCTAAACCTTCCTCCTCCGGCAAACCTTCGTAATTCCTCGCCCGTTCCCGCCAGGCTTCATTTTGCGCGGCATGCAAATCCATGGCCTTGGTCAGAGGTGGCTTGATTTTTTGTGGTCCGAGTTTTGTAGCGGCTTGCGCTTGGCGCGCCATATTTCCTCCTAAGTTACGTCTTTATTTGAATTTTACACCTTTTTCCGTCGCCAGTACCGTGATCTTCGACTTTTTATGCTTGGTGATTAGGAATTTGCCGAGGGGCGCGCTGATTTCCTTTTCAATCAGGCGGCGGATGGCGCGGGCGCCTTCTTCGGCCGGCAGGTTCTGTTTCATTAGCCAATCGCGGACCGAATCGGTGACTTCGCAAGCCACGAGTTGCATGCGCTCAAGCCTGTCGCAGACCTCGGTTAGTTCTCGGTCCAGGATGAGCCGGAGGTCTTCGGCCGAAAGGGGATTAAAGACGATGATCCTGTCCAGGCGGTTGATCAGCTCCGTCTTGAAGCGTTGCTTAACCTCGTCGGAGATGATCGATTGCAGGTCGTTTTCTTCCCGGGCGAATCCGAGATGTTTTCTTTGCAGTTGGTCGGACCCCACATTTGACGTCAAAACAATATAAGCGTTGCGGAAAGATACCGTGCGGCCGGTCGAATCGGTCAGGCGGCCGTCTTCGAGGATCTGAAGCAAGGTGTGCTGGACGTCCTGGTGGGCTTTTTCTATTTCATCAAAACAAACCACGCAATGCGGGCGTTTGCGGACCGCGTCCGTCAACTTGGTGCTCTCGCGGTAACCCACGTAGCCCGCGGGGGAACCGACGAGTTTTGAGATGGAATGCGATTCGGAGAATTCCGACATGTCGAGTTTGATCAAAGCGTCTTCACGGCCGTAAAGCTCTTGGGCCAAGGTTTTGGCCAATTCGGTTTTACCCGTACCAGAGGGGCCGACTAAAAGCATGGTCGCTTTGGGCCGCCTGGGATCGTGTAAACCCAGCCTGGCTCGGCGGACTACGTCGGCGACTTGCTCGATGGCTTGATTCTGGCCGACAACATGTTGCCCAAGCCTTTCCTCCAGCCCGGCCAATCTCTCCCTCTCCGAAGCCAGAATGACCGTGACGGGCACGTTAGCGATGCGCGCCACGACTTTGGCCACGTCTTCGGGCCGGATGACCGGCTTGTCGTGCTCGTGCAATTTTTCGAGCTCTTTCGTCAAAACGTCGCGGTCCATTTCGAGCCTGGCCGCGTCGGCGGAGGATTGTTCGGCGGCCTCCATCTCGTTGCGTTGCACGTATTGCTCTGATTCTTCCCGCTTGGCTTTGATAGCCGCGTCCAAAACGGACATCCTCTCCATCTGGTCGCGCGATTGGCGGCGCGCCACCACCGAAGCGGCGGCCTCGTCCATCAAATCAACCGCTTTGTCCGGAAACAAACGGTCGGTTAAAAAGCGTTCCGCCAAATCAACGGCTGTCCTGAGCGTTTGCGGATGGAATTTGACGTTGTGGTGCTTGGCGTAACGCGCTTCCAATCCCTTAAGCATTTCGTGCGTGGCTTCCGGAGTCGGCTCATCAATCATGATGGGTTGGAAACGGCGTTCAAGGGCGGCATCCGGCTCGATATGCTTTTTATACTCGGCCCAAGTCGTGGCGCCCACGCATCTGATTTCGCCCCGCGCCAAAGCGGGTTTCAAAATATTGGCGGCATCCAACGAACCCGAAGTCGAACCCGCGCCCACGATGTTGTGGATTTCATCAATGAAAAGAATGGTTTTCGGATCTTGCCTGGCTTCCTCAACGATTTGTTTTAAGCGCGCTTCAAACTCGCCGCGGTACATGGTGCCAGCTACCGTCGAAGCCAAATCAAGCGAAAGCAGGCGATGGCCGTACAAGGCGTCCGGCACGTCGCCTTCGGCCAAGCGTTTGGCCAGGCCTTCCACGATGGCCGTTTTGCCGACTCCCGGATCGCCGAGCAAAACGGGGTTGGATTTGGTGCGGCGGATCAAAACCTCGATGACCCTCTCGAGCTCCCTTTCGCGCCCAATGACCGGATCGAGTTTTTCGGCCGTTTCAGTTTGCGTTAAGTTGCGAGCGAAATTTTCCAGGGCCGAGGCTGTTTGTCCGCGCCAAGTCCGCTGGCCCGGATAAGGGGTCTGCTGAGGATGGTCTTCTTCCATGCCGGGCATCAAATCGTCCTCCTCTTGGGCCTTTTGCAGAACCTGGTCCATGGACGGGAAGTTGGAAGTTGAGCGCAAGACGCTTTCCACCTGCTCGCGCAGAGTCGAAAGCTTAATGTGGTTTGATTTGAAGTAATCCAAAACCGTCGGGTCGTCGCATTCGATGAGCGCGGCGGCCAAATGTTCTGTGCCCACGAATTTATGTTCGCGCAGGTGGGCGGTCACGATGCATTTTTCCAAAATCTTTTTAACGGCCGGCGAAAGGTCCAAGGCCATGACGGATTTTTTTTGACCCGGACCGCCTTGGAAAAAGTTCATGGCCGGCTCGGCCTTGCAACCCGCTTTCTTGAGTATCTCGCCGCCTAGGGCGCCTTTTTCCTGCAAAAGCCCGACGATTAAATCTCCCGGTTCAACGACTTCGCGCCCGTTGGCCACGGCAAAATTCAACGCCTTTTGCAGCGTGTCCTTGAGATGGGCCGTAAAACGGTGGATTAAGTCATTGGGAAGCATATTAAGCTTGATCGAGCATGTTTCGGAGTTGTTTAATGCGGTCTTCGATCGGCGGATGGGTGGCGAACAGTCCGGCTACGCGCTGTCCAAAGGATTTGGCCGTCGGATCGGAAATCCAGAGGTGGTTGGTGGCCGCTGAAGTGCTTTGCATGGGCCGCGCGTTGTCCCGAATCTTTTCAAGCGCCGACGCCAGGCCTTCCGGATATCTCGTAAGCAAGGCGCCGGACGCGTCAGCTAGATATTCCCGGCGGCGCGAAATGGCCAGTTGAATGATTTGGCCCACCAGGGGAGCGAGCAGGATGAAAACCAATCCGAGAATCATGAAGATGCCTGAGCCTTCGTCACTTCTGCCTCGGCGTCCAAACAAGCTGCCGCGGAACATCCAGTCTCCCAGCA